>JAGYIW010000044.1 GCA_018402195.1 Gammaproteobacteria bacterium
AACCCAACCCTGACAGCAGTGCTGCGCCGTATCGAATTTATAATTTGGGCAACAATCAACCCACGCGCTTGCTAGAATTTATTGCTTGTATTGAAAATGCGCTAGGGAAAAAAGCGGTACTGAACATGTTACCCATGCAGCCAGGTGATGTACCAGCGACATCAGCAAATATTGATAGTGCAATCAAAGAATTGGACTTCATCCCGAGCATGCCAATTGCCCAAGGAATTCAACAGTTTGTTGACTGGTATTTGGCCTACGAGACCCATAAGAGTACGGCAGCGCTTAGATAATTTCTCGATTATCGCTTGACCACCCACTTTGTTTTATTCTGGTCGACATTACTTCTCATACGTCCTCATGCACTTTTAGTGAATTGGATTATTGGGCGTGCAGTTGCCACAACTGCCATATCGACCAGTAATGCAACAACACACAGCTTTCAAAGCGTGCTTATTCACGAAATCAAAAAACCGTGCTATTGTTTTTTTTCACTTGAGCCTATCATGTTTCTTTACTCAAATGCATAGAAAACATAGATTTTTTTTATTTTTTTGGAAAATAGCTTAATTGAGCAAATCGCCGTATAAATCCAGTGTAGCGTCCACCACAACTTTTTCGCTAAAGAATTTTACAGCCTTGTCTCGGGCGGCCAGACCCAGCTGTTTTCTCAACGATGTATCCGCTATCAAGCAACTCAATGCATCTACTAGTGCCCCAACATCCCCTGCAGATACCAACAGCCCATCAACACCGTCGTCGACCACCTCTCTGCACCCTGGCACATTGGTGGTCACTATGGCTCTACCACAGCAAGCTGCCTCCACCAACGCCCTGGGTAAACCTTCACGATAAGAGGGCAAACAGACCACATGACACTGACGAAATACTTCGACCATATTCGTGCACCAACCCCACCATTCTGCCACACCTTCGGCAACACAAGACTCAATCACTTGGCGAGTAAGGCTGGCAGGATTGCCTTCATCAACATCCCCGACCAAGGCGAATCGCGCTTTGCCTTGCAATTGCCTGGCTGCAGCCATAAACTCCTGCACACCTTTATCCTTAAGCAAACGGGCTGGCAGAACCACAACCGGTTTTGGTGCATCTAGCTCTGCCAACAAAGGGTATTGTTTGGGGCATACTCCGGCGCCACGAATAATTCCTGCTTGCTCTTGTCTTATCCAACCGTTTTTAACAAATAAAGCTGGGTCATCACAATTTTGAAAGATGACTTTGCCTTTTTGATGTTTGAAGGCAAATTGATACAATCCACCAACAATCCACCTGAGCATGCGCCTGCCTAGTTGCTTGCCAGTAAAAACATACCCCAATCCAGTCACCGCTGAAACCATAGCCATGTTGGAAAACCCCTTGGCAATCAAACCACCGTAAATCACTGGCTTGATGGTCACCAAATGCAACAAATCTGGCTGATACTGTTTGATCAAATGGTATAAACGCCAAATTGAGCGTCCTTCTTGCCAGGGCCATAGCCCACTACGACTTAGAGGGAAATACACATGCTGCCAGGGAGTATCCTTGAGAATGATGGCGCCATCTTTATTGGGAGAAGCAACCACGATTTCGTAGCCGGCTTTGCTGGCACCTTTTGCCAAACATTGCCGGTGCGACATAAAATAATGAATATTATTAACCACATACATGATACGCTTCATGGTAATGGCTTCGCTCCTATTCCCAGGTGATCGTTCATGATAGCATACGCAACAATGAAGGAATAGACCATGCCATTGACCCATACACGCACTGAAACCATCTGCCTTGGCCTTTCCCTGTTTTTTGCTTTGGTGATACTACACAATCAATTTGCTTGGATTGTCTTGCTGGGCACCTATTACTGGCTATGGCATGCGCACCAGGATTATGCCAAGCCTATTCTAATCATTGCCTTTTTGTCGCTGACACTTCATCATGCTATGGCGATTCTCATTACCCATCGCTGGATGGACTTGCCCATTAACGATGTTGATCACAGCGATTATCACATTAAAGCGACCATTTCATATTACCATCTTCCGACAGATACATCCGGGTATTTGTTCTTTCAACGCTTACTGGAGTGGCTAACTTGGATTACCCCATCATGGTTTCTCTCCGCTGAGATTGTCATAGTCTTTTTTACGGGTGCTTTGATTGGGTTTAATCGATTATTAAAGCAGCTTAGTGTCGAGCCACTTCCTCATGTTCTCGTGCTGTGTCTATTTGCTCTACTACCCCAAGGGCTAATTTGGCAGTCAATCACCCTTAAAGAAAGCTTACAGCTGTGCGGGTTGGTTTGGGTGCTGTTAGCAACCTTATGTCATTATCAAGACCATGCTACTGGAAAAAAAACAGTGCTAATCATTGGTACTGCGGGCCTATTATTAGCGATGCTACATGAGGCGATGACCCTGATCATGGCTTGTCTTATTCCCATGATTTTTTTGGCATTGATTCCCATATCTCCCAAAGCAAAAATTGCATCTGCATGGGGCAGCTCACTTTTGCTATGCTTTGCATTGCTGCTACCAATCTGGCACGACGAAAATATTATCAGCCAGTTGCGTGATGCCTTGATTGCCTTCCATGAAAATAGCAAAGCCATGATAGGAGCATACCACTTTCCCGCGGATTTAAAATTTTACCCACCATTCCCAAGCTGGTGGACTTTTATTTGGCATACTCTACAGATTAGCTGCCACTATTGGTTCGGTCCTTTCCCATGGGAGTGGGTCCAGGATGGCGTCTGGAGTTGGAAAATGACGCTTTTAGGTTGTTATGCCTGGTTAAGAATAGCTATCTTGGTGGGGATTTGTACTCAGCTGCATATTTTGGAGAAGACAGACAGACAAATTATTGGATTTGCGCTGCTTACTTATTTGTTAATTACTGGTGTTTTCTCGCTTGGAGCATTTAACTATATGCAGTCTCTTAGGCATCATGGCCAAAGCGATTGGGTACTTTGGTGCCTCGCTGCCATGATCATCTCGAGAAGACTTCAGGACAAAAGCATGCTACAATATCGATCGATCAACAAAGGAATATAAGATGGAAGGTTTTGATCCTCTTTTTGCCATTTCACCGGTAGACGGACGTTATCACAGCAAATGTCAGGACATACGTCCTATTTTCAGTGAATACGGCTTAATCCGTTTTCGTTTGCTGGTAGAAATTGCCTGGCTCAAAGCCTTGGCTGAACACCCTGACATCAAAGAAGTGCCTCCTCTCAATGCACATACGCTCAAGCAATTAGACCAAATTGGGCAAAAATTCAGCCTGGAAGATGCCCAGCGAGTGAAGAAAATTGAATCTACCAGTAATCATGATATCAAAGCAGTTGAATACTTTCTAAAAGAAAAAATTCAGGCAACTCAGGACCTTGCAGACGCAAGCGAATTTGTCCATTTTGCCTGCACCTCTGAAGATATTAACAACTTAGCATACGCATTGATGATGCGCACAGCACGTTCCCAATGCCTTATCCCCGCCATGGATGAAATTATTAATACCATCAAAACATTGAGCCAAGAATATGCCGAGACTTCCATGCTTTCTCGAACTCATGGTCAGCCAGCAACGCCAACCACTGTGGGCAAAGAATTTGCCAATGTGGTTGTACGCCTACAACGCCAGCGTGATCAATTACGCCGAACTCCCATCATGGGCAAAATCAATGGTGCTGTGGGCAATTTCAATGCCCATATTATTGCTTACCCTGAGATAGACTGGCCTACTTTTGCCAAAAATTTTGTTGAATCGTTGGGCATTGATTACAACCCCATGACCACCCAAATTGAGCCTAATGATGCGACGGTGGAACTTTTGCAAATTCTCCAGCGTTTCAACACTATTTTGCTAGACTTCTGCATGGATATTTGGGGCTATATAGCTTTGGAGTATTTCCAACAAAAACCTGTTGCAGGTGAAGTGGGTTCATCAGTGATGCCACACAAAATCAACCCCATTGACTTTGAAAACGCTGAAGGCAACCTTGGGGTTTCAAACAGCATGCTCAATTACATGGCCAACAAACTGCCACTTTCACGCTGGCAGCGAGATTTAACCAACTCTACAGTGTTGCGTAATCTTGGCGTTGGCATTGCACATGCGTTGATTGCCTATCAATCAACCATGAAGGGCCTGCATAAGATTGATATTAACCATCAAAAAATCAGTGAAGACTTAGACAATAACTGGGCTGTGCTAGCTGAAGCCATCCAAACTACCATGCGACGGTATGGCCTGGAACAACCATACGAACAACTCAAAGCATTAACTCGGGGTAAAAAGGTGGACAAAGCTACATTGCAGGCTTTTGTTGATAAATTGGACCTACCATCTGAGGTCAAGCAACAACTGCGTGAGCTAACTCCAAGTGACTATACTGGAAATGCGACAAATCAAACAAAAAATATTTAAGAGAGCACGATATGGATGCTACATCGTTGTATAAACCCCCTCTAATAGATGATGTCATCAAGCAAGCATACCATGGCTTTGTAGATAACCCTGTGCCCTGTATTGTTAATAGTATTATTCTTATTGCTATTTGTGCTGTTGCTGCTGTGACCGTGGTTGGCATACCGCTTATCCCAGCCTTTTCTGGTGGATTTTTACACGCCATGTTGCGTTTGGTGCGAGGTGAAAAGATAGAGACTGGGGATTTCCTTCGCATAGGCTTTAAAAAATTTGGTACGTTGCTTGCGGCCAATCTTATCATGCTCCTTGGCATTATCTGTGGCCTAGTACTTGGTATTATCCCTGGAATATATCTGATGATTCGTTGGTTTTATGTCAATATTGTCATCATGGATCAACATTTGACTGTTTCTGATGCTTTTGCTTGCTCTAGCGCCATGGTTAAGGGGATCTGGTGGGAAGTGTTTGCCCTGTGGCTGATCATGACCATTATGGTTGGCATCATTACTGCTACATGTATTGGCTGGTTTATTGCCCCAGCAGTGGAATGCTTAATCATCGCTAGCTTTTATCATTTGGGAAAATGGGACATACCTAGTCGCCCCTGAATAACCGCCTAAAAGCTCAAAGCTCATTCATATATTTGCCATCTAGAGTACGGCGCCACTAATAACTCTTCAATAACCTCACTATAATCACTTATGGAACACGTCTTCTAACAGCCTCTGATAGGATTATAACCGTGAAGCTATATTAGC
>JAGYIW010000045.1 GCA_018402195.1 Gammaproteobacteria bacterium
ACCTCGAAGAGGATAAAATATCGTCTTTGCCAAAACATTGTCCGCCGCTAATAAGCAAGGTAAGGAGTAGCGAAAGTATAGCAGTTCTCATGAGAGGTGTTTATTGCTGTGATAACTTGGATCAAGCCATGCAACAATTACCCAAACTACAAGATTGCCACTCGTTAATTACGCCAGAGGGCACCTGGCTGAGTAATTTTTGGATAAAAACACCCTCAGAGAAGTCCGACAGTACTCTGATTGTTCATCAGAAAAAACGTGATGCAGACATGGCGTTAGCGCGGGTAAAAAATGGTCTTGCCAAATCCGAAAAGGCTTGGTTAATCAGTCAGGCCAAAGGTAAGAAATTGCAGGCAAGTCTGCCTGGCCACCAAAATAAAATTTCTGATTTAAAAGATAATTTAAGAAAAAAATCAAATGTCTATCATCAATATTGAAAATAATATTGATTAGATAGAAATAAGATACGAATATTTAAAAGAAAAAATAAATGAATTTCAGTCTGAGTTAGAGAAAAAGCGCACAAGTGTGGCTGCACTGACAAGCCAGAAATATAGTTCTGTAGACATTTTGGCAGAGTTCACCGCCAAACATGATGATGCTGAGCAAGTATTGATGGTGTTTCAAGGCAAGTGGCAAGACAGTGAGCGTGAACAACACGCTCTAGCAGCCGAAGTGAGCGCATTAGAACAGCACCAAGATTCACTTAGACAACACATTCAAACCCATGATGCACTATGTCAGTCTGGCAAAAACAAGGTCAATAAAATACAGGAAGAGCAACTAGAACATCTGGCATTAAGATTATTGCACAACCGGCTGGAAAAAATAATTCTTCTATTCATTTGTTGTCGGGTGGTGAGAAGACTTCAACCGCTTTGGCTTTCATATTCGCATTGTTTGATTTCAAGCCGTCACCATTTTGTTTGATGGATGAGGTGGATGCACCGCTGGATGATAATAATATTATTTTATTTAACGGTATGATAAAATCTTTATCACATCACGTGCAGTTTGTCATGATCACGCATAACAAAAAAAGCATAGCTACTGCCAATCAATTAGTAGGCATTACCATGAGAGAATTAGGCGTATCACGTCAGGTGACCGTCAACATGGACGATGCTTTTGCTATGACAGAATCATAATTGAAACAGAGGATTGATGAAACGTGGGGGTAGAGTCTGAATTATATCAATTGCGTGAGCAAATTCGCGATCATGACTATCGTTACTATGTCCTGGATGAGCCGATTATCGCCGATAGTGATTATGATAAGCTTATGCAGGCTTTGTTAATACTAGAGGCGAAACATCCTGAGCTGGTCACAAGAGATTCACCATCACAGCGTGTTTCTGGTATGGTGCAGGAAGGTTTTCAGCCCATGAGTCATGGCAGGCCTATGCTGTCTTTGGATAACTGTTTTGATAAAGATTCATTTCAAACATTTTATCAACGTATTGATGAAAAGCTTGGTTCAGGTACATGGACGTTGGCAGCTGAGCCAAAGTTAGATGGCCTAGCAGTTAATCTCACTTATGAAAAGGGACAGTTGGTCAGTGCAGCAACCCGTGGTGATGGGCAAAGTGGTGAGGATATCAGCACAAATGTCAGAACCATGCGGGTGATACCATTAAAGTTGCGGAGCCAAGTGATACCTGAGTACATAGAGATTCGCGGTGAAGTCATCATGACCCTTTCAGCGTTCAATGTACTCAATGCCCGTTGCCTAGATCAAGGGCAAAAGACTTTTGTCAATCCACGCAACGCAGCTGCTGGCAGCTTACGACAGCTAGATGCCAATATTACCGCAGAAAGGTCCTTGCATTTTTTTGCTTATGGGGTTGGCGTCGCCAAAGGCATTAGCTTTGTTACCCATGCTCAGATGCTAGAACAACTGGCCCAGTGGGGATTGCCAGTTAACCAATTGTCAACTCTTTGTAAAAATCTTAATGAAGCTGAAAGTTACTATCAGGATTTAGCGAGTAAACGTCCCAGCTTGGATTATGGTATTGACGGTGCTGTTTTTAAAATCAATGAAGTAGATAAACAAGCCAAACTTGGTTATACAGGGCGTGCTCCAAGGTATGCGATTGCTTATAAATACCCTGCAGAGGAAGCACAAACATTACTCGAGAATATAAGCTTTCAAGTCGGCAGAAGTGGTGCCATCACGCCAGTGGCCAAATTGAAGTCAGTTTTTGTGGGCGGAGCAAATGTGCAGCACGCTTCGCTGCACAACTTACACGAAGTCCACCGTAAAGATGTGAGGGTAGGGGACACAGTATTGGTACGACGCGCTGGTGATGTAATTCCAGAAGTGATACGGCCAATTTTATCTCTGCGTCCTCCGCATGCAGAACACGTTAAACCACCAACACACTGCCCATCATGTCAGGGGAAAATAGCCATCAAAGATGATGGTATGCACATGTTGTGCTTGCGTGGAGATGCTTGTTCAGGACAAATGTTGGGCCAGATTAAACATTTTGTCTCTCGCAAAGCCATGAATATAGATGGTTTGGGTGATAAGATTGTGCAAATGCTATTGGCAGAAAGTTTGGTTAGGCGGCCAGTAGATCTTTATTATCTAAATGAAAATTCAGTGGCAACTTTACCAAGAATGGGTGAGTTATCTGCTGCCAATTTGATACAGGCTATCGAGCAGAGTAAAGCGGTGTCCTTAGGGCGTTTTATCTATGCTTTGGGGATTCCGGAGGTGGGCTGGGCTACAGCAAATCAATTGGCCAATTATTTCGGAGATTTACAAGCAATCATGGAAGCTGATACGGCTATTTTAGAGCGAATAAACGATGTGGGAGAAGTTGTTGCAGCGAATATTGTCAGTTATTTTGCTGATGATTTGTATAAAGACCATATTGTTGCGCTGCAACAGGCGGGTGTAACTTGGCATCATGAGCACATGCATGATCGTTCTATGCTCGGTATGCGTATTGTCATTACAGGTAAGTTTGCTAATTTCAGTCGCGAAGAACTGACTGAGCACTGCGAAGTTCTTGGGGCCAAAGTGAGCTGCAGTGTCAGCAAGAAGACTGATGTGTTGCTATGTGGAGAAGACGCAGGATCAAAGTTAACAAAAGCCCAAAAAATAGGAGTCCAGATCATCAGTCAAGAAAATCTGGACTCATTTTTATCGCAGTACCGCTAAGGGATCTATTTGCTAGGATAAGAAAGCCCAGTAGGCTTATCTTCAAGAACGCTGCCTTCGTCATTACCATTGGACAAGCCAGGATTATCTTGGGCATTTTTTGATTCAGATACAACATTATTCGTGTCAAGCTTATTGCTAGTGGAGGCAAAATTCTGTGAAGATACTGGACGATTTATGTCTGAGCTCACTTGGCTACTTTGAGCAAATAGTGGTGGTTCAGTGCTATTGATTCTCTCTGCCATACTATTCTGATGCCTGGCAGCAAAGTAAGCAGGTATGCCAACAATGCCTAACCCTACTACAGCTGAAATAATTAAGAAGGAAATAGGATAGCTACGCACAAAAGCACGGTATTTAGCCCATATTGAAGGCTTGGGTGGTGGTGTATGAGGCTTTGGTGTATTGAAGACGGGCTTCTCAGACAAGGTAACATTCATGGATTTTTGTGAGCTTTTATCTGGTAGTATATTATTCTGAGCCTCAGTAAGCATTTTACTTCTACTCAAGTGGCGTTGAAGTTTATTCTTAGGACAATTGTTTTCATTTGCTTCAGCAACGAGATTGTCATTGGCATGCTTAAAAAGGTTAAGTACATTTTTACTTTTGTCAGCATACTCAATAATAACATTGAGTAATGCTTTGTAAATGACTTGCTTGTTTGCCTGTAATGATTTTGAGTCATTGTGATTAAGATCAAGTCCGCGTATTTCGGGCAAACCTTTCGAGCTATTTGCTTGATAGCCATTACTTAGCAAAGTATCACGAATGGTATCAGATGGCTTGAAAAATAATGATACTTGCTCCTTTGCAAGGGCTTTATTACTCTCAGATAACATGAAGCCATTTTCCATTACTCGACCATTAAGGTATTTACCGCCAGTGTTTACCCATTTTCTTAGGTCCTGGTTTGATTGATCCGACGTAGAAGAAGAATTATCAAAATTTATTTCGGAGTAGATAACCTTATCTGGATTTGGATTAGATTGTGCTCGATTAGACTGTGGTAGATCTGTAAAATCTACTTTAGTGTAGATTACCTCTTCATCAGCATTGGTTGGGCTATTTAGGTCTGAAAAAGAGGTTGTAGAGTAGGTCACCTTATCCGGTTTTGTATTAGATTGATTAGGATTTGCAAAATTAATATCTGCATAGATTACAGTATCCCTTTCTGAGGAGTTACTGGAATTTTTATTAGGGGCAGTGGTTCCATCCGATGTTGGATTAGACAGTGGTAGATCTGTAAAATCTACTTTAGTATAGATTACCTCTTCATCAGCATTGGTTGGGCTATTTAGGTCTGAAAAAGAGGTTGTAGAAAATGGACCATCTACTTCTTGCTT
>JAGYIW010000046.1 GCA_018402195.1 Gammaproteobacteria bacterium
AGCTAAAGCAATCTTTTTTTGGTTTGTGCCAATTTGCCGGGCTACAAATCCAAGACAAAACACACCCCATTGCCGCATGTCGTGATTTAACCGATTTTCCAGATGCTCATGTGGATGCCCACACGCTATGGTTGGGTATTGCCAACTGCCTGCTTACCCAGGATAGTCAGTGGCGAAAAAGCTTGAACAAACGTTGTGGATTTCCCTGCAGCAGCGAAGACAAAGCTGAAAAAGCATATTGGAAAGAACAAAAAGATGCTATGTTGGCACTCATCGCATCACTGAAAAATGTGCCTGGTTTGCTTGCTGTTTTGCAACACATCCGGGTTTTGCCCCCGCCACAAATTGATGGTGATAGTTGGTCTGTCCTGCAAGCCTTACTCAAGGTTTTGCCACTACTTGCAGCACAATGCCAGCTGGTTTTTTCCCAGCGTAATCACGTTGACTATATCGAGATTGCCGCCAGCGCTTTGAGCGCCCTCACCCATGAAAATTCAGCCACACAAGACATCGCTCTGGCTTTACATAACCAACTGCATCATCTGCTGGTGGATGAGTTTCAAGACACCTCACCACCGCAATTTGGCTTGATTGAAGCGCTAGTAGCACACTGGTCTTTGCATGACAATCGCTCTTTGTTTCTTGTTGGTGACCCCATGCAATCAATCTATCGTTTTCGCCAGGCCGATGTGGGGCTTTTCATGCAAGCCAAGCAGCACGGCATCGGCACTGTGCATCTACGATCACTAACGCTTACTTGTAATTTTCGCAGCCATGCCCAGATAATTGATTGGATTAATCAAACTGTAGGGCCCTGTTTTCCTGACCAATATCTACCTGATGCTTGCGCCATCCCGTACGTCCCATCTGTGGCTTTTCATCCACCAAGTAATGAAGCCAAAATTGATACATTGGCCATTTGCAGTGAATCTGATTCGTCCGAAGAAACTTGGCTTATTAACACCCTTAAACAACTGCGCCAACAACATCCCGATGACAGTATTGCCTTGCTCGTGCGTGCACGCTCTCATTTGCCACTCCTACTGCAATCCTTAGCCAATCACCAGCTGCCTTACCAAGCAATAGAACTAAGCTCATTGGCTGAACACCCCCTGGCGCAAGATTTGACTTCTTTGACTTTGGCCCTGACCTTCCCTAACCATATGACCGCTTGGATGAGCTTATTACGAAGCCCCTGCTGTGGTCTAAGCCTACAAAGCTTGCTGCAACTTAAGCAAACTCTGCCTGAATCTGGCTTTGACAAAATCATGGCCCTCGAAAAGCTTGATCATGTTGACGACCAATCAAATTTTGATCGATTCAAAAAAACCATGCAGCACTTACTGACTTGGCACCATGGTCAAGGCATGGCTGAATCGGTAGCAAGAGGTGCTTTAGCCCTAGGATTTAACGCTTTCTATCCCAATGATGCCAGAATTTTTGATCGCTTTATTGAAACCTTGGATAAACTGCCCCCCCTGCAACACCCCAATGAGCTGACCCAAGCTCTGAATCGCCAAACTATCTCCATGGAAAAGCCTGCTCATATTCAGATCTTAACAATCCATAAGTCAAAAGGCCTTGAGTTTGACCATGTTTTAATTCCCTTTGCCCATAAGCCCCCTCCACCAGCCAGTCAGCCCTTGTTGCGATGGCAATCATTGACAACTGAAAAACGCCTGATCATGAGTCCTATTTCCAATAAAAATGCCCCAACCACACCATTATATCGCTACTTGCAGCAACAAGAATTACTTAAAGAACAGCAGGAGCGTATTCGTTTGTTTTATGTCGCCTGCACCCGCGCCAAAAAGACTTTAAAGATTAGTTGTCAAGAATCTGATAAATCTTACCACACCCCAATGGTTTTGCGGCTGATTGAAGCAGCTTTTGTGCTAGACCTTGAGGGTTGGGTGTTAAGCTGGGCACCACAGTGCAATTTTATAGGCAGAGGCTAGATTCACATTGGCAACCCCATATTGATATTGAAACTCTGATGCATTATCAGGCCATGCATGCAGACCTATTGAATGATACAGAACACTATGAACAAAGACTCAAAGGTATTTGCCTACACCAAGCCCTTCAGCGCCTTGGTGAGATACCGCCAAGCAAGTGGCAACTTTCCTGGGTAGAAGCGCAGCTACCCCATTGGCGAAGAATGTTACAGCAACATGGCAGTGATCAGCTAGACACCACTTGTTCATCACTACAAACGATTTTGCTGCAAACTTTGGAAGACCCACGCGCTCAGTGGATTTTTCAACCGCATTCCCAAGCGCAAAGTGAGTGGCCAGTCAACACCCTTGAGCGTGGTAACATCACCCCTTGCGTGATTGATAGAACCTTTATTTCTAATGGTGTTCGCTGGATCATTGACTTTAAAACCACCTTCGTTTCTCCCGAAAGCCTGGCAAATCAGCAGCAGTACTTGATAGCGCAGCACCAAGAGCAACTTCACCGCTATGCCCGCGCCTTGCAGTCACTTGGCCCTGAGCCTATTCGCTGCGGCCTGTATTTTCCAGATGGTCAGTGCTGGTTGGCCTGGGATTTCGACGAAGCAACTTCGGCTTTGAGCTCGTAAAGCTTCGCCTGCTTAAGAAAGGCATAATAACCATTATGCACAGCGGCGATAAGTCCACGCTTGCCACTAAAACATTGCCGTCGTAGCAAATATGATTTGATAAAACCAAGAGGTAGTGCAGTTAGCAAACGTAGCCAAGAAGGATTCTGCCCATGCTGTAATTTATCCTGCGCACTAAGGGTTGCGTAGGTATGAATTTTTTCCAGTTTTGTGGCTATATCTTTCTCACCATAATGATGAATCACAGCAGACACCTCGACAACGGGCCCTCGCACAACCACACCTTCGTGCACTGAAAATACTGGAATCCCAGCTTTGGATTGCCTAAATACACGCACCTTGTGGCAGCGCTTGGTCCAGGCATGATTGGGAATGCCCATGAAGTGCTCATGGATGGGTACGCTAAGTGCGGCAAGCTCTGTTTGCTGTATTTTTTCAGCAATGGTATCTACAAGTGCTGGATCAGCACTTTCGTCGCTATCCAGGAAGAAGACCCAATGATGACGACAATACGCTATGGCTGCTTGTCTTTGTCTGGCATAACCCAACCACTCACACTCAATGATTTCTACATCTAAAGCTTTTAATATGCTGAGGGTTTCATCGCTGCTACCGCTGTCTACCGCTAATACCTGATCAAATCGTTGCACTGATTGCACTGCAGCAGCAATGGTTTTTGCATTGTTAAAGGTTAATATAACAACGGAGACAGGAATTTTTTCCATTTGCTTACCCTTTCGCCAACCTAAGAGAAAAATCTAACACAGAGGACCTTCTGCCGTCCATAGTCAAGCGTGGGATAGCAAAGCGATGATCATGTTTTGGCTGATAGAGGCGATTTTTCACTGCCACAGCATGATCAAAACCACATTCTTTGGCTGCCATGACCACCGCACCATGCCAAGCACCATAGGGATAGGCCAAGGATAGGCATTGTATGCCATGCCTTTGCTCAATTGTCTCTTTAGAGATGATTAGTTCGTCGACAATCTCTGTGTAGCCCATATCCACCAACGCACGATGATGCTGACCGTGTACACCTACTTCTACCAAACCACTGGCCAACATAGTGTCAATCTGCTTTTCTGACAGTAACGATTCACGCTTCACCTCTTTATGCGCATCCCAAGCATTATCTTGAGCGTGTGAAAGTAAATAATGGGTTGACTTCAAGCCCAGGTCTCGCAGTACAGGCATGGCATAATCGTATACACAAGCAAACCCATCATCAAACGTGATGACCACTGCTTTCTCCGGCACTGTGTCAGATGACATTAACTCAGACATGGTCATCGCCTGCCAACCATGCATGGTGAGATAGTGCATATGCTTGGCAAATTGTTGTGGTGGAATCCGCCATTTATTCAGCTTACTACCTGGGATCTGATGCGCTATCATGTGGTACATCAAGATGCGCGGGTATGCCAATGAAGCTGATAGACGCCACCAGGGAAAACGCCCTAAAAGAGCCATTGGTAAGACCGCGGCTATTTTTAATAGCATAGAAAATATTTTCTCCAGAAATTTTCCCTAACTGTATAGCAATACAATCGTTTTAACAACTATCCACAGAACCTGTGGATAACTTTGTGGAAAACTCGTGATTGCTATCAAATTTTCCTTGCT
>JAGYIW010000047.1 GCA_018402195.1 Gammaproteobacteria bacterium
ACGACAGGAGTTTAGGGAAAGTTAATAGAGGAGAGGTAGCATGTTAATCTTGACAAGAAGAGTGGGTGAGTCGGTTATTATTGGTGACGACATTGTTGTAACTGTTTTGGGCATCAACGGGAATCAGGTACGTGTTGGTATCAATGCGCCAAAAACTGTGTCTGTGCATCGTGAAGAGATATACAAGCGTATTCAAGAAGAGAAGGCGCCTGTATCTCAAGACTACTACGAAGATGATGATGACGACACTCAGCCTGCAAACATCGTTTAGGGATAGCTTTTTCAGTAAGGTTAGTTCCTTCTTTGTTTTGTACTGGCATATCTCTTCAAATTAGTGTATAAAACCCACTTGATTTTGCTTGCATGGTACGCGAGTTAAGTCGGAGAGGTGGCCGAGTGGTTGAAGGCGCTCCCCTGCTAAGGGAGTATGGGGGAAACCTCATCGAGGGTTCGAATCCCTCTCTCTCCGCCATTTTCTTTGCACCCGTAGCTCAGTTGGATAGAGTGCCTGACTACGAATCAGGAGGTCGGGAGTTCAAATCTCTCCGGGTGCACCAAAATTTCTAGCTTGTTCTCAGTGATGCTACTCAGTAGTGGAGTGAATATTTTGTCTATGCCTGGATAGATGAGATCTCTCGGCTTCTTGCGCGTAGGGTAAAGACAGCGAGAAGAGAGTTAAGCTAATCTGCAGGAAAGAAGATTATCACAACGATCCGCTAGGATGTTGCCTGAAGAGTGAGGCACAGGGATGTGCCGAGTAATCCTTAGAGTGCACCAAACTTTTTAGCTTGTTTATGGTGATGGTACTCAACCAAAGAGGTTGTTTCAAGAGGACCATGTGCTTATCGAATGTGTTCTTTATTTAAGAAAATCTAAAAGCTTGCTTGGAGAAACATTGCCAATTAAAACACTGCGCTCGAAATTGGGCTTGAGAATAATCAGTGTTGGTGGGGCAATAACGTGAAAAGGCCGCATTAATGCCTTGGTATTAGTGTTGATGTTACTGATATTAACACGGGCGATGGCTGTATTACCTAGGGATTTAATAACTTCAGCATTGTTAAATATCTTTTGTTCTAGCGATTGGCAAATAGAACACCAATCAGCTGTGTAAAACAGGATAAGAGGGATATTTGCATCGTGAATCCGCTGAATAGTGGCATTAAGCTCTGCGGATGTTTGTATCGACTGATGAGCAATCACAGGAGTTGTTGGTGTAAGAAATGGGATGACTCCACGAGAGCCTATCCACAGTGACATTGTCAAGAGCAGTATTGCACCAAGTTTTTTTGTGGTGTTAAGCCAGGCTCCTGACTTGGGAAGCACTTCAACGCCGAGTATAGCGACAATCAGAATTGGCAAGCCCATGCCAAGGCCTAACAAAAATAATCCCAAGCCGCCAAGTAAGGTATTGCCTGTAGTGGTTATGTAGGTGAGTGCGGCGATAAAAGCTGGGGTAGTGCAGGGTGAGGCCACCAGTAAAGTTGTAGCGCCTAATAACATCGGGGTATACCATTTTTGTGTCGAGCAATCAGGGGTTAAACGTCCTGATAGCCAGCTAGGTGGTTTATCCATCCACATGAATACGCCCATAGTGCCTAAGATTAAGGCAAAAATAATCAATGTCGATGGATGTTGCAGCGTTGCTTGGATGCTATAGCCTAGCCAAGCAGCCAACAATCCTGCCAATGCGTAGGCAGTGGCCATAGACATAACGTATATGCTGGCGACACTTAACTTACGCCTGATGGAGCTGGAATGTTGACCGAAAAGTATGCCCGCTAATACAGGTAATAAAGGCAATACACAGGGTGTAAAAGCTAGTAACAGCCCACCAACAAAAAAGCCTAGTAGAGAAAATACCATGTGGCTATCATTGGCTTTGGTTTGAGAGGGAGCTTGCCACTGATTTAACTTACTGAGGTTAAAAGTTAAATGTTGCGGTGGGTAGCATTGTAACGTGCCATGGCAACCTTGGAAATTAACAAAAATAGGCGTATTTGGGTTACTTAAACGTTCGGCATGAAAGGTGATTTCATGGGTGTAGACTTTTTTACCATGGCCTAAACTGTCTTTGAATAATTGGCTTGCTGGCCATTTGACGATTTTAGCATTAGTAATTACTAGACTATCACGATAGATTTGATAGCCTGGGGCAATGTGCCAGCGGAGGAGGATGTCACCGTTGTCTTCAGACATGGCGTAAACGTTAAAAGCTTTGTCAATAGGTAAGGGTTCAGCTTCAGCATTTATGAAGAAAAAACTCAGCCAAAGCAATGCTAGGGCAATAGAGCTCTGGTGAAATATCCTGGCAATGTTGGTGTTATGTGTCATGTTCACAATGCTGGCAGTAGGTTTCTTTGATTAGCAAGCTGGCCATCACACTAATGATAAAAATGATAGGAAATATCATCAACGCCAAGTGGTAATCACTGGCGGAATATATAGAAACACCATCGACCGCTTTACCGTCCCAGTGTTTTTCAAGCAACATGCCAAATAATGGTTGGAAAATGGCGCCACCAGACATAATGAGTGTGGAGGCGATACCGAGGGAAGTGCCGGTGATTTTGTGCGGGTTGCTTTCAGTTACCAGTGGGTAAGTAATGATCTGACAGCTTGTGACAAATCCTAGCGAAAAGAACAGCGTGATTAATGTCATGTAGCTAGGATCTGGCCAAAATATGATAGCGATGATATTTGCAATGGACAGTAATGCACCGAAAATCATTGGCATACGTCTTAGACCAATCAAATCGGAAAGCCATCCATAAAAAGGTGAGCCGAATACAGTGCCCCAAAACACCATAGAAGAGACAGTCGCAGCTTCAGGCGTAGAAAGATGGTGGATCTGGGTAAGAAAAAGGATACCAAACAGGGCACCAAAGATAAAAATAGGAATGTTAATCAAGCAAGTGTAAAGGCCAGCAAGCCAATTGAGTGGATTGCGTAGTGCCATAACAATAAGTGAGCGTTCGTATTTAAAGTCGATTTTTTCTGGGCGGGTAAATTCATTTTTGTCTTTGACAACAGTTGCAATTAGCACGATAAATATTGTGCCCATGCAAGCGTTGACATACATGGCCTGACGCCAGCTACCTAAATACTCGATGAGCATTTCTAGAGGGGTTTGCGACACTACGCCACCCATCATGGCCATAGTGACCAAAAGTCCAGAAGCGAGGGCAACCTTTTGTGGGGGCAACCAATCTGCTGCTAGCTTTAGACTGCACATAAAGCAAAAAGCTGCTCCTAGGCCCTCAAGAAAGCGGCAGAAAGTGGCAACAGCTATTGAAGTGCTCATGGCAAAGAGTATTGTGCTAGAGACACATAGGGACATGAAAAATAGAATGAGTTTTCGAGTTGATACTCGATCGATGACAATCCCTGCAATAAACAATAAAGTGATTTCAGCCAAGAAGTAATAGGATGAAATTAGCCCTGTTTCACCCGCTGATATGCCAAAATCTCTCATCAAGTGGGGAGTTAAGGTGTTGAACATGGTCAGCTGAATAAATTCGTAGAAGAAGAAGAGGCCTGATGTTAGGGTGATAATCCAGGCTTGCTTAAGTTCGGTAGGGCTAGGGTTTAATTTGTGGGTGGTAGATTCAGACATGGTCTCTCCTCTGACTAAGGGTGTGCCCGGATAGTAAGCGATTTTTTCCTTTTCTTCAAGCACCTATTGTATGTATGTTGGCACGAAGTAGTAACTTTTGATTTAGGCATAATGCCTGAAAATTGACACACATTGATGACTAGCAGTAAAAGCATTAACCCAGCTATTGATAAACGATACAATAACCTCTGGAAGCCAAGCGATAATCATACATGGGGAAAAGATTAACAAATAGCCTCATAAATAAAGGGAGCAAATCTGGAACTTCCTACTTTGCGATGACACGGTTGAAATTAAAGCTGGACAATGCAAGGCAATCATGGGTTAATTTTAATTATTGACGGGAAACAACTTTTGCCACATTTCCGCTGACACATTTCAAGGAGGATTTATTATGGTAACGCCGTATGAATACGCACTAATAAGCAAGGCTATTTACCAAGAAGGCAATCATGGGCAGCGCACAACAGCATCTAAAGG
>JAGYIW010000048.1 GCA_018402195.1 Gammaproteobacteria bacterium
TCGTAAAGATTTAGGGATGAGTTGTGTGGGCTTACGGGTGATTGTCATGAAGACAGAGGTTTTTCTTCTGACATCATACATTCAGTGGTTAGTGGGACAGTAGAGTCGTAAAGATTTAGGGATGAGTTGTGGGGGCTTACAGGTGGTTGTCATGAAGACAGATGATATTAGATCGTTATTCGTGTCATTTTTTGCTGAGCAAGGTCATAAAGTTGTACCCAGTGCGTCACTGATCCCAGAAAATGATCTAACCTTACTGTTTGTTAATGCCGGCATGGTGCCGTTTAAAGATATTTTCTTGGGGGATGCTTCTGCGTCCTATACCCGTGCAACCAGTGTTCAGCGTTGTATGCGGGCTGGCGGCAAACACAACGACTTAGACAATGTTGGTTACACGGCAAGGCATCATACTTTCTTTGAAATGATGGGCAACTTTAGCTTTGGAGACTACTTTAAGCGTGAGGCCATTACTATGGCGTGGCAGTTTCTCACAAAGGAGCTTGGTCTGCCCCCGGAAAAACTTTGGGTGACAGTCTTTGAAGACGATGATGAGGCGGCATCGATTTGGTTAGATGGGTTGGGTATTAGTCCTGAGCGTTTCTCTCGTTGTGGAGCAGTGGATAATTTCTGGTCTATGGGTGATACGGGCCCGTGTGGTCCTTGCTCGGAGATTTTTTATGATCATGGTCCTGATATTCCAGGCGGTCCTCCAGGAAGTGAAGATGCCGATGCTGATCGATATATTGAAATCTGGAATTTGGTGTTTATGCAGTATAATCGCCTGGCAGATGGAAGTATGGAGCCATTGCCCAAACCTTCAGTAGATACTGGTATGGGACTGGAGCGTATCGCTGCCGTGATGCAGGGTGTTCATAACAATTATGATACCGATATTTTTAGTGACATTATTGCTGTTGCTGGTAAATTGCTGAAATGCCAAGATCTTAGTCATCATGCCTTGCGAGTGATTGCTGACCACTTACGTTCAGCTTGTTTTTTGATTGTTGATGGTGTTTTGCCTAGCAATGAAGGCCGTGGCTATGTGTTGAGGCGTATCATCAGACGTGCTTTACGTCATGGACACCAACTGAGCAACCGTGTAGATTTTATGCATCAGCTAGTGCCTACGTTTATTGATGTGATGGGGCAAGCTTATCCTGAGCTGGATGAATTTCAGGTCGACCTTATTGCTGTGCTTAGGCGTGAGGAGCAGCAATTTGGTGTTACTCTTGCCAAAGGCATGCAGTTGTTGAATATGGCGATGTTAAATGCTGAAGATGATGTACTGTCGGGTGATGTTGCTTTTCAGCTCTATGATACTTATGGTTTTCCGGTGGATTTGACTCAAGACATTGCCAAAGAGAAGTTTTTGTCGGTGGATATGGATGGTTTTGAAAAAGCCTTGGCAGATCAACGTAGACGTTCGCAGCAGTCTAGTCAGTTTTCTGTTGATTACAATGTGTCTTTAGGTGATTTGGGCGAGTCTTCTTTTGTTGGCTACACTCAGATGGAATGTTCTGCTCAGGTCATGTTTTTGGCCAATGCTGAAGTTCAAGTGGATAAGTTAAGTAAGGGTGAGCAGGGCATTCTTGTGCTGGATCAAACACCATTTTATCCTGAAGGTGGTGGCCAAGTGGGCGATCAAGGTGCTGTTACTTGGGATGGTGGTGTTTTTTCGGTGTTTGATACCAAGCGTCATGGTGAAGCCATTCTCCACTTTGGTGAAATAGTGAAAGGTGAATTAAAAGCACAACAGTCGGTTATTGCTAAGGTTGATGTTGCCAGGCATTCTATAAAATGCCATCACACAGCCACGCATTTGTTGCACGCATCTTTGAGAAGTGTACTGGGTGATAATGTGAGTCAGCGAGGCTCTTTGGTGACACCTGACCGTTTGCGTTTTGACTTTTCTTATGATGAAGCAATGACATCAGAACAGTTGCAATCTGTGGAGACCATGATAAATCAAATAATTAGGCAGGATATTGCTGTTGAATCTGCTGCCATGCCTATTGATCAAGCCAAATCCAAGGGTGCTATGGCCTTGTTTGGTGAAAAATATGGCGATGATGTACGTGTAATTACGGTGGGTGATTTTTCTATGGAGCTTTGTGGTGGCACCCATGTTAACCGTACCGGTGAGATTGGTTTGTTAAAAATTGTTTCTGAAGAAAGTGTTGCTCAAGGTGTTAGAAGGATTGAGGCACTTGCTGCTGCACGGGCCATGGACTGGATTAATGAGCGTCTTAACATGTTGGATGTTTTAAATGAAAAGCTTAAGGTGGCGCCAGCAGGGTTGTTGGATCGTGTAGATCAATTGGTGCAAGCCAATGAAAGCGCCACCAAGTCATTGAAGGTGTTTGAAATGCGTTCTTTGCAGGACAACATAGCTTCATTATTACCTAAAGCTAAGCTTATTGGTAATGTGAAGGTGTTAGTGGAGTCTTTACCTGAAGCCAAGCCAAGTGCACTTAGAGATGGTGTCGATCAATTGAAGCGTCAAGCGGGCTCAGATTTAGTAGCGGTATTACTATCAGAAGAACAGGGTAAGCTAGCTCTTGTGATAGGCGTGAGTAAATCTTTGTCTGCACATTTGTCTGCGGGTGATCTGATGCGACATGTGGTTGAGGAATTTGGTGGCAAAGGTGGTGGTAGGCCTGATTTGGCTCAAGGTGGTGGTGTGCCTGCCTCAGAATCAGCTTCTTTACGTGAATACGTGGGCACTTGGGTTGAGTCCAATCTCAAGGATTCACCATGACATTGATTGTACAAAAATTTGGTGGCAGTTCTGTGGGCTCTTTGGAGCGTATTGCCCATGTGGCAGATATTATTAAGGCTGAGCGACAAAAAGGCCATGATGTGGTCGTGGTGCTTTCAGCGATGCAGGGAGAGACTGATCGTTTGATTGGCTTAGCCAATGATATGCATGTTACGCCAGAGCCTAGAGAATTTGACATGCTGGTTTCTACGGGGGAGCAGGTATCGACAGCTTTGTTGGCTATTGCATTGAATGCCAAAGACTGCAAGGCGCGTTCTCTCACGGGATGGCAGGTAGGGTTACATACTAATTCTAACCACAAATGTGCGCGTATTTGTGGTTTGGATACAGAAAAGTTAACTGAGTTATTGGTAGCGGGTTTTGTGCCTGTGGTTACAGGGTTTCAGGGGCTGGATGCTGATGGGAATATTACGACCTTGGGACGTGGAGGCTCTGATACTACAGCGGTTGTTTTGGCTGCGAAGCTAGGCGCGGATGAGTGTCAAATTTATACCGATGTCGATGGTGTCTATACCACGGATCCACACGTAGAGCCTGCAGCCAGGCGTATGTCTAAGGTAACGTTTGAAGAAATGTTAGAGTTGGCAAGTTTGGGTGCCAAGGTATTACAGATTCGTTCGGTCGAGCTAGCTGGCAAATACAATGTGCCATTGCGGGTACTGTCAACTTTTGAGCCAGGTCCTGGCACGGTGATTACATATGAGGAATATCTGATGGAAAGTCCTTTGGTTTCTGGGATTGCGTTTGATCGCAATCAGGCAAAGATCTCGTTGTTGGGATCACCTGATAAGCCTGGTGTGGCAATGACAGTAATGCGTGCGATCAGTGACGCAAATATTGATATTGATATGATTGTACAGAATGTGCCTAGCGATTCGGGGGCAGTGGATTTGAGTTTTACTGTAGGCCGAGATGACTATAATGCTGCGATGGAAGTAATGCAGGCAACTGCGAAGTCATTGGGGGCAAAACATGTAGAGGGGAATGGGCAGATTGCGAAATTGTCCGTAGTGGGTGTAGGCATGCGCTCACATGCTGGTGTTGCGACAACTATGTTTGAAGCACTGGCTAATGATGGTATTACCATTCATATGATATCAACATCTGAGATTAAGATTTCGGTCGTTATCGATGAAAAATATATTGAATTAGGC
>JAGYIW010000049.1 GCA_018402195.1 Gammaproteobacteria bacterium
CACTGAATCAACCACCAGAAAACCTTACCAGGTCCTGGTTCCTGGTTCCTGGTTCCTGGTTCCTGGTTCCTGGTTCCTGGTTCCTGAGCGTTAACCTCCATCGCTGGCCTCGTTGAAAACGGTCGAAATCACTTGGCAAGTTTTTTCCATTTCGGCCTCTGTCAGCGTCGGGTGCACCAGCCAAATTAAGCTAGTTTCTCCCAACTGTTGGGCCACTGGCAAGCGCTGTGCTGGGCGCCAGCCTGTGCCGTCAAAGGCTTTCTCAAGATAGACCTCACTGCAACTACCCTGGTAACAGGGCACGCCTTCGGCGTTGATGGCTTCGATGATGCGGTCGCGACTCCAGCCTGGTGCAAGGTTTTGTGGTCGCACAAAGGCGTAAAACTTGTACCGTGCGTGTGTGCAGCCATGAGCGCCCATCGCGCAGAGCGCAGGGCCAACGGGACCGTAACTGGGTCTACAACCGCCACATGCAAACTGGGGTAAGCGCACCGGGCCAGTAGCCGACGCAAAGGGACTAAGCGCCAGAGCCAGCAGAGCAGCATTAGCCTGTCGACGAGCCGTCCAATCGGCCATACCCCGCAGTTGAATACGTCCAATCACCGCTTGCACTTCAAGCATGCGGAAGTTAGTGCCAAAGGTTTCGTGCAGCCACCTAAATCCCCGGGGGTGCTGGCGCTCGTACACAGCCTCATAGCTTTTGCCGTGGTCTTTGAAACTCCACATGGCACGCCACAGGGCTTCGTCATTGGTGGTGACCATGCCGCCTTCGCCGCCGGTGGTCATGATCTTATCCTGGCAGAAGCTCCAGGCCCCCACATCGCCGATGCTGCCTACGCTACGGCCTTTGTAGCGAGCACCATGGGCCTGGGCACAGTCTTCAATCACCTTTAGGCCATATTGTCGAGCCAAGGCCACGATCGGGTCCATGTCACATGGCCAGCCCGCCAAATGCACACAAATCACCGCACGGGTAGCAGGCGTCAGCACCGCGGTAATGGCCTGCGCGGTCATGTTACCGGTCTCGGCATCTACATCGGCAAACACCGGGGTGGCACCCGCGTTCACGACACAAGACACACTAGCAATAAAGGTGCGCGGCGTTACCACCACCTCATCCCCGGGGCCGATGCCCAGAGCTTTGAGCGCAACATCCAACGCCAAGGTACCATTGGCCAGCGCCACCGCATGCGCTACACCGCACCAAGCGGCAAACTCATTTTCAAAGTCACGGCATTCGGTGCCAGTCCAATAGTTCACCTTGTTGCTCAGCACCACGCTTTCTACAGCCTTAGCTTCTTCGATTGTATAACTGGGCCATGGCGAAAATGGGGTATTCAACATGTAAGTTCTTCAGCTCTTCAATCGGACACGGGCCGGATTACCTACCACCGTCGTTTCTGCAGGTACACTCTTAGTCACCACGGCACCCATGCCCACTACCGCTCCACGGCAAATCACCAGGGGTGCACCTGACTGCCCTTGTTTTATAACGGCGCCTGCGCCAATGTAGACGTGGTCTTCAATCACAACATACCCATTGCACTTGACGCCAGGGGCAAAGGTCACAAAGTCACCAATCACGCAGTCGTGCTCTACATAGCTGTATGAATTGGCATGAAAGTGCCGCCCAATACAGATGTTGCTGGTGAGTGTAACAAAAGGGCTGAGTATGGCACCTTCACCCAGATGCACGTTGTCCATCTGCACCACATTAGAGGCTCGCACTTCAAAGCACTGCACGCCATCGGCCATGCAACGCGCTGCCAGCTTTTGGCGCACCGAACTGTTGGCAATAGCAATGCACATATGCCGGCTGCTGGCAGGCTCGGCCATCCACTGCGCGTAAGTTAGCACCCGATGCCCGTTACATTCGTTGACAGGGGGGTGGTCATCCACAAATACCAAGTCCGCCTCGCAAGCCATCAAAACATGCTGCAGTTGCTGACGGGCTAGGGGCATCACTCCACGGCCACAGCCACTGGCTCCAAAAATGGCATAGCGCTTCATAACTCCCAGTCCTTGTTTGGCTGGCTTCCCGTAAACCGCGGCATGGTGGCCTTACCAGCGGCGCTGATGCCGTCGCGCGCTAGCACCTTACGCACCGTTAGCCACACAATGTGTATATCTAGCCAAAAGCTGCAGTGGTCAACATACCAGACATCCAGGACAAACTTATCCTCCCAGCTGATCGCGTTTCGGCCGTTCACTTGGGCCCAGCCGGTAATGCCGGGCCGCACCTCGTGGCGACGGGCTTGCTCGGGGCTGTAAAGTGGCAAATATTCCATCAGCAGCGGCCGCGGCCCTACCAGGCTCATGTCGCCTTTGAGCACATTCCATAACTCGGGCAACTCATCCATACTGCTGGCGCGCAAAAAGCGGCCTAACGGCGTGAGGCGCTGAGCATCCGGCAGCAAGACCCCATCAGCGCCGCGGTCGTCCGTCATGGTACGGAACTTCACCACTTCAAAAGGCGTACCATGCAGACCGGGGCGTACTTGCCGAAATAGAACCGGACTACCCAGCTTAAGGCGGATCAACGCAGCCAGCACCACCAGCGGCAAAGCCAGGGCCAACAGGGCCAGCGCGGACGCCATCAGATCGAAAAAACGTTTAGCCAACTTCTTTGCCAAGTTGTTCCAACACCTCAGCAAATTTTAGTGCGAGAGCACTAAAACTGTGGTTTTTTTCCGCATATGCTCGACCGGCTTTGCCCATTGCGGTTCTTTGATCTGGGGAGAGTTTCACAAGCTTCTCAATGGCTTCCGCCATTTCAAAAGAGCTTTCGGGCTTCACAGTAAAACCTGCCCCAGCATCTTGCACTGGATCATTGGCTGCACCTGAGGCCATGATAATTGGTCTGGATGCAGCCAAGTAATCAAATATCTTATTCATGCTGATGCCATATTTGTAAAGTCGTGGGAGATCTTTGACACAGACAACAAATGCATCTGCCTCACTGGCCAACTGACGGATTCTCGTCTTTGGCACTGGGTCTTCAAAAAAAACAGTCGTCAAATTCAACTGGCTGGCCTGCGTCATCAGTTCAGACTTCAAAGGGCCATCGCCAATTAAACGCAAACGAACGTGTTGCAAGTTTGGTCTCTTGCTCAATTCGACCATCGCCCCTAAAACACAGTCCAGGCCATTAGCTTGACCGTGTGCCCCGAAGTACATGAGCGTGAACTGCTTCCGAATGTCAGGCGGGGAAGGCTTGCCGTGACCATTCAACTCAACACCGTTGGGAATCCACACCACCTTATCGGCAGCAATACCAAGGGGTACAATGTAGTCCACTGCGTTAGGCAAGAGCACGACTATTTTCTCTGCTCGCCGATACAACCAAAGCTCAAGCCAGCGCAACAAGCGTGTAATCAGGCCTGTATCTTTCAAACGACCCAGATCAACTAATGTCTGCGGCCAAAGGTCGCGCACTTCAAACACAAAAGGCACACGGTGACGCCGCGCAAGCAAAGCCCCAGAGACAGCCGCAAAGAGGTGTACGCTGGAACCAACAACGACATGTGGCTTGGGCAAAGATGATGTGGTGCCCGCCAGCAGCACTCGGGATGAATAGGCCAGCATGTTTTTCACACGGTCAACGCCATTACCAGCGTACGTTGGCGTACTTACCCACAAAAAGGGAACACCCTTGATGGTTTCAAACCTTGCAGCCTCCCCTTCGGCAAGGCGCTGCCGGCCAGTGCCATGGTCGACGCTCGCAGCAATCACGGTAGCTTGCCAGCCAAAGGCCTTGAGATGTTTAGCCAAGTGGAAATGCCGGGTGCCACCTGCCCCCCCGGGCTCTTGGGCATAGTGGTTAAGTAACCAAACTTGTTTCACTCCACCAAACCTTTAACCAAGGGACTGAATCGCTTCGATGGTTTTGGTCAATAACCATTTCATCCCTTCTTC
>JAGYIW010000005.1 GCA_018402195.1 Gammaproteobacteria bacterium
CAGTTTGAGTAAAACAAAAAATTCCTCAGGCACCCTATTTGCTTCCTTTATTTATGAAGCTATTTAATAACCTTTTCTCCATGGATGATTATCGCTATTTTTTGTTGTGTTGCTTAGCATACTTGGATTGAAAAAATTCCACGACACCCTCTGCAACTTTTTGAGTCAGATTTGCATCGTCGGATTCAGCCATTACTCTAACTACAGGCTCAGTGCCAGATAGCCTCACTAAAACTCTCCCTCGACCACTGAGCTTTTTTTGGGATTTCTTCATGAGCTGAGAAAACGCTTCAGTTTGCATACGCTCCAAATCTCCAGATGATAGGGCAATATTGATTAATACTTGGGGAAAAACATTTAAATCGGCACATAGCTCATGCAGAGAACGATCACTTTCACACATGGCTCGCAATACTTGTAATGCCGCAATAATACCATCACCAGTAGTTGTTTTACCGAGATGAATCAAATGTCCAGATGGCTCACCACCCATTTGCCAGCCTCGCGACTGCAAGGCCGACAACACATATTTATCACCCACTTCAGCCCGATAAAAACCAATGTCCTTCTCGGCCAGTGTTCTTACTAACCCCTCATTGCTCATTTGCGTACCAACAACGCCAACTGGTGCCTCATCCATTTTTAGAGCATGCGTAGCCATCACATATAAACAGCTATCGCCGTTAACCAAATCGCCTCGATGGTCAACCATAATCAAGCGATCGCCATCACCATCAAAGGCAATCCCCACATCAGCTTGGTGTTTAAGCACTGCTTGCTGCAAAGCTTTCGGTTGTGTAGAGCCACACTCCAAATTGATATTCAGGCCATTTGGCGCGCCCCCTAAGGTGATTACCCGAGCACCAAGCTCTGCGAAAACAGACGGTGCTACCTGATAGGTCGCCCCATTTGCACAATCTACTACGATGGTCATACCAGAAAGGCTAAGATCATCTGGAAAACTTTGTTTACAAAATTCTGCATACCGGCCTCTGGCATCATCGATGCGCTCTGCTTTGCCTAAAAGTGCCGAATCCACCATAGTAAGCGGCTGAGACAACTGAGATATGACACGTTTTTCATCATCTTCGGTAAGCTTACCACCATTACTGGCAAAAAACTTTAGGCCATTGTCCCAGTAGGGATTGTGAGATGCTGTGATGACAATCCCTGCAGAAGCGCGCAGAGTTTTGGTCAGGTAAGCAATTCCTGGTGTAGGGAGGGGTCCTACTAATTGGATATTCATGCCAGCAGCTGAGAGACCTGCCTCAAGTGCTGACTCCAACATATAGCCAGAAATACGGGTGTCTTTCCCTATTAATATCTTATTACCAGGCTGCTGGCACAAAGCCTTGCCTACTGCCCAACCTAGTTTGAGAATAGACTCAGGGTTGATCACCTTACCACCAGTTCGACCACGAATGCCGTCAGTTCCAAAGACTGCGTTATTATCATTCATATTTTTTCCTTCATTTGGGAAATCAACGCATGACCGCTTTATAGACAGCCATCGCATCCATGGTGGCGGCAACATCATGGGTTCGAATTATAGTTGCGCCATGGTAACAAGCCAGCATTGTCCCAGCGACACCAGCATAAACTCTTTGATCAACCTGCCTGCCTGTAAGATGGCCCAGCGTTGATTTTCTTGAACAACCAAAAAGCACTGGACAGTCAAAGGCAGTGAAAGCCCTCAATCCTTTTAAAAGCATACAATTATGCTGGTGTGTTTTGCCAAAACCAAAACCAGGATCAACCACAATCCTTGCCTTGGCAATACCCGCTTGCTCACATGTGCCAATGCGTTGTTGCAGATAAGCTTTGATTTCTTCTACCACATCGTCATAGACAATATCACCTTGCTGCATTGTGCTAGGCTCACCCCGCATATGCATCAAGCAAATGGCAGCTTTGCTATGGGCAACCGCTTCCACAGCTCCAGGCATAGTCAGAGCATCGACAGAATTGATCATATGCGCGCCTGCTTGCAATGCTGCTTGGATCACAGCAGGTTTGCGCGTGTCCACGGAAACTACAGCATCACACTCTACCAACACTCGCTCTAATACTGGCATCAGACGGTCAATCTCTTGTTGGTCTGTTAAAGATTGTGCACCAGGACGCGTTGATTCAGCACCAAGATCTAAAATAACTGCACCCTCTTGGACCATGTTTCTAGATTGCGCCAAGGCAAGATCAATATTTTGAAAAAGTCCGTCACCAGAAAACGAGTCAGGGGTAAGATTGACAATCCCCATCACCACTGGCTTGGTGAGATCTAGTTTTTTTTCAGTGCACTCCAGCCACATATATACAACTCCAAAATAGGTTACATAAAGTGTAACTTAATGCGCACTTAGCTCAAGATTAAATATTATCAAGTAGCTCCTGGATCTCGCTGAGCTCACCCAGGCAGTCATTCTTCTTCAGCGTCTTACATGTCAGTATCATTTTTATCACTAGGCTCTTCGGTTTTTGTGCCAGGGGCCTCCTTCGAATCCCCCTCTTCTTCCCACCCTTTTGGTGGCGAGGCTTCTTTGCCCACAATGAGCTCGTTGATTTGATCCGAATCGATGGTCTCATATTTAATGAGGGCATCTGCCATCTTATGTAAGACAGCCATGTTATCATTGAGGATTTGCTTGGCTCTCTTATAATTGCGATCAATGATCTCTCTAACTTCTTCATCAATCATGTGGGCTGTGGCTTCAGAGACTTCTTTGCGTGAGGTCACACTTCTGCCTAAGAAGACTTCACCCTCTTCTTCACCATAAGATAATGGTCCCAATTTATCAGAAAAGCCCCATTTAGTCACCATGTTGCGTGCCAACTCAGTGGCTTTCTCAATGTCATTGGATGCCCCCGTGGTAACGTGTTCTTTGCCAAAGATTAGTTCTTCTGCCAGACGGCCACCAAATAAACTCGCCAACTGGCTTTCAAGTTTTTTAAAGCTATGGCTATAGCGATCTTCATCCGGCACAAACATGGTCACCCCTAGTGCGCGGCCACGTGGGATAATAGTGACTTTGTAAACAGGATCGTGCTCAGGGGACTTTAGACCGACAATGGCATGACCCGATTCGTGGTAAGCAGTCATTTTCTTCTCTTCATCCAGCATTACCATAGATCGACGCTCAGCCCCCATCATGATCTTGTCTTTGGCTTTTTCCATTTCGTTCATGCTGACAAGGTGCAAATCGGATTTGGCAGCAAATAAAGCTGCTTCGTTGACTAAGTTGGCCAAATCTGCTCCAGAGAAACCAGGGGTAGAGCGCGCCAGTCGTTCTGGCCTGACATCCTCTCCTAAAGGCAACTTGCGCATGTGCACACGTAAAATATGCTCTCGACCCCGGATATCAGGCAATGGCACCACCACTTGTCTGTCAAACCGTCCAGGCCTGAGCAAAGCTGGATCTAGTACATCTGGACGGTTGGTTGCTGCCATGACAATGACGTTTTCTTTGCCTTCAAAACCATCCATCTCAACTAGCATTTGGTTCAGTGTTTGTTCACGCTCATCGTGACCACCACCAAGACCTGCACCACGGTGACGACCTACAGCATCTAATTCATCAATAAAGATGATACAAGGTGAAGATTTTTTGGCTTGCTCAAACATGTCTCGCACCCGAGACGCGCCCACACCGACAAACATTTCCACAAAATCAGAACCAGAGATAGAGAAGAAATCCACCTTAGCTTCACCAGCACAAGCACGTGCTAGCAAGGTTTTACCAGAACCAGGAGGACCTACAAGCAAAACACCACAGGGAATTTTACCGCCAAGCTTGTGAAATTTTGTAGGATCTTTAAGAAACTCCACCACTTCTTGCACTTCCGCTTTGGCTTCATCAATACCTGCCACGTCATCGAAAGTGACTTTGACATCACCTTCTCCGGCCAATCGTGCTCTACTGCGACCAAAGGTCATGGGGTTACCTTTTCCCCCTCCTTGCATTTGTCTAAACAAGTAGAACATAACCACAAACAGCAATAACATAGGGAACCAGCTAATAAAAACTCTTAACATCAAATGATCATCTGGCTTGCGGCCTTCTACTTTGACGGATTGCTTTATCAAATCGTTGAGCAGGAGCTGATCCTGCTCCATGGGCATGTAGGTAACAAAGTGTTGATTGTTTTTGAAATTACCCCTTACCTCACGGCCATCAATAGAGACCTGGGCTACGTCTTTATTGTGGACAGCATTGACAAATTCGGAATATGCTAGCTGCTGAACACTACCACGATTTGGGCCAAAATTGTTCATGACTGACATTAGTACTACTACAATAACCAGCCATAGCACCAAATTCTTAAAGAAACCATCCTTGTTAGGCTCTACTGCCTTCATGTACCCACTCCTAAATACGCTAGTGATTTTACTGAGCCCGCATTATAGCGCGAAAGTTTCTTGCAGACAAATAGACTTCTTTAGACTGGGACTTAGAGGCTTTGGGCTTGCGAATGCGTACGTTGACGAAATGTTGACGCACTTTGATGACGAAAGCATCAAAGCCAACGCCATGAAAAAGTTTGACAACAAAGGCGCCTTTAGGTTGTAAAACTGCAAGTGAAAAATCCAGCGCTTGTTCGGCCAAAGCTATCATGCGTAACTGATCAGTCATAGGGATGCCAGAAATGTTGGGAGCCATGTCACTCATGACTACATCAGCTTGCTTTCCGTTGAGCAGGTCCTTTAACACTGTTACTTGCTCAGGCTCAGTAAAATCGCCTTGCAGAAAACTAACACCTTGAATAGGCTCGAGGGGCAACAGGTCAATTCCTACCACAGTGCCTTGATGCCCCACACGGTTTCGGGCAATTTCACTAGGCCACCTGGGGCTGCGCCCAAATCTACTACCACATTGCCTTTCTAAACAGTGATGCCTGTTCATCTAGCTCCAGTGCAATTTAAAAGCTGCGCGCGAGCGATAGCCCAAGGCTCTGAGCTGGGCTGACGTAGGGATCATTGGATGTGGTTTCGATACCCATTGTTTCATATTTTTTTTTCCCATCACAGGCTCCCTTAATAAGATGAATATCCTAGCAAATTATGAGAATTTCACAACACATATATACCCAATTCAGCAATTCTCGGTGAAGCTACTTTGCCCAAATGTTCTGTGCAATATAGGCGTATTTCCCTGTAAACCCTCTAAAACTAATTTAAACTTCAGTCTTTTGCCCATTTCTTCCGCTTCGTTGTCTTAGCCTCCTTGTCTAGCTGTAGAATAACACCCTCTTAAATACACCACTAACTTAACTGGCAAGTGGGGGTAGTATCATTTTTCTCAGCAATTCTCGGTGAATTATAAGTAGTTAATTTTTCTATTGTAAAAGTGCAAACAAAACAAAATTCTCAGCATGTATTCTAGCAAGGGTGCTGCTACATTGTTTATGAAGCAACAAGGAGCATTAGGAACAGTTGGGTGACTGAATGACCAACTTTGGATCAATAAATTGGGCCTATATTGCACAGAACATTTGGGCAAGTAGCTTCACCGAGAATTGCTGCAAATCGATAAAGAATGATGCAATTTGCCAAAAAATCCGTTAATCTTGGGTTAGGGGTTTTCAAGGATGATTATTTTGATTCGCAAGCATCCCTTTGCTAGATTGGCGCTAGTTGCCTTATTGTGTGCAGCCATGATGTATGGATGTACAAGCGTTTCTCAGGAAGACACCAATGATCCTTACGAATCAATCAACCGTGGCATTTTTAAATTCAACCGCGGCTTAGACAAACATGTAGTCAAGCCCATTGCCAAAACTTACGGCCGTGTAGTGCCAGATAAAATTCAGAAATCTGTTAGTAACTTCTTCTCTAATCTCAATCTGTTACCTACCATAGCCAATGACATCATGCAAGCCAACCTCACTGGAGGCCTTTCCGGTATAGCAAGATTTTGTGTCAATAGCACGCTAGGTATTTTGGGCTTATTTGATGTGGTGGAAACTTTCCATCTTAATCTGCCCAAACACCACCAAGATCTAGGCTTAACTTTAGCAAAATATGGTGCCCATGAATCCCCCTACATCATGATGCCTGTCTTTGGCCCAAAAACTGTGAGAGAAATAGTTTCCATGCCTATTTCCATGACCACTCTTGCACCACTTAGCTATTTGGATAACAGCACTGTCAGTTATGGACTTCAAAGCTTGGAAGTGGTGAACTACCGGGCCTTCTTGTTAGCCACCGATAAATTGGTAAATGAATCCTTTGACCCCTATGTTTTTGTTCGCAATGCTTACTTGCAAGATCGTAACCGCCAGGTTAACCAACTGGCTGAGAAGACTGCGCGACTGAAGCCAGAACCAGATGATAGTGATGATGTCATTGAAGAACTTGATGATGACCTGCAGATGGAAAAAATTGATGAGGCTGAAGATGCGTTTTTAGACCAGCTTGAAAATGATTCCTTTATATACAGCTACCAGCATTATCGCAACCACTATCACCCCGCAAGCACCTTTCATTTAAAGCATCATCGTGTTAGTGAATCCAAACCTGCCAAGCCACAGCATAGCGTTGAATAACCCAAAGAAAAAAGATAATATGGGCTTTTAAAAGCCCACTTAGTTAAATGTTTCATATTGCCCTTTACCAACCAGAAATTGCCCCTAACACAGGAAATGTTATCCGTTTGGCTGCCAATACGGGTGCCAACCTGCATTTAATTCATCCCTTAGGCTTTCACCCTACTGACAAGCAACTTAGGCGTGCTGGGCTAGATTATCATGACTGGACCAGCATTCACCACCATGATGATTTTGAGTCATTTTTACAGCATTGCCAACAAGAAAATCTGGCACGCATTTTTGCCATTTCCACTAAAGGTAGAAGTCATTATAACGAGATTGACTACTTACCCAATGATGTTTTTTTGTTTGGCCCAGAAACCCGGGGCCTGCCAGGAGATGTGCTTGCTATTTTGACAGTTAAGCGTATTTTGCGCATACCGATGATGCCTAACAATCGTAGCCTTAACCTAGCCAATGCAGTAAGCGTGATTGTCTATGAGGCTTGGCGTCAGTTAGGGTTTAATGGGGCAAATTTCTAGGGTAAAAACCAGCCTTTCGGCAATTGATTCAGGCCAATTTCACCCTGTAATACTGACATCAGTTGCCCTAACATAGGCATGGCCACGTCATACTTAGCAGCCAAGCGCGCAACACTTTCGGCAGTTATCTTACCCTCGACTACTTGACCAATGCCTTGTTCAGCTTGTTCAGGCGATTCTCCTCTCCCTAATGCCAAGCCAAAACGGCGATTACGTGACTGATCATCGGTGGCAGTAAGCATCAAATCGCCAATACCTGCTAGATCTGAAAAAGTCGCAGGGTTTGCACCCATGGCAACACCCAGCGCCTGCATTTCAGCCAAGCCTTGGGTAATTAGAGCACACCTTGCATTAGCACCGTAGCCCATGCCATCGACTATCCCTGCAGCAATAGCAATGACATTTTTCACAGCGCCTCCAACCTGAACACCAATGATGTCGTTTGAAATACGCACATGAAAATAATCATTATTCAGGCAGTCACACCAGAATTGTCCTAAAGATTTATCGCTACCAGCCATATTCACTGCACTTGGTTTTTTCGCGATCACTTCACCAGCAAAAGAGGGCCCAGACAACACTGCCATACCCTCAATGTCTGGCCATTGCGTCAAGAGCAACTCGGAAAGCAGCTGTCCTTTGTTATGATCAAACCCTTTGGTGGCCCATGCCAGTGACCTAACTTGATCAGCAGCTTTAACCCGTGCAACCATGTCTGCAAAAGCCACACTAGGCACAGCCAGCAAAACTGCATCTACGCCAGAAAGTGCGGCTTCGATTTGTTCACACACCTGCATATGCTCCAACAAAGCAATCCCAGGATGATAGGCTTGATTTTCACCATGCTTGATAATCTCGGCAGCTTCAAGCCCCCAAAGACGCACTTTGGCACCGTTCTTTGCCAATAACAACGCCAAAGCCGTTCCCCATGAACCTGAGCCCAACACGGCAATGGTTGCACCCTGTGCTTGAATCATACCCAATCCTCCCATAGCTTAAACCTGAGCGGCTATTTTAATTTTTGCTACCTTCAGTTTTAGCCACAGGCTCATTGGCTGCTTTTTGGGTGAATTGACCAGCTTGCGCAGCATACATGGCTTCAAAGTTGACTGGCGCCAAGTAAAGCGGTGGGAAGCCACCTTTAACTACCAAATCTGAAATAGCTTCTCTGGCATAAGGAAAGAGTACATTTGGGCAAACGACAGCCAATATTTGCCCCATGGTAGTATCGTCAAAGCCTTTCAAGGAAAACACGCCAGCTTGCTGAACTTCGACCAAGAATACTGTTTTATCTTCTTGCTCAGCTGTGACCGTTAAGTGGAGTACCACATTGGTATGGATATCGTCTAATGATACATGCTGAATCTCTAGATCGACTTTGATTTCTGGCGAATATTCATTCAAAAAACTCTTCGGTGTGTCAGGGGCTTCGAATGAAACATCTTTGATATAAATACGCTGAATACCAAACCGTTGGCCATCACCTTCTAGCGTTGTGCCAGCATCCGCCTGTTGATCATTTTGTTTTTCTGCCATGGTCTATCCTTATATTGTTAATTAATCAAAATAGGCGTCTAGCTTGCGTTCAGCTTCTAGCGCGTACAAATCATCACAACCACCAATGTGGTTATCATTGATAAAAATTTGTGGCACAGTGCGGGCCCCTTTGGCACGCTCTAGCATGAGATCACGCATGGATTCATCAGTATCAACGCGGATTTCTTCATAAGACTGCCCTTTGTGATCAAGTAATTTTTTTGCCTTAACGCAGTACGGGCAAACCTCAGTGGTATAAATTTCAATTTTGGTCATTTTTCCTCCTTAGCTTTACTGCACGACAGGCAACTTGGCCTCAGTCCAAGCATGCATGCCACCACGCAACACATTCACATTAGCATAATCTTGTTGCTTAAGCATTCCGGCTGCTTTTTTTGCACTTATGCCGGCTTTGCAGACCACAACTACCGGTTTTTTCTGGGCTCTTTTCAGCTTAGCTGGCCAGTGTTTTTTATCTGCTAAATCAGCCAATGAGACGTGAATGGCTCCTAGAATATGGTTATTGTCAAAAACATCTTTGCTACGCACATCCAAGACCACAGCATGCTCCCGGTTCATCATATTAACCAATTGCGTCGAATCAATCAAAGCACTACCTCTGCCCATGTCGCCTAATTCCAAGACGATCAAGCTGATCAAAAACATGAAAAAAACAGCACTCAGTACCCAATGGCCCATAAGGAATGTGAGTAATTCTTGCATAAAAACCACCTAGTTACTTATTTCAGTATGCCATTATACCTTTTTCTTCGTGGTATTGGTAGCACCTAGGCTGTTCGTCCGCCAAGATCCTCTCATTAAAATTTAGCTAGATTTGTTGATTAGTTGTAATCTATTCCTTAGTTTCTAGAACAGTGATTTTGCAATGGACACAGTAAAACTTGTTGAAGCCAATCCCCCCACCCCCGAAGAAAGTCCCGTATTGCATAATCAAAGAAAAGTTAATGAATAGAGGGCCTGATGATATTTAGGCTTCAACTTGCCAAGATCAACAAAACCAGCAACATGATAAATTTTTAGGAGGTATGCAGCACCACTGGTTGGCCATTGATGTTGTCAAGTGCATGGTGCGATAATCTTGTGGAATATTTTGAAATGGGATCTGCTCAAGGAAATTTCTGGGAAAATGTGGTGTCACTAGCAGGCAGTGATATGAGGACAGACTATGCAGGGAAACTGGCACTCAAAGAGTGGCAAGGGTGATGTGATAGTCCTCATTGAGCATCAGAGTCACCCGGATAAAATAATGCCATTACGTGTTGATATGCAATAGAGCTCATGTATCAACATCGGCATGTATTAGCGCAAGGCAAACAAATTCCAGCTGTATTACTGGATTGTTTTTTACACGGGAGAGCGTCACTATCCATTTTTCAACAGACATCAGTGATTTGGTGCTGCAAATTGATGCAGGCTTACAGTTGCATTGTCGTAGTCAATATGCTTGGGACACCACTAGTAGGATATAGCCCTGATGTTGAACTAAGAATATTGTCCCTATTCTATGAGGCATTTGGTTTGGCTAGAAATCCAAATGTGGGAAAAATTATTAACGGCGGTGAGTAAATTAGACGGTTTGCGTAAAAAGGGGATAATGATTTTAAGCAGTAAATGCTCGGTGAATTATAAGTGGTTGATTTTTGTATTGTAAAGGTGCAACAAAATAAAATTTTCGTGCAGAAAAATATCTCTGTAGTAAGTTAGTTGCCACATTGTTCAGAAACAACAGGAGTACTGAAATGAAAATTAAAAGCATCTTAGTTTTGTAGCCTTCGCTCGATGATGTCAGAAAAGATTCTGAGCATACCTGGATTGTACGGAAGTGATCCCATTTATGCCGGAACAAATTATTAACTCAGATGGAGTAACTAAACAAAACTGTGAAATGAATGCAGCAAAACGTTTTATTGGCAATATTCGCAAGGAATTTCCTCAACGCATTGCGGTGCGGCTGGATGGGCCGCAGATTAAAGTGCTTTGAAAAGTGGGTATGATGATTTTTATTTGTTAGTAAAGCAGAAGTTAAAACGAAAACAAACCACAATGTCAAGGAGCTAAATATGGACACAACAAAAGACGAGCAAGCCAGGTATGAGATAGCAGAAGCTGATGTACGGATACACCTGGATGAGGAATTAGAAAGGAGAATTTGGCAAGGTATTTAGAAGGGACGTGGTTAGGTGGATGAAGTAGCACTAAAGGTATTGCTGAAACGAATGGAAGGGGAAGAGGAGCAAGCGTTTCGCCATGAACTTGAAGTGATGTTGGGTTTGCAGGGATGTCCAAGGCTGGTAAGGCTGCTGGGTGCAGTGTGTTGGAAGGGCCAAATCATGATGGTGATGGAGTTGATGCTATGGGCAAATTTCTACACAGCTTGTTGCGCAAGGAAAAGGATCTAGATTGGGACACCAAGTACCGAATAGCGTTGGATGTATGTATGGAATAAAGCATTGCATGACAATAACATCTTACACCGAGATTTGAAAAGCATGAATGTGCTTCTGGACAAAGAGGGCCGAGCGAAGATAGGAGATTTTGGTCTGGCTAAGGTAAAGAGTGCAGGTAAGAGTCATGCGACGACGATGGATTCAAGCGTAGGGACATTGTTATGGATGGCACCTGAATTATTTAACTTAGAGGTGCGTTTTTCAAATGCATCAGATATCTACGCATTGGGCATGGTGTTGTATGAAATTATGACCCACAAAACACCTTTTGAGATAGAACTACAGGGTAGACATCCAGGCATAATAATTCCCCTTATCACAAAGGGAGACAGGCCAAGCATGTCTAATATTGGTCCACGAGATTACAAGGCGTTGATAGAAAGTTGCTGGCACCAAGTGTCCGTATCAAGGCCAATGGCCAGTGACGTGATAGCAAGTCTAGAACCGTTGTGGCGATTGGAACAGGTATCACCACCGAAGGCTACACCAAGGGTGTTTAAGCCTAAAGCATCGAAGCCAGAATTGGATCAAAAGCTGGTGAATCGATTTGTTCAGCATGTGGCGTATGGAGAGCAGGATGAAGCCGAGGCGATGTTGCAGCGTGAACCTAAGTTAGTCTGTAGGGCAAAGTTAAGGATTGTATGACCATGTACAGAAAAAGAGCTGTAAGGGCATCATAGTTTCATTATAAAGGTGGGGCAGGGATTGGCGTGGCATGGGAGATGATAAGGGTTTATTTGGATAAGGAGATCCCGAATCAGCAGCGATACAATGCCAAGCCCAGGAAAGCCTGACAAGTGATCAAGGCCATGGCGCGCATTTTTCCTTTGAGCCATTGATGGCGGCCTACCAGACCTACCTAGACCGATTTGATGCTTTGTGCAAAGTGCACTGTAGTGAGCTACCTGATTATGGATCCATGGTATAGGAGGAGCGCAGCGAGAGGCTAGGCGCACGTAGCGCAGGAGTATTGTCATCCGGACAGGGGATTTGATCCAGTACCAGATTTTCGCCAGAAGCCCTTCCGCGGCAACCAGCGCTGGAAATAAGGGAGACTGCGGAGTGCAAGCTACAATGGAGGAGGCTTAGGAGGGAAGCTGGGTGAGGTGGGCACGGTGTCTGATTTTCGTGGTGGCGCGGTGCGGTGGCCTGGGCGCGTCTTGGCTGGCACTGCCTATGGGCGCGCTGGCTGCGGACGTCGCCGTTGCGCGGGGGACCAGCCGGCAGTGACTAAGTGAAGGTGTAAGGACCGTACGTCGCAGCTTAATGCGACCCGTCGAGAGTTGTCAACATTAGCACCTATGCCTCGGCATGGGGTCAGTCAAGCGATAAGCAGCCCCCTGCCAACCCAGGCGTGTTGAGGTGAGTGCCTCGAAGCATAGGCAGTCCACGCACGCAGCATAGTGCAGATGTTGATTTGACGACAGGAGGTACGAACCCACCAACGTGCCCAACGTATAAGGTATTGCTGAATTATTGCCGGATGGACGGCATCTGTGTTCAAAGCAATAACCTTATCAAGGGCTCTGCGACAGGCAATGGGACAAAAATTCTGTCGCCCATGGTTTTTTACTTTCTGGGGTTTGCGCCACCAGAAAGTTGACGCCTAGGAAGTGAAAGACCGAGGCATCATCCCCAAAAGGATTGTTGTTTGTGTTATTTTCTGTGTTGATTTGTGAGTGTTGAGTATTGTGTTGAGCTGTGACACATTTACCCATTTTGGTTTTATGTTGAGAAAGAGAGAGCTTAAGTGCTTTGAGATGTAGATGAAGCTTTTTCTTAGCGTTTAAGTATTGCCTCCTGGTCTTGGCAAGTATGACGATATCGTCCATGTATCGCACGTAGAAGATGCCCTTTTGCTTTTCAAAGGCTCTGTCTAGAGGAGACAGATAGAGTGCGCCGAAGAAAGGTGAGATAGAGCTTCTTCTAGGAATACCTTTGTTAGAATGTCGGAGTATGCCATCATCATCGGTTAATGCAGTGACGAAAGCAGAGAAGTAATACCTTACCTTAGGATCTTGGTATTGCTCGAATAGCTGATCTAAGAGGATCTGATGGTCAATATTGGCATAGTAGCCTTTGATATCGGCTCTGATAAAGTAATGATAGTCGTTTGTATTAAGGGCTTTTTGTACTTGATCGATGGCGTGCTTGACGCCATCAGGCCCTTTGAGGTGCAAGCAAAGGGGCGAAATAACGTATTTAAAGGTGGGTTTGATGATGGTTAAGATGAGTCTAATGATTAAACGATCAGTATAAGTCCAAACGAGAAGGCAATCATCGGTAAAGCAATATTTTCGTAAAGGCTCAGGGCGATATTTTCCCTGAATGAAATCCTTAACAAGGTCTGAAGATATTTTGGTCCACTCAAAGTAGAAGAGCCAAAACAGGGAGTTTTCTCCTTTTGAAGCGTAGCGACGAAACCAAGTTGCAACAATGGTATTGGCTTGAGCCATTAAGTGTGCGTGATGCCAGAGCTTGTTCATATAACTTCACACTAAGTTAATACAGCTGAAATATTTGTTTTATGATTTTACGATCAGCTGTTGAGTCTCATGAGTTCTAACTGAGTATAACAGGGAACAATGGGCTTTAAAAAGACTAAGATGAGAAAAAGGATACTACCCCCACTTACCAGTTTGTAATGGCCCCATTAAAACCGGTCCACTTTGAATTTATTTTTTTGGAGGAAATAATATGGTGGATGGTGAAGTTATTAAACAATCAGTGCTGAGAAGAAGATTCACAGCAGAGCAGAAACTTACAATCATACTGGAGTTGCCCCCTAAAACCGATCTACATCTTTACACAGCTAGACAAGGAGGCTAAGACAATGAAGCGGGAAGAAATGGGCAAAGACTGAAGTTTAAATTAGTTTTAGAGGGTTTACAGGGAGATGCGCCTATATTGCACAGAACATTTGGGCAGAGTAGCTTCACCGAGAATTGCTGTGATTTTGCGAAGCTGGTTGAAAAGTATGTGGTTGAAGAGATAGAATTAAACCTGGGTTGCAACGCGATACTTGAAAGAGTAATGCGCTTTAAGGGATAAAAGGAGGAGAGAAGGCATGCCAACATTAGCAGATTTATTTAGGAGTGGGGAGAAAAGAGGGCTTTGAAAAAGGGAAGGAATTCGGTACTTTAGAAGGAATACAAGCTGGCAAAGAAGAAGGCAAAAAAGAAGGAGAAATTCTTGGCTTGCGCAAAGGCCATGATTTGGCAGTCCAGCATATCATTGCAAATATGATCCGGCAGGGATTGGATGCAGAAACCATAGAAAAATATGTGCAATGTTGAAATCAGCTTGCTGCAAGTAGAAAAGGTGTGCCAGCAATTTGTCTTGGTAACCTTATACCCTTGCAAAGTGGCACGGTTATTTGTGGGAACTGGCAAAATTGAGAGAGACATATAAAACCCAAATTTTCTTAGGCAAACACCCATGATATCACCAACACTTCTGATTATTCTTGATGGCTGGGGCTACAGCAAAATCCTAGAAAACAATGCTATCGCCATGGCTAACACCCCCGTTTATGACAAGCTTGTTGCCGATTGCCCTATGGCCTTGCTTGAGGCCAGTGGCGAATCGGTTGGCCTGCCATCCGGGCAAATGGGCAACTCTGAAGTCGGACACATACACATTGGTGCCGGTAGACAAGTACCGCAAAGCCTGTTAAAAATTAATCAAACGATAGCCTCTGATAAACTTGCTGACAACCATGTAATTAAAGCCATGCTTGGTGACTGTCAAAAAACCTTACACTTAATTGGCTTACTGTCTCCTGGGGGAGTTCATAGCCATGAAGAGCACTTGTTTGCCCTGCTCAGCTTGGCTGCTCAGCAAGGAGTCCAGCGCATTGCTGTTCATGCCATTCTTGATGGCAGGGATACAGCCCCACAATCTGCTTTGGCTTCGCTTCAAGCCTGCCAGCAACATTTGGACGAACTGACAGCTAATCATGGTGTCCAATCAGCACAGATTGCCACAATCTGCGGGCGTTACTACGCCATGGATCGTGATAGTCGCTGGGATCGAACCGCCGTGGCGTATGACTTGTATACCCAACCATCCTGGCCTCAGATTGCTGAGCATGCCTTTGCTGGACTGGAACAGGCTTATGCCAATGGCCTTACAGATGAATTTGTTCAACCAACCAGAACTGCTGACACCATGATTGTTGAGGGCGACTCTGTCATCATGGTGAATTTTCGCGCTGACCGCATGCGACAATTGACAAAAGCACTAAGCTTGCCCAACTTTGATGCCTTTGCCCGCCAACATCATCCCCGTTGTCATATCACCACCATGACCTCTTACCAAGACGACTTGCCAGTTCAAGTGATTTTTCCACACCCCCACTTAACCGATACTTTGGGCGAATGCCTTGCCAAACACGGCCTCAAGCAATGTCGCATTGCAGAAACCGAAAAATTTGCCCATGTGACTTATTTCTTGAATGGCGGCAGTGAATCTGTTTTTGATGGGGAAGATAGAATACTTATTCCTTCTGATAAAAGCGTAGCCACCTACGACCAAGCACCTGCCATGAAAGCCAAGCCAATTACCGAAGCAATAATAAAAGCCATCCAGGCCCGAAATCATCACGTGATAATCTGTAATTTTGCCAATGCAGACATGGTGGGCCACACGGGTAACCTTGAAGCTACCATTCAAGCCATAGAGACCATTGATGCTAGCTTAGGTATCGTGCTAACTTGCCTTGAGCAACATCAAGGGCAAGCGCTTATCACTGCCGACCATGGCAATGCAGAGGCCATGTACAACCCGGACAAAGCCCAAGCTCATACTGCCCATACAACGAACCCTGTTCCCTTAATTTATGTTGGCCCTAAAGCCTTATGTACTACCACTGGAGCCTTATCCGACATTGCCCCCACACTGTTACAAGGTGTAGGCATTACCCAACCTGATGCCATGACTGGTCAAAGTCTTATTCAACCAAAAAGTTTGCCCTGATTGTTACCACTTATGGCTTAGATGCCTATGGCAGCAACTGACGAACTGGTTTGGCACTGTAAGTTCTCTAAAATCTGAAGCCAAAGCCGTATCTTTATGAAATTTGCATGTTACAATGGGACTTTACGTTACCCATAATAGTTGCTATAACCTCGAGATGCCTAGGACCAACATCCTGTTTTTTCTTTGTCTTGCCGTAGCTGTGCAAGCTTTGGCGAGCTCACCTAACAAAGATATTGATAAACTCAAAGCCACCATTGTTGCGCAAAAACAAAAGCGTCATAATATCGAAAAAGCCTTTAAGCAGGCAGATGAGTTGGTGAACCAACTTAATCATAACCTAAAGCACACACATACAAAACTCAAACAACAACACACATCTATTCAGCACCTAGACGCACAAAAAACCATCTTACAAGAACAACTCAAAAACCAGCAAGCCATCCTATCCCAAGCGCTGATACAGGCATATAAGGTACGGAAAAATCCAACCATTCAAATGATTATCAATGACCAAGACCCTGAAAAGATCAACCGCATGCTGCATTATTATGGTTCTCTCAATGACAAACATATCCATGCCATCACCGCGTTAAAACAAACCTTAGATAACCTACAATCTACGGCTGAACAAATGAAAGCCTACCAAGAAGCCTTGCAGCAAACGCTGAATGAACAACGCAAACAGCAAAAGCACCTCAGTCACACCCGGGCGAAAAAAACCAGCATACTTAATTCCCTTGAAGCATCTATCCAATCAAAACAGCAAACACTGCATAAGCTTCAAGAGGACAAACAAGAACTAGACAGCATTGTTAAAACGCTGAAAAAGAAAGCTGTGAGCAACACCTTCACCGCCCACAGCCTCCGTTGGCCTACTCGTGGCAAAATTGTCCAGCATTTTGGTAAATCCATACAAAAAAGTGAGCTCAAAACCCATGGAATTGTTATCCAAAGTCGTGAAGGCACTCCCGTTCATGCCGTAGCTGATGGTAAAGTTATCTTTGCCAAATGGATGTCAGGCTTTGGGCTACTGATGATTGTTGAGCATGATAATGGCTACTTAAGCTTATATGGACGTAACGATAGCTTAGATGCTGAGGTGAATGACCTTGTGAAGGCAGGCGACCAAATTGCCAGTGTCGGACATAGTGGTGCTTTCAGTGAATCTGGGTTATACTTTGCGATCAGACAAGGAGACAAACCAGTAGACCCTGAAAATTTGCTGGCTAGGTCTGGTTAAGGTTCACTAACGATAAAGGAATATCATCGTGCGCAATGTTCTTCCGTTCAAAACTTTTTTGCAACAATCCCTCTTAGCTTCGACTCTACTCTTTAGCATATCTACCTGGGCAGCACAACCGGCCAATGCCCCACTGGGTCAGGATGAACTGGCTATTGATGTTGATGATATCCACCACTTCATCTCGACTTTGGCCATCGTCAAGCACCACTATTTGCAGGAAGTATCCACAAAAGAATTGATCAATCAAGCCATTGCAGGCATGGTTGGCAGCTTAGACCCTCACTCAAACTACATGAATGAACAATTTTTTGAGCAGCTACAAAATAGCATCAACGGTGAATTTAGTGGCATTGGTGTTGAAATTATTCAAGAAAAAGGATTAATCAAAGTCATTTCTCCTATTGAGGATGGCCCAGCAGCCTTGCGGGCATCAAGCTGTTGAAACCTGATCATACGCATCCCGGTGGTCCTTGGTCACAGATATTGGCATCGACAAGGCTTTGCATAAAATACGCAGCCAAACGCGGCTCACTGGTAAAGCTCACTGTACTGAGAAAAGCCTGAAAAAACCTGTATTTCCTGTAAAAGGGATACTATTAAAGTCAAAAGTGTCAAATCTGCGCTTTATGACAACAAATATGGCTATGTACTTTTGTCCTTCAAAGCAACGGCAAACAAGCAGTGATGGATGCTATTGCCAAACTGCATCAACCAAGCAAACGCCCTCTTGAAGGACTTATCTTTGACCTCCGAAATAATCTGGCGGACTGGAATGTAGCCCGTAGAGATCATGACCTTTACCAAGACAGAAAACCTTAAGAACAACAAATTGATTGTATTTACCAAGGGCAAGCACCCTGAAAGCTCTTTGAGTGCTTCTGCTACTGAGGAAATCATGGCTGGCGTACCTATTGTTATCCTGATGAACCAAAGGGGCTCCGCCTCAGCCTCTGAAATTGTGGCTGGTGCCTTACAAGATCACAAACGCGCCATTATTGTAGGCAAACGCAGCTTTGGTAAGGGTTCTGTGCAAACCATTATTCCTACGATTAATGGCACTGGGGCTATCAAGCTTACTACTGCGCTTTACTACACACCTTCTGGACGATCTATCCAGGCCAAAGGGATTACCCCAGACTTGGTAGTGTCAGACATTCGACTCTCGGATCAAAAAACTGAGGCTGTGGCCTTTTTACCTGTTTCTGAGAAGGACCTGAAAGGTCATCTGAAGGCTCCTGGACAATCTCAGCAACCCACAAAAGCAAGTAAAGAAGACTTATCCTTAGCGAAAAAAGACTATCAACTCTATCAGGCGTTGAACTTACTAAAAGGACTTTCTGTGCTTGCTGGAATGCAATCGTCTGATTAACAGACCTACTTCCCACCTGTAGCTACAAGCGTTTTATGGTTCAAAAGCGTTAATTGATTTTGTCTTTTAAAGCAGAAGCTATGCGCATAATTTGCGCCAAGGGTAGTCCTGTGATGCTGGCTGCAGAAGCAGGCCTAAAGCCGTGCATTAGCATGCGCTCCACCATTAGTGAGAGAGTTTCTCGCTCGCTTTCCATGGCGCCTTCGTACCGGCCTACCTTAAGTCCTTCTTTTATGCCCTCCTTGATACCTTCATTGATGCCTTTAGCCATGGCTTCTTTTTGCATGGCTTTGCATTTTTCTTTCAACCAACCTGTCTGTTCTGTCAATGATTTTTCTGCCTCTAGACAGCTCATTTCTAGCATTTTTTTGGCCAACTCGATGACTTTATGATCCAAGTCAGATGCTAACTTGGCATCATGTTTAAAAGACGTATCGCCACTGCAATCAGCATTCTCCACACCTGGGCCGGGTACGCCAGACCCCCTATTTTCAGTGGCATTACGTTGGTTATCAACGCTTACCTTGGCTGGATTATTGTCAGATTGATTGTCATTCATAGAGAATTCCTTTCAGAGTACATATGAAAAATACCGTATGGGTTTTTCATCCGCAAGGAAATTATGCAATCAATTATAAAATAAATTTCTTGATTATATTTTTTAGCAATTTTACAATAAGATACATCAAGCACAGAGAGAGACAGAATGTTATCACCCGCGCAGCGCAAAAAGTATAAACAACAGGCGCATCACTTAAAGCCTGTTATTATGATTGGCCAGGCAGGCCTTACCGATCAAGTACATCAAGCCATTGATGAAGCGCTCGATGTCCATGAGCTTTTGAAAATCAAAATGCCTGCCATGGACTCTGCACACAAGAAGCTATGCGCTGAAAGCATCTGTGCCCACCACCAGGCTGAACACATCCAAACCATTGGCCGAACCCTGACTGTTTATCGGAAAAAACCATGCTGATCTTCAGTAAAAGGCATTTGTAACATCAAATCTGCCACATAGCTAACTCTTCAAGAACCATGCTGTCAATTATGATCTTGTAATTCGACATGGCCTGCTAAACCATTCGAGGGAGCCCCAGCTTCATGCACTTCACTGGCTGCCTTTTGCGCACTCTTCTCACTTTCAGTGGCACTTCCAGCTGTAGAGGTAGTCATTCCTCCAGAATCAACAAATAATCCCACCACAAAGCCCATCATGGCATGTAAGGTTTCTGTCATGATAACAAAATCGGCATCAAATTGCTGCTCAGGGGTCTCGGCCTGAATGTCATCCACCACCTCTTTGACTGCGTCCAAAAACCGCATGCTTTTAAACGTAAAATCATGACAAAGCACAAACGACACCTGATCGCGCCAAGTTAAAGCCATTTGATTAATTTCACACCCATCCCGAAGAAAAGATTGAATATTTTTTGACTGCAAATCTTGGCGCCTGCAACGTATAGTACCGCCTTCCACTGAAGGGTCTATCATCACACACATGTCTTCAATAACCAAATCATCAGGTATGTAACCCCTTCGCAACCATGAAGTCATAGTGGCACTGGGTGCACTAACCTCAGGCTTAATCACTGGCAAGGAACCCAATACCTCTCGCAAGGAAGACAAAAACATCTCAGCTTTACTTGGACTAGATGCATTGACCCACAACCATTCGCCTTTGGTATCAATGATACCGTGAATGATGGTGGACTTGGTTAATGCTTTAGGCAGCAAAGCATTGTAAATTTCCTCTTTCAGACGCTGCTTTTGCTTACCTTTTGGCGCGGCGCTACCCTGCGCTAGCAGAGCATGGCAACGCTCATCCAACTGCTCTTTCACCACTGAAGCAGGCAAAATCTTATCTTGAACTTTCAAAGCAATGATCATGTAGTGGCCTGCCGCATGTACTAGAGGTGCATCCGGGTCTCCCAACGGGGGAAACCATCCCATGCTACTCATGGCGTATGCTGTACACTGTGTAAACAAACTTTTGGCCAAGCTTTCAGCCAATGATTCTGGCGTATACTCAAAAGGCTTGTCAAAGCGATACGGCTGAATGCTTTTAAACCACATAAATAATCTCTCCCAGTATTATATTATTATTTCTAATTAAACAGCCACTTCTGCCTTAATACGTGCGTGACTTTGATAACCCTCCAAAACAATATCCTCGTATCGATAATCAAACAAAGAATCTCTGGGTGCCAACTTGATTTGCGGCAAAGGAAAAGGCTCACGCTGCAGCTGTATTTTGACTTGATCAATATGATTTTTATAAATATGACCATCGCCAATGGAAACAACTAAATCGCCAATCTCATAGCCACATTGTGCTGCCACCATATGAGTGAGTAATGCATAAGAAGCAATATTAAATGGTAACCCGAGGAAGGCATCTGACGATCGCAAGGTCAACATGCAGGACAATGCACCTTCACTGACATTAAACTGATATAACATATGACATGGGTAAAACTCCATATTGGGGATGTCAGCAACATTCCAAGTGCTCACCAACAACTGGCGCGAATTCGGTTCACATTTTAGCCGTTCAACCACGTCGTTCAATTGATCGATAGTGCCACCATCATAGCTGGGCCACCTACGCCACTGAGCACCATAAATTTGCCCGAGGTCACCATTTTCATCAGCCCATTCATCCCAAATGGTGACACCATTGTCATTGAGATAACCAATGTTGGTATCGCCACTTAAAAACCATAGCAGCTCATGGACTACGCTTTTCCAATGCACTTTTTTGGTCGTCACTAAAGGAAAACCTCTGCGCAAATTAAAGCGCATTTGATAGCCAAAAATGCTAATAACTCCCATACCAGTACGGTCATCTTTCTCTTGACCATGGTCCAAGACATATTGCAAATAATCTAAATATGTTCTCATAAAGCCAATGCCTTTGGCCCAATCGTCATGACAACTGCCAGCATAAACCAAACCCCAAACACCAAATTGCTTGAATGAAGCATGTGTCTGCGATTCACCAACCAATACCCTGCTAATAACACTGATGAATAAAGACCTGTAGTGATAATCAGTACCAAAGCAATGGCAATGTTGTGAACAATTTCACTGCCCCCCATCCAGGCGACAAATTGCCCTTGGATATGATAAGGGATACTTTCCAAAAAAATCAGAAAGATACGAAACACTTCATGAAAATATACCAAAACAAAACTCAAACCACACAAAGCTGAAATCCTTTTGATATTATATAGATCCATCTCTCTTCTCCGCTGTCATGAATAAATAAACGCCCACAAACACCATAGGGACTGATAACCACTGGCCCATGGTTAGTCCAGCCCATAAAAAGCCCAACTGCACATCTGGCTCTCTAAAGTATTCCACAAAAATTCTTGCGGCACCATAGCCAATAAGAAACAAAGCTGACACTTTGGTTTTTGCTCTGGGTTTGCTGGAGAACCACCAAAGCAATACAAACAATACCATGCCTTCTAGCAACATCTCGTAAAGCTGAGATGGGTGCCTGGGTAAGTGATCAACATGGGGGAATACCATACCCCACGGCATTTCCGTTGGGCGCCCCCATAATTCGCCATTGATAAAGTTACCCAACCGCCCTGCGCCCAGACCAATAGGCACAAATGGTGTGATAAAATCCATGATGGCAAACCAAGTTAACTTATGCTGCCGGGCAAAATACCCGCCCCCCAAAAAAACGCCTACACAGCCACCGTGGAAAGACATTCCACCCTGCCATACCTTAAACAAAAGCAGTGGATCTGCGATAAAGTCTGGCCAAGCGTAAAACAACATATAGCCAATACGCCCACCCAAGACAGCTCCTAAAGCACAATAAAAAATCAGATCAGAGATGTCTTCATCGGTGATGTTATTGCCTAGTTGCGCCTTGCGGCGCAACCCCAACCACCATGCTGAAGCAAATCCTACCAAATACATCAGCCCGTACCAGCGAATCACCAGAGGCCCTATTTTAAGGGCAACAGGATCAATACTTGGATAGATCATATGGGGTATCTCCGAAGTTATGAGACCAGCATATCAAGACCAGCCACAAAGATAAAGCCCGCCAAAAAACGCCTGAGCCAAAACACTGGCATATGCTGCGCCCAACGTACACCATAGCGTACAGAACAAGTACTGAATAAAACAATACCGAAAAAAGCAGGCAAATAAATATAACCCAAAGTATAAGATGGAAGATTGACGTGATGAAAAGTGAATATCACCATAAAGATAACCACCCCGGTGATAGCAATGGTGGCGCTAGTGGCTGAAGATACAGCAATGGCACGTCGAGCTGGTACGTTGCAGTAAAGTAAAAAAGGCGTGGTCATGAAACCACCCCCCAAGCCAAATAGCCCAGATTTCAGCCCCACCAAAAAGAACACCGATGAAACACCCAACGAACCAGGCAGTTCTCGATATGGCTCAGGATTAAAACCAATAAACATTACCGCGGACACGCCAAGCAAAAATATGCCCAACAAAATTCTCAACAAGCTTGGATGCAAATAAATGCCTAGCACCACTCCCAGCATCACACCTAAAATAAGCCCGAAAAATATGCGCACATAAACATCCCAAACTTCATGACCATACTGCATATGGCACCGAAGAGAAAACAAACTGGTGCAGGCAATCACCGCCAAAGAAGTTGCAGCAATCATAGGCAGTAACTCACTACCACCAACGCCCTGTGCGTGCAGAAATAGAGACAATAGAGGCACCATGATGACACCGCCGCCAATGCCTAACATGCCTGACACTACGCCAACACACAGACCGATCATGCCATAACCTAAAAACAGCACCATGAATGACTCCATTGGCTTTCCCCCTTTAACCTCAGAGGCACATAATCATGACCTCTAAACAACCTCTCGACACTGTTGAATAATGGGCTCAAATTCTTTGAGCACTTCGCGATAAACATGTTGCTTAAACTCAACTACGCGCTTTACTGGCTCCCAACAGTCCACCCATTGCCAGTTGTCAAATTCCGGCGATTTATGTTTATCTAACTTGATATTGGTATCATTGCTGAGCAAGCGCAGCAAAAACCACTTTTGCTTTTGACCAATGCACAGTGGATAACTGTGATGGCGGATGTATTGCTTGGGTAGGCGATAATAAATCCAATGTCGAACTCGAGCAGTGATTTCAACATCCTGACTGGACAGCCCCACCTCCTCGTCTAATTCTCGAAAAAGTGCTTTTTCCAGAGGTTCTTTTGGCAAAATCCCCCCTTGAGGAAACTGCCAAGAGTCATCTTGACCAATGCGTTTTCCCAAAAAAACCTGGCCTTTTTGATTGGCAATAACAATGCCTACATTAGCCCTGAAACCATCTTTATCAATGACACTAAGCTTGCGTTTTCGCCACAAAACTTTATCCTTTTTGCTCCACCTTAGTTGGTGCATACCGTATCACATAGTAGACAAAATATCCATGGACTCACTCCCAAACCAGCAATTCTCGGTGAAGCTACTCTGCCCAAATATTCTGTGCAATAACGGCCGAATTTATTGATCCAAAGTTGGTCATCTTGCCATTTTACCTTTATCGTTGCCGACTGAACGAATTTGGTCTAAAATCCGTGATTGTGGCCCATAGACAGGCGAGGGCTCGATTTCAACACCTTGATTTACCGGACCAGGATTTAAAACAATCGCTGAGGGCTTGGCCAAGGCCAAAGTTTCTGCCGTTAAGCAGTAATGTTAGCTGTAGTCGTTTAAGGATATTTTTAGTGCTTCTTGCATGTGTTCTTTCTGCATTCGCAGCATCAGTACCACATCGACCTCTTTAAGCCCAGAAGCCAGATCAGTGTGATGAGTGAATGAAGTATGATTGTTGCGATTGTCAGGCAGTAATTTTTTCGGGCAAATGAGTCGAATATCTTGACAGCCAAGTAGAGGGATTCACCCTTGAGTACAGCAGAGTCATCAATGGTGAAATTTAGGGTGCGCCCACCAAGCTGTATGGCGGTACCTTTAAAGGAATAGCAGGTGCGTGTGCTGGATTCAAAGAGTAGGTTAATCAGAGCTTTACAGATGGTTTGAGCAGAAATTTTAATGGGACAGCCCTAGCCCAGCCCCCAAACAGAGCCTCTCCATAAAAGGGTTTATCTCTAGTTTCAGCCCATAAAGGAGACAATATCATGAAAAAACAACGACAAAAAATGGACAAAAAAAATCCTCTAGGAAAGACTTGCATTTTTCCAGCCAACACACTATCTTGTGTTAAAGGCGCCTGAATTACACCACATATTGGGTATAACCTTAATTAGGCTCGTATAACACGCGGCAAGGATTGGCGCAAAAACACAGGATAAGGAGAGGACCATGACTGCAATAGCACAAGAGACCTTGACAGAAACAAAACCTGAACTAAACACGCCCATCCCAGGAACCTTACAAGTGATCCGTCGCAATGGCACCATCACGCCTTTCGACACAGATAAAATCACAGTTGCTATCACCAAGGCATTCCTTGCTATCGAAGTTGAATCCAACAACAGCCCTGAGTACATTCATGATGTAGCCAGCAATATCACCAAGAACGTTCAAGAAGCCCTATGGCGCCGACGTGGGGAAGGTGGATTCATCCATATTGAAACTATCCAAGACCAGGTTGAGCTAGAACTCATGCGTAGTGGGGAACATAAAGTTGCCAGAGCTTACGTTTTGTATCGTGAAGAAAGACGCAAACTAAGAGAAAAAGCGAAATCTAAGCGCTCATCCAGCCAGAAAATCCATGTTATTACCGACTCTGGCGACAAAAAACCCATGGATTTTGATGCTATTGCTGACTTGGTCCATGCAGCTTGCCACAACTACCCTGCAACCAAAGCCGAAGTGATTCTTACTGAGCTGGAGCGCAATATCTTTGATGGTGTCAAGGAAAAAGATCTGCGGCAAGCTCTGATCATGAGCTCCCGTATTTTGATTGAGCGTGAACCTGAGTACACCTATGTGACATCACAGCTTTTGCTGCAAACCATTTACAAAGAAGTTCTCCACTACTATGGTTTCAACAAGAAAGGTCTCGCAGATAAAATTGAAAAAACCTACACACAAGTATTCAAAAGCTATATTGAAAAAGGTATTGCCTTGGGTATGCTTAACCCTGAGTTGGCCACGTTTGATCTTGACAAACTGGCCAAAGCCTTGGTTCCCAGCAGAGATAAAAGCTTCACTTATCTTGGGTTGCAGACTTTGTACGACCGTTACTTCTTACATGACAAGAATACCCGCTATGAGCTGCCACAATTATTCTTTATGCGCGTAGCCATGGGCTTGGCCCTGGGGGAATCGAGCAACCACGAGCAACATGCTATTGATTTCTACAACCTCATGTCAAGCATGGACTACATGGCTTCAACACCGACGCTATTTAATGCCGGAACGCAGCACCCACAATTATCGAGCTGTTTCTTAACCACTATTCCAGATGATCTTGAGGGCATTTACAACTGCATTCGTGACAATGCCCTGCTTTCCAAATTCGCCGGCGGCATTGGCAACGACTGGACGCCTGTGCGTGCTATGGGCTCGAACATCAAAGGCACCAATGGTAAGTCTTTGGGTGTGGTGCCGTTCATGAATGTGGCCGACGCTACCGCCATTGCAGTCAATCAAGGTGGCAAACGTAAAGGTGCAGTGGTTGGCTACTTATCCACATGGCACATGGATATTGAAGAGTTTTTAGAACTGCGTAAAAACACAGGTGATGATCGCAGACGTACCCATGATATGAATACTGCCAACTGGGTGCCTGATTTGTTCATGATTCGTGTTTTTGAAGATGCTGACTGGACACTGTTTTCACCCGATGAAGTGCCTGGACTTCATGATGCCTATGGCAAAAATTTCAAAGAGAAATATGAGTACTATGAGTCTCAGGCTCGCCAAGGCACTATCAAAAGTCGAACTGTACGTGCAGTTTCTCTGTGGCGCAAGATGCTAGGCATGTTGTTTGAAACGGGCCACCCATGGATGACATTCAAAGATCCATGTAATCTTAGATCTCCCCAACAACATGTAGGGGTGATTCATAGCTCTAATCTCTGTACTGAAATCACCTTGAATACCAGTGCTGAAGAGGTAGCCGTGTGCAACTTGGGTAGTATCAACATGGTTCACCACGTCACCAAGGATGGCCTGGACATAGAAAAACTTAAGAAGACTATTAAAATTGCTATGCGCATGCTTGATAATGTCATTGACATCAATCATTACACCATCCCCCAAGCACGCAACTCTAACCTTAAACATCGACCTGTGGGCATGGGCATCATGGGATTCCAAGATGCACTATACAAACAGCATATTCCTTATAGTTCTGAAGAAGCTGTGTCTTTTGCTGACATGAGTATGGAGGTTATTGCATACCATGCTATCCAAGCTTCTTCTGAACTTGCTGTGGAGCGTGGTAGCTATGAGACATTTAATGGTTCGCTTTGGAGTAAAGGCATTTTGCCTATCGACTCTATCGAGCTTCTGCAAGCTACCAGAGGGACTTACCTTGAACAAAACCGTGGACAAACGCTTGACTGGGATGCACTTAGAGAACAAGTAAAAAGCAATGGCATGCGCAACTCGAACGTCATGGCCATTGCCCCTACCGCCACCATTTCCAATATTTGTGGTGTTTCGCAATCTATTGAGCCAACTTATCAAAATCTCTTCGTCAAATCTAATATGTCTGGCGAGTTTACTGTGGTTAACCAATACTTGGTCAATGATCTACGGGCTCATGACCTTTGGGACGATGCCATGCTTAATGACTTAAAGTATTACGATGGCAGCATTCAGAAAATCAACCGTATCCCCAGCGATATCAAGAATCTTTATGCTACTGCCTTTGAAATTGAGCCCAAGTGGCTGGTTGAATCAGCTTCTAGACGACAAAAATGGCTGGATCAAGCACAATCCCTCAACCTGTATATGGCTGATCCTTCAGGCAAAAAACTTGATATTCTCTACCGCATGGCTTGGCTGAAGGGCCTGAAAACCACCTACTACTTGCGTAGTATGGGGGCCACCAATGCAGAAAAATCTACTATTCACGACCAGGCATTGAATGCTGTTGCCAACGCCCCGAAGGCTTGCGCCATTGATGACCCTGATTGCGAAGCTTGTCAATAAACAGTTCGGAACGGAGAAAAACACTATGACATCATTACTAAGCTGGGATGACTACGGAGATGAAGCTGCTATGAAACCTAAGTCTTTGGGCAGCCAACTGCAACAACAAGAAGCAGCATCAGTGGAGCATAAGCCACTCGCCGATTTACCTGATAACTTGGACTTATTTTCCTCTAATACCACGGTTAATGGTACGCCTGCCGCTACTGCAAAGGTAACAGTTTCTACCACCCAAGCAGCTACCCCAGAAACCACCAATACTACCGTTAACACTGCTGAGACTGGGCGCGCGATTTCTACACAAACACCTGAATTAAGCCCTGCCACTACCGATGAAAGCATGGCTTCTGAAGCTGTCGTGAAAGAAGAAGCAAAAATTATGGCGGGTCATGAAGAAGCAGGCAAATCTGATAGCCAAGTTTATGGTGCAGTTTTACCAAACATGGGTAACCAACGTATCACGATAGAAAAAAAGAAAATCATCAACTGCCAAGATTGCGATTTAAATCAACTGGTACCGTTCAAGTATACGTGGGCTTGGGATAAATATCTGGCTGGTTGTGCCAACCACTGGATGCCACAAGAAGTCAACATGACTGCCGATATTGCACTGTGGAAAGACCCAAATGGTTTGACGGCGGATGAGCGCATGATCATCATGCGCAACTTGGGTTTCTTCTCTACGGCGGATTCTTTGGTTGCTAACAACTTGGTATTGGCTATTTATCGTCACATTACCAACCCTGAGTGCCGTCAGTATTTACTTAGACAAGCATTTGAAGAGGCTTTACATACCCATGCTTATCAATACGTGATTGAGAGCTTGGGCATGGATGAGGGTGAGCTTTTTAACATGTATCGAGAAATCCCTTGTATTGCTACCAAGGCTCAGTTTGCTTTGCCTTACACACAAAGCTTGGCTGACCCACACTTTAAAACAGGCACGCCTGAGAATGACCAGCGGTTGCTACGTGATTTGATCGCCTTTTATGTGGTATTTGAAGGCATTTTCTTCTACGTGGGCTTCACCCAGGTGTTATCTATGGGGCGACGCAACAAGATGGTGGGAACCTCTGAGCAGTTCCAGTACATCTTGCGTGATGAATCTATGCACTTGAACTTTGGTATCGATGTTATCAATCAAATCAAACTTGAAAATCCTCACCTTTGGACTGAAAGCTTCCAGCAAGACATGATTGATCTCATCAAAAAAGGTGTAGAACTTGAAATCCAATACGCCTGCGACACTATGCCTAGGGGCGTACTGGGCATGAATGCTAAAATATTCGAGGGCTATTTGCAATTTATTGCCAATCGTCGCTGTGTTCAGATTGGCCTGCATGAACAGTATCCTGGGGCTGAAAATCCCTTCCCATGGATAAGCGAGATGATGGACTTGAAGAAAGAAAAAAACTTCTTTGAAACTCGTGTCACCGAATACCAAACAGGTGGCACCCTGAACTGGGACAATTAACCTTACCGCCCCCCCTCATGGGGGGGGCAACTAAGTAAAACTGGTGTCGTCCTTAAATATTGCTAGCATTTAGATATTTAAAAACGTGATTCTCTCTACAATGGGGCACGTATTATTTCCATCTTCGCCGTGCCTGCCAGTCTCAATACCTTTAGAGCTGGCATCATTCACAGGTTGTTGACCTGAAACTGGGGCCCAATGTTCAAAATCGGTTGCACTTATTGGCTCCATCTCAAGAGGCTTCTTGCTTTCATAACTACTCTCAAGGTTTAATTGTTGCTTTTTCATGGTCCAAGTCACAAAACCACTTGCGGTATTGGGGCATGCTCTTGAGCACTGAACCACCCAGGTAGCCACACCGATAAAACCAGCTACACCAATGATCCAAATAGGCGGTGTACCTGTAATAGCCAGCGCTCCTACTGTGACCAACAGCAAGAGACCGACAGCCCCGGCAAAGGCCAGCGCCCCTTTAAAAGCAGCACCAAAACACCCCACCATGCCACCAAAACTGTATATAATCTTTTGAAAAATTGTCATGGATTTCCATTGCAACTTGTTAGGTTCACTCAAATAGTAGCCAAAGTAGCGCAACATCTTTTCTGCATCTGACTTATCGAGAAAATCATTGGATGGTTCTTGTTGACTACCATTTTGACAGTCTTTCTGTCGCACTTTTTCCCATTTAGGATTGTATATCCGCAGGGCCTTATATGCATCACGTTGTATGAGAATAGGACTAACATGCTTATCGGTTAGCGCTTTTTCCATATCCATCATAGCATATTTGCCCAGATGCTCTCCCTCTGATTTAGGATTTAAGCTTATTGTCGTACCCCAGCGGAAAAAGCGCTCGCCATAAAATCGACCCGTTGATGGTCCAATAATCAACATGGCCATCACACCAATGGCCAACATCAACGGTACAGGCAAAGTACCAAATAATGCCATGCAAGCGAAGAATCCTAGCCCCTGTCCCAGCGCGTGAGCAACGACCATTAACCACTTGAAACCGGTAAAAGATGCATTACCCACTGTATGCATAGGCGATGCACGCTCGTGCGGCTTCGCCGTAAATAACTCCTGAGAATGCGGGATTAATACACTCGCCTCAGTAAAATACTGGGCAACACCAATAATCACCATTAACGCAATCAAAGGCAAGAATGCCACACTGCCATACGCCAGCAGCCACAATCCTGCAAATGCCATAAAAAACTTAATAGCACCCCCAAGATGACCGTAAACATCGATGGCTAAAAAACCAGATTGTCTCGGCTGCATTTGCTGGATCTTTTCAGATTGTGGATTCTGCCAGAAGCTTTTCCACTTTTCCCGCAGTCCATCTCGCATCTTGACAAAATATGACAACATGATGCGCCAAGAATCTTGATGATACATGGAGTAGGTAATTGCAGTGATAGCAAGTCCACAGAAAATCATTGCCACCAAAGCTGTTCCCATAGGCAATGTCCCAGCAGCCACAACCCCAAAAATGACTAAGGTTTTTTCTAGAGAAAAAGCTGCCAATGTCCCCACTGCCAAAGCATTTAAGCTACGGATGGCTTGGCCTGCTCTAGATATGGGCTCAAGCGCTTGATGCCCTTGTGCAAGCTTTGGAGAAAGGAGATTGTGAAAACTATCTGTCATGGCTTCTCACTTTGGGATCATTATTATTATATGCTGCTACTTTACTAAAAAAATAAGTAAAAACCAATAGTTAATGGCCAAAAAAACCATTTTTCTAACGCCTGGATTTGTGCCGTATGGATTTGTAAAAGATGGAAATCTTGCAAGAAACCCTGCCCACCATCACATGTTTTTGCAACCCAAACTACGTGTTTTCTTGCTATGCGCACCCCTTGATATTCTCCATAAAAGTCGACCAAACTCCTTAAATGTTGTTTAAAATTTGCGGGGAAGCCCATGTTGACATCAATGATCTGTACGCCATGATCGACATTATATTTGGCACAATCGGCCAAAAGTTCTGGATCAGCAATTTGCACTGAGATAGGCGCAGACTCTCCTTGATGGCTTAGGCGTAACCGGGTTTTGTGAGTTTGGCGTAATGCCGGATTGACTGAAACCATTTCAGACACCACAAAACCAGCACCAAAACGGCGGCACAGGCGGCGAAATAGGCTATCAGTTACACCCACCATGGGTGCTAAAACACAAGTCTGTTGAATGGCATAAAGACCTATTTTCATAGGTGACCTATCATACGGCAATTCTCGAAGAATAAAAGCTTTTTTGCCACTTTACCTGAAAAGTCTAGGATGCTAGCATCCGCATAGTACCACTGTGCCAGCAAGGAAGGCCTCATGAGTGATCCCATACTTTTTCTCATCCTAATTACCTTATCCATGACCCTATTTGTCTGGGGTCGATGGCGCTTTGATTATGTGGCTTTTCTTACCCTTATGGCCGCCGTTATGATAGGACTTATCCCACCTGAAAAAGCATTTTCCGGTTTTAGCCATCCAGCAGTTATCACTGTTGCTGCAATCATGGTCCTATCCTACTCGATATCCGCATCAGGGGTTATTGATAATATCATTGCCCATATATCTCCTAAAACATCTAACAAAAATATTCAGCTTACTTTGTTGTGCCTAACCGTTGGCTTGCTTTCTGGTTTTATGAATAATACAGGTGCTTTAGCACTTCTTATTCCTGTGGCTATGCGCACTAGCAGCGATAAAAGAATTTCTCCCTCTATTCTTCTTATGCCACTTGCGTTTACGGCATCTCTGGGTGGCATGTTAACCCTAATTGGTACACCCCCCAATTTAATCATATCCAGCGTAAGAGAAACTTATCTTGGGCACCCTTATCATCTTTTTGATTTTACACCTGTTGGCTCCATTGTTGCACTGATGTCTGTTATATTCATTGTGCTTTTGGGATGGCGGCTACTGCCAAACCGAGCCAAAATTAGTAAAGGGGGTAATGATCTCTTTGAAATCCATAATTATGTCACAGAAGTGCGCATACCATTAGGATCTCTCTATGCAGGGAAAACCAAACGTGCTCTGAAAGAGCTTGTTTCCGCAGAGTTTACCCTGCTAGGTATTATTCGTAAACACAAGAAAAAACTTATTATTCGTGATGAACAAACCATATTGGAAAATGATATCCTTATCATTGAAGCCACCCATCAAGAACTGCAGACACTGCAAGAAAGGGGTTCACTTGAACTGGTGCACCATAAAGTTAGCCGTTCTGATGTGCAATCTGGTGATGTAGAGTTGGCTGAACTTGTTATCGGCCCTGATTCCAAATTGATTGGCCGCACTTTTGACCAAAGCCGAGTTCGGTATCGATTTAACATTAACCTTCTTGCTCTTTCTCACTATGGTAAAACCATTGCTCAACGTATTAAACATACCAAGCTGAGGATGGGAGATATCATTTTGCTTATGGGGCATAAAGAAAACCTCGGCGAGGCGACACAGAGCCTTAATTTACTGCCACTGCGAGAACGAGGTGTCCATATTGTATCCAAATATCACACTTATGTGCCTATACTTTGCTTCCTTTGTGCGCTTATTGCTATTGCTTGCTGCCATGTTCCAGTCAGTATTGGTTTTTGTTTGGCTATTTTAGTGCTTATTGCTACGAACACCCTCCCCATGCGCCACATCTATGGAAGCCTTGATTGGCCAGTCCTGATGCTGTTAGCCGCTATGATTCCTGTAGGACAAGCTCTCGAAACCAGTGGCACCACTCATATTATTGCTGACTTTTTATTGCGTTATGGCGCAGGATTCAGCCCAATTTTTCTTCTATTTGGCATCATGACTCTGACCATGGTTATTTCTGCTGTTCTTAATAATGCAACAACCACTGTGATCATGGCACCTATTGCTGTTACCATCGCCCAGGCCTTGCATGTCAATATAGATCCTTTTTTGATGGCAGTCTGCCTAGGTGCTTCTTGTTCCTTCCTTACCCCTATTGGCCATCCAAATAATGTTTTGGTGATGGGGCCTGGCCGCTACCAGTTTGGAGATTATTTCCGCTTAGGGATCCCTTTAACTATATTTGTGATCAGTATTAGCATACCTGCTATTTTGAATTTTTGGCCCTTGCATTGAAGATTATTCAGCCTTTATGCTAAGATAACCCGGGATTCACCCTAAGAGGCTCACTATGAAAAATATGAAAAAATTTTTATCCCTACTGTTAGTTTTCTCAACCAGCACTCACATACTTGCAGTTATTCCCTCCGAAGAACTGAGAAAAAATCCAATGGTTGCTATGGAAATAGTTGTCGAACCTGATGCAAACACGCCACAAAGTCAGCAAGCCCTTTTGATTACTCTTTTTGCCCAAAAAGCACCTCTGACTAGTCGCAACTTTCTCAATTATGTGCAGGACCACTTCTACGATGGCAGTATTTTCCATCGCATGATTCCCAATTTTATGATCCAAGGAGGTGGCTATACCCCCAGCATGCAAGAAAAAACAACACGACCTGCCATTAGCAATGAAGCGTCACAACAATTAAAAAACCTAAAAGGCACTTTAGCCATGGCTAGAAACATGGAAGTTGATAGTGCGACCTCGCAGTTTTTTATTAATTTTCAAGATAATGCTTTTTTGGATCATAGGGATGATAGCAGCCAAGGTTTTGGCTATGCTGTTTTTGGCCAAGTGATTGATGGCCTTGACAAACTGACAGAACTACAGTCATTGCCAACCCATCAAGTTGGCCCATATGCTGATGTGCCTTCGAGGCAGATCCTTATCAAGCGCATTTATGTGCTTTCTGGTGAGGAAAAAACCAAGGCATTGGCCAAAATTGCCCGCCTTTCTCAAGTATCACCAACATTTTAATGCCCTATGTTACGATCTTGGATACATCTCCTTTTACGCTGGCTGGTCTCTGGGTTGATGAAAACCCTGCGCTGGGAGGTTGAAGGCCTTGATCATTTATCGTTGCCACATCAACAAGGCATGCTGCTGTGTGGATGGCATGATGAACTGGCACTCAGTACCTATTACCTTAAAATAAAGGATATTAAAGCCACCATGGTGGTGAGCCAACATCAAGATGGTCAGATCATTGCTGATATCCTAACCTACTGGGGCTTCCCTTTATTACGTGGATCTACACAATCAAAAGGTGCGCTACATGTGACAAAACAGATGCTAAAAGATCTGGAAAAACCTGGTTATATTGTCGCCTTAACCTCAGATGGACCTAGAGGCCCTAGACATGTCATGAAATCGGGAGCTCTAAGAATAGCAGATCAGTGTGGGGCCAAAATCCAGTTCATCCGTGCTTTTCCTACACGCTATTGGCGGCTCAACTCTTGGGATCGCTTCATTATCCCAAAACCTTTTAGCAAAGTTATCATCATCATTGATTCTGGCAGCATCATAAAAAGCAACGATGGCACCATCGATATTGACGCTATGACGCCAATCTTTATATGATATTTACCCTGTTGGCTGGTTAATCACGCGACCTTGAAACTTGCTCAAGCACCTACTGAACGAAGCTGCTGAAGTACTGCTTGCCTTTCAGCGATTTTATCACCCATCAATACCACAGCGCACAGATCACCATCCTTATTGTGGCCTTCAGCCTTGATACCCTGGTCATTTTTTTCTTTTATCCCCCAATCAGCTACCTCACCTTGATAAAAAATGATGGTTGGCATGGCTGACGTTTTCACTACAATAGGCATGATGGGGTAGGCTATGGGTGTACTATGACCAGATAAAGTTAGTGCCAAAGCTTTTGCTCCATGGATAATAGGCGCCACGTACTGCCTTAACTGACCATCTTGTTCAGCACAATCGCCCAGAGCATAAATATCTTTATGTGAGGTTTGCCCTGTCGCATCCACGCAAATACCTCGCTCAACCAATAGCCCAGCATCTCGCGCCAAATCCACACATGGCTTTAAGCCAGTTGCTGCCAATATTACATGAGCATGATATGTTTGCCCGTGGCTGTCTTTAATTATGTAACCTTCAGCGCCCTTCATCACGGAAACTGCTGTTGTCTCTAAATGCCATCTAACCCCCTGATCTGCTAAAGCCAGTTGCAAATACTCACTACACGCTTTAGGAAGCAATTTGGACAGAGGCCATTTATCTGGTGCCAATACCATCACCTTATGCCCAGAGGCAGACAAATCATTAGCAAACTCGCAAGCTACCAAGCCTGCACCTAAAATCAAGACAGGCTGATCTGGGCACAGACGTTGACTAAATTGTCGGTAATCCTCCCACTGATTGATACGCATCACTTGATCTGCACTGTCACCTTGAAGTGCTAAGGCATTAGGTTTCGCACCTAATGCAAGAAGGGCCTTGTCAAACCGAATAACCTCATTATCGCTTAGAGTAACAGTTTTAGCTTCAGAACTCAGAGCAATGGCTTGGGTTCCTGTCTTGATATTGGCCTGTAATTGTCTGGCCATGCTAGGTGCGTCAAACATGCAGAGCTCTTCAGGAGACTTCCCTGCCCCTAAAGACGTTGATAATAAAGGTTTGGAATAGAAATGTCCTTCTCCTTGTGTGACCATGGTTAGCGTTTTATCTGGATTAAGTGAACGCCACTGTTTGGCTAGCTGGTACCCAGCCAGCCCCGTGCCTAAGATTAAAAGATCGGTGCAAGTACTATTGACCATAGGACTTCACTGTATCGACTAAGAGATGTACTTTTTCAGGATTAATATCTGGCGTGATGCCATGCCCTAAGTTAAAGATGTAACCCGACTCACCCCGATAAACATCTAGGCATGCCAGAGTTTCTTTGATGATTGTATCATCATCCATCTTGAGTGTTTCTGGATTCATATTCCCCTGCAAAGCCACTTCTCCCCCCACTCGTGCTTTTGCACGGGCCAAACTGCAAGTCCAATCTATCCCCAAAGCATCACAACCCGTGTCAACCATGATTTCTAGCCACTCACCACCCCCTTTGGTAAAAAGGATGATAGGCGTTTGGGCAGTGACCGGATTGTTTTTCAAGTTCGCCACTATTTTAGCCAAATAACTCAAAGAAAACGCTTGGTAGGCTGGCTTATCCAATAATCCACCCCAGGTATCAAACAACATCACTGTATCTACGCCAGCGGAAATCTGTGCTTCTAAATACGAGGTTACAGAAGTAGCCAGCAGATCCAGCAAAATGTGCAAAAGCTGGGGCTGCTCCTCTTTCAGTGCTATCAACTGTGGGAACCCTGGGACTGAACGCCCCTGCACCATGTATGCTGCCAAGGTCCATGGGCTGCCTGAAAAGCCAATAAGTGGCACATCCAGTTCTGGCTTAGTCACTCGGATGGCGTCCATGACATAGCCTAATGAGGATTCAGGATCTGGCACAGAAAGTCTTTTGATATCATTGGCATTTTTCAATGGTGAATCAAATATAGGGCCTTGGCCGGGCTCAAATCGCAACCCCAAACCCATGGCATCAGGAATAGTTAGAATATCTGAAAAGATAATGGCAGCATCAAATCCATAGCGACGGATGGGTTGCAAAGTAATTTCGCATGCTATTTCTGGCGTCTGGCACATCGACATAAAACCACCAGACTTTTCTCTCAAAGCACGGTATTCTGGCAAATATCTCCCCGCTTGGCGCATAATCCAAACCGGTGGTCGTGATACAGGTCGTTTGCTGATTGCATCAAGAAAAAGCGACATTATTCCCCCTTACCTCTGCGTATTGGTTTTTACCTGGTAAAGTATGGCAAAAAAATGTCCTTACCTCAACAAATGAGCAATATAAAGGGTAATTATGTAAAAAACACAAAAAACAAGTAACTAAAATTTGATTTTTATTAGTTATTAGTCTATAATTAGAGTTATTTATACCGTATTTATTCATGTCTTGCATTTTGAGTAAAAAAGCGTATGATCGTGGCTTTACATGGAGTAAAAATACAAAAAAAACCAATAAAAAAAGGAGTTACAAAAGGAAAAAGCAAAAAATAGCATAATAATAGTTTTTTAAGGTACGAAAATCATGTTGGAAACCGGTAGCAAATTAATAAAAGATAACAAAGAATTAGGAAAATTTGAGGGAACTACTGGCAATTATTTAATGATTAGACAGACTGAGCTACTCAAAGACGCCAAGTACGCTCTGACTTTGCCTGGCAAGTGGGGATATGTCCTATGTCTCCATATTCTTAGCCAGTGGCCAGAAATGAGTGCTGAATCTGAAACCTACCCTCTTAACCCTAGCTCTTATATCAGGAAACCCATAGCAGGGAAAATTCAGGCTGGCTTGGAAGCATTAAATGCAGGTTGTCAACCCGATCACCCCATTTCCTCACCACCTTACTCATTGGCTCGCAAATATTTCCGAACCTTCAACTTTTCAGCCCTTTGGGTTTGGCTATGTGCCAAGGTGCTTTCAGGATACAATTACTTCAGCACTCTGACAAAAAAACAGAAAGACTACCTTCCTTATCAAAAAGTTGCCGTGCTTGATGCTTGCTGGAACTTCTGTAGGACAGACTGCAAATCTGAAGTGAGGCCAAGCAATACTGGAGCTGACGCTCAGACTGGGCCTGCTCCCTCTGATAGTGACGATAACCAACAAACACCAAAAGAATTAAAAAAAAGCCAAGAAAGCCTGCTAAAATGGCAAATCTACCACGCCACTTCTGCAATCATGCAGCATAGAAAAGCCAAACGTGACGGTATGCACTGGTTTTTTGTCACCATCGCAGCGCTTTATGCTATGGCATGCGGCACCACCATTGCTGGTGCAGTTCTTTTTATTATTGGCACTGGGGGTTTGGGCTTACCTATCGCCATAGCCTGTGGCTTACTTACCTGGTGGGTTAACTGGCACAATGGTAAATTCAGAATACCAACCATCATGGAGGAGTTTTTCTTCATGCATGTGCCGAAGGGAAGAAAACCTGGGTTTTTGGCAAGAAACATCCCTGGTGCTTTTTATTATGTGGATGAAACAACCAATCAAACTAAGCCATTCAACAAAAAACAGCTTTTCGGTGTTTGGCTGGGTGTTTTTGGTTCACTAGGTGTAGGGCTTGCCATTGGCGCGCTGACTTGGTTTTATACCAACGAACTTGCAGTCAGTCTAGGCATTGCTGCTTCAGGATTTTTCCCAACGTTGCTCATTACCATTATTGTAGTCACCATTCTTGCTGAAGTAGGGTTGCAACTAAAATCTTTCATTGACATCGTTCGATGGGACCTGGTGTTGGAAAGAAAAAATCAGTTCGATAGTCTTGTTGAGGGCAAAGGTCCAGTTACCAAATTCTTTGCCTATACCGTGGGTATTGTTACCCTATTGACCTGTACTGTTGCTTTATTCTTACTTGCCTGGGCTGGTCAACAAGCAACCGTCAAGGCATTTGACAAACTGTTTCCTGCAGCTGTTAGTAGCACCATTTCTATCGTTAGTATGGTGATTGCTGCTTTTCACTTCCTGGGCACCTTGCCTTTTAACTTGGATATGACAATTACCGCTACCAAAGCTGGTGCTGATTTCGTTACGGGTAAGAAAAAATCAAGTAGCGAAAAACTTTGCAAGGCCAAGAGTGGGATCAAACAGGCATCTAAAATAGCAAGATTCAACAAGAATACTGGAAATTTCATCCATAGATATTATCACGCCTTTATTCTTGGTTTTCTCATTACCTTTGCCATTACTGCAGGGTTTCTAAGCATGGGTGCAGGTCATCTTGTCAGTATTCCTTTGTTGATTTTCATTGGAAAATCCTTTGGCGTTGGTATTGGTGGTGGCATTGTCTCTTGCTTATTTCATCGTCATGAACTTAGCCTAAGAGAAAACCCTGAGACCAACCCACCTTTTTTTGCAGCCATGGGTAATGGTATACTCAATGGTCTCATGGCCAGATCTGACCATGCTTCAGTGGGTTTTAATGCTGTTGCGATTGTCTCCAATGCCGTGATGTCTGTTGTTGCTTCATTTGCGGGTTATGATATGCCTAAGAGTCGTTTATTGCAGGAGCAAGAAGCCAATAGAGTTGAGAAAATCAATCGTATATTAGAAAATAACTTGCCAGATAAAAATGGATCAGACCCTAAAAGGGTATCTCGCGCCCCATCACCATCACCCTTCAATGATTTTCCTACAACAGCAGAACCTACAAATCCAAGAAGAACTGTATCAGCGCCAGCAAGCCAGTTTTCAGCGGGATCTCCTGTCAAAGACAGTGTTGGATCTAGTGGGTCTGGTGTGGCACGACAGCCAGAAGGCAAGCATTCACCTCGCGTAATAGGCGGAGAAAAAGGAGGACAACCTCATTACGGTTTGCATGAAAATGGGATTGCAGGCAGAGCTATGGCACTGGTAAAACATTCATAGTCACCGCAATTTGCACGGCGATAATGCCAATACCACCTATCAAAAGCACTATCAAGGCGGGCTTGCCACCTGGGGCTTGGTACTCAGCTTCAATGTTTTCAATATACCTTCCTTTCCAGACCATCAAGGCAGGTAAAATGCTATAGAGCACAGCAATAAATACCCCTAGATAACCCAAGGCTAACAAGAAAATGGGCGTTTTGTTAGGGTCAGACAGTAGTAGTAGCAACATCGGCGGAGCGAAAGTCATCAGCATCAGCAAAATGCGCTTGCATGGATGATTTTTTTCAATACCAAAGCCATCGGCTAAAAAATCACTTAGGCTTAATGCCACAGCTAAAAATGATGTTAGCAAGGCAAAAAATGAAAAGGCACTAATCGCAGTGCCTAGCAGTTGACCGGGTACATGCTTGTGCAACGCAGATACCAAATCGTCAACGGGATGTGGCGAATGCATGACTGAGAGTAAACTTACCTCACCATTCAGAGGCAACATGCCAACAATAACTGTTTCCCATAACAAATATAGTCCCAGTGGGATGAGGCTCCCCAACAACAGTACCTTGCGAATCTGAGCAGTATCGTTCTCAAAATAGATACGCAAGCTGGGTAAAATAAGATGGGAAGTAAAGGAAGCAATCACCACCGGCACCGATGCTGTAATGTACTTAGGGCAAAATTCGGTGAGATATTGTGCATGCACATGCGGGATCGAAAAAACCACCAATGTAACAAAAGCACTAATGAGACCTATCATAAAAAATCGATTGACATAATCGACAGCACGTGTTCCCAAATACACAACGGAGCCAAATAACCCAACAAAACCAAACACCCCCCACATCTGCTCGTTCTCAGAATTTGGATACCAAGATTCTGGCGCGACTGCATGCCAAAAATGCATAATTAAGCCACTGCCTTCGCCCAAATAGGCTGCTAAGGCGGCGTAAAGCAGCAGTAGAAAATTAATCCATGCCACTGCTTGGGCCCAGAAACCTAGCCTTGCCTTGGCCATGGAAATGATATTGGCATCCCAATTAGACAGATAAAGATTAGCTTCAAGAAGCACAAACAAGCTTAACAGCATAAAGGCAAAACCAACCAGAAGCGTTACAATCGCTGGCACATAGCCACCCACACCTGTTTGCAATGGCAAGCCTAACATCCCAGCACCAACTGCAGTGCCGGCGATTAACATCATCCCTCCCCATTGTTTGGCTGTGAGCTTCCCCATACTAAGACCTCATATTATGATCTTTCTAATACAGGTGCTAACCAACTACCTGTATGCGATTCTTTGACTTTGACTATGTCCTCAGGCGCCCCCATGGCAACCAATTTGCCACCATGCTCGCCCCCTTCTGGCCCAATGTCCACAATCCAGTCAGCCGTTTTGATAACGTCAAGATTGTGCTCGATGATAACGACTGTATTTCCATGGTCTCTTAATTGATGAAGAATTTCAAGCAATTGCTTCACATCGTGAAAATGCAAGCCAGTGGTTGGCTCATCCAATAAATATAAGGTATTTCCGGTATCTCGCTTTGATAGTTCACGTGCTAACTTCAATCTTTGTGCTTCACCCCCTGATAGGGTTGTAGCGCTCTGCCCTAGTGCCAAATAGCCTAACCCCACTTGCATCAAGGTACTGAGTTTTTTCGCCAAGACAGGCACAGCCTCAAAAAAGCCATATGCCTCTTCGATGGTTAAGGCCAGCACTTGTGCTATGTTTTTGCCTTTATAGAAGATATCAAGGGTTTCACGCTGATAGCGCCCACCGTGACAAACATCACAAGTCACATAAACATCAGCCAAGAAATGCATTTCTACTCTGATTATACCCCCGCCCTGGCATCCTTCACAACGACCACCTTTGACATTGAAGCTGAATCTACCTGGCTTATAACCTCTAGCTCTAGCCTCCTGTGTGCCAGCAAAAAGGTCGCGAATGGCTGAAAAAATTCCTGTGTATGTTGCAGGATTAGATCTAGGTGTACGCCCGATGGGCTTTTGGTCGATACGCACTACTTGGTCAAAATGATCAAGCCCTGTGATAGCATCACACCCAACATTGGGTTGACGACTGTGCCGATTGCAATGCGCCATGGCCAGGGGAAATAAGGTCTCATTGACTAAGCTGGATTTACCTGATCCAGACACACCTGTAACACAGGTCATTAAACCTACTGGAAGCACCACATCGATATCTTTAAGGTTATTACAGCTGGCTTTTTCTATGCGCACTATTCGCTTGGGGTCTTTTTTCAAGCGATTCTTGGGCACAGGAATACAAAGCTTTCTGGACAAATATTGGCCAGTAAGCGATTTGTCGTTGGCCATAATCTCAGCCAAAGACCCTGCTGCCACCACTTTACCCCCGTGAACACCAGCCCCTGGACCAATATCGACAACATAATCTGCCTGACGAATGGCGTCTTCATCATGCTCGATTACAATTACGGTGTTGCCTAAATTTCTTAACTGCACCAAGGAATCTAATAAACGCTGATTGTCGCGCTGGTGCAAACCAATGGTAGGCTCATCCAAGATATACATAACGCCAACAAGCCCTGAGCCGATTTGACTGGCAAGACGAATACGCTGCGCTTCACCTCCAGACAAGCTTTCGGCGCGGCGAGACAAGCTGAGGTAATTCAAGCCAACACTCACCAAGAAACTTAATCTGTCATTGATTTCTTTAAGAATTTTTTCAGCGATTTCAGCGCGGTTACCCGTGAGATCAAGCTGCTGAAAAAATGCCAGCGTTTTTTCTATGGACCACCGTGTAACTTCAGGCAGTGCCACATCGCCAATAAAAACATGACGTGCTGAAGCGTTGAGGCGGCCACCTTTGCAAGATTCACACTCGTGGGCACTCATGTACTTGGTCAGTTCTTCACGCATGCTAGAAGATTCTGTTTCACGGTAACGCCTGGTCATGTTGACAATCACGCCCTCAAACGCCGTCGTACGAACTCGGTGCCGCTTGCGAGGGCTAATATAAGTCATGGTGATTTTTTCGTCCCCACTGCCATATAGCAGGACTTGCTGGATCTTGGTAGGTAAGCTGGCAAAAGGCACATTAAGATCAAAACCATAGTGTTCAGCCAAAGATTGTAACAGCTGATAGTAATAAAAGTGTCGTCTATCCCAACCTCTAATCGCACCTTCCGCCAAGGAAAGCTCAGGATCTTCTACCACTTTATCTGGGTCTATGATTTGATCCAAACCCAGGCCATCACAACTAGGGCACGCTCCGATTGGGCTATTGAAAGAAAACAAACGAGGTTCCAATGTCGGCACATTATAATCACACTGAGGACAGGCCCAACAGGCTGAAAACAACTTGCTTTCAGTCATTGGTTCAACATCCATGGGAGCAATTTCCGCTAAGCCTTCTGCCAATCCCAATGCGGTCTCAAAGGACTCAGCCAAACGTGAAGCTAGCCCTTCGCGAATTTTGAACCGGTCTATCACCACTTCAATGGTGTGCTTTTGGTGGGCATTTAGGCTTGGCACGTCTTCTATGGCCATCACTTCACCATTCACCCGTAGGCGCACGTAGCCTTGGGCTCGCAAAGATGTTAGCAACTTCACATGTTCGCCCTTGCGATTGCGCACCATAGGCGCCAATAGCATCCAAGTGCTGTTTTCCTGCAGCGCCATCACATGATCGACCATTTGTGATACCGTTTGCGCTGACAACGTCATATTATGTTTTGGGCAACGGGGATCACCCACACGGGCATAGAGAAGCCTTAAATAATCATATACTTCAGTGATAGTTCCCACAGTAGAACGGGGATTGTGGGAAGTGGATTTTTGCTCAATGGCAATCGCAGGCGATAAGCCAGCGATGTGATCAACATCTGGCTTTTCCATCAATGACAAAAATTGCCTGGCATAAGCGGATAGGGATTCTACGTAACGCCGCTGTCCTTCTGCATAAAGGGTATCGAAAGCCAGAGAAGACTTGCCAGAACCTGACAAACCAGTGATTACCACAAAAGCATCACGCGGCAAAGTGACATCGATATTGGCAAGATTGTGTGTACGGGCACCCTGAATACGGATGTCTTTTGATCCTATTTTATGGTTATAATCTGCACACATACTGGCTTTCTCCACTAACGGGTTTTCATCATCCCAAAAAAAACACTAACTATCAATAACAAAAAGACCTTATTGCGCCGCAACACTGAAACCGTTAACATGGAGCTGTGAGGAGTTTTTCATGGCGTTAATACATCCCTTTACTCAAGCAAACCGACGGTCCACTGTTGCCCTGGCTGCTATATTTGCCTCGCGCATGATGGGCCTATTTATGATTCTGCCAGTGCTGGCGATCAGCTATACCCAATATACCGACGCTAGCCCACAACTGATGGGAACAGCACTGGGTATTTATGGCTTGTGCCAAGCATTACTTCAAATTCCTTTTGGCATGGTGTCTGATAAGATGGGACGCAAACCTGTCATTTTGCTGGGTTTGAGTATATTCATTCTTGGGAGCGTGGTGGCAGCTATGTCACAGTCTATCTTTGGGCTTATCATTGGCCGGGGGCTACAGGGAGCTGGTGCCGTTGGCAGCGTCATTATTGCTCTCGTTGCTGACCTTACACCTGAGGACAAGCGCACCCAAGCCATGGCTATTGTAGGCGTATCTATTGGCACATCTTTCGGTGTAGCCATGATACTTGGTCCTATCATCAATAGTTTTGGAGGTATGTCAGCAATTTTTTGGCTGACAGCAGTCCTTGGTCTGCTGTCCATGGTGGTACTGCTTTCTTTTGTACCCACCCCTAAGGACTCTCATAGCCATAGAGACACTGATGTATTGACTGAGGATTTGCTGGCCACATTGAAAAACCCTAGCTTACGTCGTCTAGACTTTGGTGTATTTACCTTACATGCCATGCTCTCCGCCTTGTTTCTCTTGCTCCCCAAGGTGATGACCACCTTGGGTCTGCCTACAGAGCAGCACTGGCATGTTTACGTCCCAGCACTGATTGGTGCGTTGTTTATTATGGTTGTTGGCACTTACATTGGCGAGAGCCAACGCCGCATGAAAGAGGTTGTGTGCAGCTCAACAGCGCTTTTAATTTTGAGTTTATTGGGTTTTTGGCAACTTTCTTCTACAGGGTTAATAACCCTAACAGGCCTGATGATCATTTTTTTCGGTGTATTTAGCCTGCTAGAAGCTTGCTTGCCTTCTTTGGTGTCTAAGATTGCTAATCCTAGCACCAAGGGCACTGCCATGGGTATTTACTCCACATCACAGTTTTTGGGTATTTTTGTTGGTGGCAGCTTGGGCGGTCAAATTTTAGCCCACTATGGTCCTAATGGGATTTTTATTACTTGCTTGACCTTAGTGAGTTTGTGGTTTACTGCTGCCCTCTCTATGGCTAAACCTGCATACTTAAGCGCACAAATGCTTAAGGTGGGGATAACAAGTCGCCAGGCTGCGGAAGCACTTAGCCAACATATTGGTACATTCCCAGGAGTTTTTGAAGCTGAAATTCGTGAAGATGACGGTATTGCTTATTTGAAAATAGACAGTAAGATAACTTCTCTAGAAGCTATTGCCTCGGTGATCGAGGTGTGGCAGAAAAAATCACAACCATAGGAGATCCATGCATCATGGCCAGAGGCATTAACAAAGTTATTCTAGTCGGCAACGTCGGCATCGACCCTGAAGTTCGTTATACCGGAAGCGGCGCGGCAGTGGCTAATATTTCCATTGCCACTAGCGAATCTTGGAAAGACAAAACCACAGGAGAAAATATTGAGCGCACCGAGTGGCACCGTGTGGTATTTTTTAACCGCTTGGCAGAGATTATTAATGAATATGTCAAAAAAGGCAGTAAGCTATACGTTGAAGGCAGCTTGAAAACTCGAAAATGGCAGGACCAAAGTGGCAATGATCGCTACACTACTGAGATTGTCGGCAACGAAATGCAAATGCTTGACAGTCGTGGATCGGGCGGGTCCAACGGTTTTGCGCCATCCGCTGATGTACCTATCTCAATGCAAGACAGCAATCAAACACAACCTGGGCCCGCAGTAACCGCTGGCGCCAATGATTTTGACGATGATGACATTCCGTTTTAGTCCTTTTGAGGGGCCTATTAAGCAGAGGCGGCATTAGAACATGTAAAAATACTGTCATTGATGCCTAATACCCTCTCTTCATGTGTATGAGAATACAAGTCGCATGCGATAGCGGTGGCCTTTAACTCTATGACATAATAAAAAATAGAGTATGTTCATATGAATGATACATAACATGAGAAAAAAACAAAATAAAATCAAATCATAGACTTATGGGACAATTCGTGATTTTGGAATCTAGACTATAGTAGCAATCTGTAGCTGATTGAAGCTCTGATGCCTCACTAAATATTTCTATTTATGCCCTATTCAAAAATACTTGATGTTAGACGAAATCAATTGATCAAAAAAGCTTGCATCTAGGTTTTTGGTTTAATATCATTCGGGCAGCAATTTATCACTAAGCAATTTTTTTATTTTTTTAGCTATATTTTGCGCATGACATGTGTCATGGGTTTAACCACTTGGGAGAAGAATAATGGTTGATTTTGAAGAAGATTTTGAGTCATTGGGAATAAGCGAAAACACTGATGATCTGTTGGATCTAGATGATGCAGACATCATCGACCTTGATGAATTGGAAGGTGATGACTTCGATGAGGACGGGGATGACTTCGACGAATAAGTCACTTTTTTGATACAGAACTGACCTGGTGCATAGCTCGCTAAAAACTTGGTCAGTTTTTGTTTCGATCCACTACATGTAGTGTACAAGGACGCTAATGGATCTGCTAGGCAGATGTGTATGTAGCCAAAATTTCTTCAATAATCTGATCTACCACATTCTGCTTAACTTCATTATCGATACTGCCAGTTTGTGATTTGACTTCTACCATACGCCGTTCTACTAGCTTTGCAGCACTACCGCTGGGGAATAGCTTGGCAAGAAGCTTTCTGGCTTGAGCTGGGCCTATGGCTTGGTAGAGATGCGTACGAATACGTACATCCTCAACCGTGGTGCTGAAGGCCCATAGCTCTATCGGCCCAAGAGTACTAGTGAGTAATTGAGTATTGCTACCGGCCTTGGTGGCAAACTGAGCCAGGAATGTTGCACCCGACTCTCGTGGACCATGGACACGATTTCTCAAGGCGTATTGCGCTGTTGTAGACAAACCAAATACCTCTGTCGTCTTACGAATCGCCAGCTCTGGCCCTGCATCCATAATGAACACACTGGTAGCAAACTCGATCATTACCTCATCGAAATCATCAAGAGATTGAGAGAGCAAGGCAATTTGTACCCGCCACTTACGCCCTTCTCGCATATCTACCACCACCTGATCGCGCACAGCTTGCGTATGCGATGTGCGGTGAAACTCATCAAAGACAATACGCTTATGGTCCTCTCGTATCTCACTGATTCGCTCACGATGAAAATCCCGATACGCCTCAGGCATATCAGACAAACTATCATCAGTGAGGTAATAATTCTTCGCTGACACATAACGCGCTAGCATGTACATCACAGCAGTCTGCCGGTTAGCTGCATCACCACCACTCTTAGCCACTTCACCCAGATCCAGTGCAACCACACGAGATTCACCAAGATCAAATTTGGTGATCTGGCCGATAACGGGATATTCACGGATAGCACTTGAAATCATTCTGGCAAAAGCACTAATCAATGGCTCACCAGTAGGTGCCGTAATTTTACCATAAAGATCTTCAACTGTGCTAGAACGAGCAATAGAAGTAGCATCAGCAAGCACTGGCATGGCATGACGCTGCGCTAACATAGCTTCGTGATAAAAACCCGCCAAAAACAAAGTATCGGTAACTTCCCACCAAGTACTATGCTGATCGGCAACAAAACCTATTTCTTCCAAAATGGCATCAACTATTTCTTCAACATCTTTGGTATAAGGATGCGGCTTGCCCTCATCAGACAAAATCTTATACATCTCATCAACTACCATGCCCACCATATCGGCGATACCATCATAAGGTGACTCTTCTCCAACAGGTGTGGCCAACAACACCAAGAAATTCAACAAAAAACTCCGCTCCTGGGGAGTAGGCTTACGACAGCCCAATTGAGTATCAAAAGGATTAATGGCATAGTTCGGAGTCATGCGTATACAGTGATGCGCCACCAAATGTCGTTTATTCACCGGCAAAGCTTCTTGCAACAAAGAAATCAAACCACTACTCGAAGGTCCGATATCAATCACAGAAATAAATGGCAAACGTTGAATACCCGGTGACAAACACAAAGCCAAATTCATGGCATTCGACAACACCGACTTACCCGAACCAGGTCGCGCATAAACCAGTTCAATCCAAGTAGTCTGCTGAGATGACCCAGGCTGAAACGGCCATAGCTTACCATCAGGGGATCTAAACAGAACAGCCCCCGTTGTCCAGGACGATGCAGGTCGAAATAAAGGCAACATGGTAACAACATCCGACAGTGGCGCCACTGAAGGTGTCGCTAAACTCGTATCAGAAACTGCTAACATGCTTGAAACCACACCACCAAAGGCATCACCCGACGCTTCAGCCACATCGCATGAACCCCAGCCTTCGACAGCCTGCGCCAACTGTGATGCCCGTGCGCGTAACAAAGTTACATCATCGGCGGGAGCCCAAGTTGCTAGTGCTACCCTAAGCTTCACCACAACATCATCGGTATTGAGTTCAATATAATTGAGCAAATTCACCGCATCACTCACCAAACGGTTCGCCTTAGACGTCACCGTCAATACTGCTGCCAAAGACGCCTTCAAACTGGTAGAAGCCAAACCATCGCTTTCAATCAAAAATGAGATACGCCAAGGGATAGCTGCCTGCAAAGCACGACCAAACAAGTTCATGAAACGCTGAATTTCTTTAGGGAACAGAGAAATAAATACAGTGGAATAAATGCGATCACCAATACGGCAAGACCGCAGGTCCAAATTCTCAGCATCTCGGGGCATAATCTGCCGGCCCAAAGCTGGCCAAAGCACATCTGCGGCTGTACCATCTACACCTACTTTAAAAGCACGAGGCTTGATTTTATCTCCTGGCAACTCCGGACGCCAGGACAAATCGGTAAAATCCGGATCAACAGTACGACGCATTTCGTACACCGCATCATGCACTTCCAACAAGTCAGCAATAATGCCAAGCATACGGGCATTTTCTAAAAACGATTGCATATAAGAATCATGAGACTCCCGCAACTCAGGAATGGCAGCACAAAAAAACTGCGTATCCAAGAAAGGCGGCAACTTTGCTTCCTTTATCATTTCCATCTTGTCTTTTTGCGATCGCTTAACTTGATCCGAAGTCAGAGAAGCTGGTGTGGTCCAAAACACCATAAAGACGTCTTCTTTTGCACAGTACTTAGAAAGATTTTGTACCCGTTCATCAAACAGATCTTCCAACTCCATACCAATGCGCTCTGCCGTGGCTTTAGCTGGGGAAAAAATATCGGTGATATCTTGCGCAGCACCTTGCTTGTCGTAATTGAAAAATACTTGAACCTTAGTCCCAGAACGAGACATAGATGTTTGTAAGCTCAGAAGTACGCCATCACGAATGCGTCCAAACTCTTCAGAACCAACAAGTTGGTTAACACCTTGCAAACGAACAATACTTATCAGTGAACCATCATGGGCCACCAAGGTATGAGGGCCATCGGCCGTTTCAATGGCACAATAGGACTCCATGTTTTGTCCCAGGGTAGTCGACAACCATGCCATAAAAACATCTATGCCACCTACCACTGCATCAGCAATCTTCGCCATACCTAACTCACTCCTTAAGCCCTGATTATCCCACATTCTATGCTACCCTAGCTAACTAGGCAATACCACCAGCTGCAGCTTTAGCCCAATGATCCACCAAAGACTTAAAACGACTGCGGGAAGGTAACAAACGAACATCTTTCAACAAGGCTATGCCCTTTTCTCGCGTATTTTCAACATGTGAATCCAACAACGCCCTACCAAACACCGCAGGATCAGACAAGCCTTCACCAAATTGTTTTTCTACCATTTGGTTACGAAGTTTGAGCTCACGATAAATGGATTGTGCATCAGCATAATATGTCGAAGCATTACTCATGGCACAAAACAAAACATGACACAAACCATTCAGCTGTCCCATGGTAACTTCAGGCATATAAACCAAAGTGCCGCCACCTACTTCATTTTGCCCAACCTGCTCTAAAATTGGCACCTGGGGTGTGAATAAAGGGCAAGGGTCACCATATTATCCATGGTATTGTTTTTATAATTACCATCAAGATTAATGATTTCCATAGAGCTACTGGCCTGAAATCCACAAAATTGACAAGCGTGGCCATCGCGCTGAAACACCTTTTCAGCAAAATCAGTAAAGCCTTTGCTTCCCTTTCTTGCCTCAAAAAGATGCCAACCATTCAAAGATGCTGTTAAGTTTAAATCACGATACATGCATCACCTTCAACTCAATCACTTCAAATCAAGGGCCTGTGCGTTTAACGCATACAGGCCCCAAGGTGCTCACCACTGTTATTCACGATCAACGCCAGGTAAAGAAGTACCATTTGCACTACCAATACCAGAACTCGCGCCCTCGCCAGCAATGGTTGCGCCTGATGTGCTAATAATGTAAGGCATAAACACCAAACATACAGCAATCATCAGCAAAGCAATGGGAGTACCCATAGGAATCTGTGTAGGGTTGTCTTTATGCTGTTTGAATTTAAAAATAGCACCAATAAAGAAACCAATACCTGCCACATAAGACATGCCCATCATCATTGAGGCAATATTGGTAAAAGTATTGGTAATATTTCTAGCAATGGTACCAATGTTGGTAACATCACTTTGACCATCAGCAAATACAGCAGTTGATGATACGATCAAGCCAGAAATCATCAAAGCTTTTGCAGTGGTTTTTACACTGTTTTTCGATATAAATTCAGATACACTCATCTCATTCTCCTCAGTATTGTTTAAATCAAGTTGCGCCAAGCAATGTCGCTTCAAGCACGTCAATAGTTCCAACTATATTAATGGCAAAGACACCACCAAACAACAACATCATGGCTGCAGGAACCGTACCCGGCTGTCCACCCTGCTCACCAACTTTGGCGAGTTTCACCAAACCACGAATAAAAGCAACCAAGCCTATTATCTGAACCAGGCTAAACACAGGGCCCATCAATGATTCAAAGCTCATGTCCCCAGAAGAAATGTACCCTTGCAAATTTCCTGTTTGCATCGACGTGTTCATTGTTACGCCACCACTCCAAGCAGTGTTAAGCAGCATTTCAATAGACCAAGGAGTATAAATCAACAAAGTACCAACAAATATGCGCATCATTGGACCAACAAAATCAGCTTGGGCCATCATAAATACTGTCATTTGACCATACTTCTTGAGCTTCATCACTCCTAAAACAAAAAGTGTCGTACCCAACAGCCAACAAGCTCCAGTCAGCATGGTCCAAACACCCATCAAGGACTGCTGCAGATTCATCAGCATTTGCCCCAGGCTGGCGCTACTGGCATCAACCCTACCCCCTGCTGCCAGGGCAGTATCAGGTAGCCACAGGAGCACTAGCAATAGCAAACTCATACAACCAATATAAGAGTGGTTAAGTCCTATATTCATCTAACTATCATCCCTTCCCAAGTAAATTGCCTTACCAGATGAAGTTAAGACACGACCATAATCAGGTTCAATCTTTACTACAGTACCATAACCTTCAATCTTATCACCCACTGAAGCAGTGAACTCGTGACCATTGGCAGTCCTTAGCCATACTCTACCAGGCACAATCACACTGATAGTGTACAAACCACTACGCTGTTTGAGCAATTGAGTATGCTCAGTATGTCTAGCTCTATCAACAGTAAGGCGCTGCAGTGAATCTTTAATCTCTGACAATTGTTTACTTTGTTTAATTAGCTCCTGCTTAGTTTTTTTTGCATTATCAAAGAGTAAGTTTACTTTAGCACCAAGGTCATTAATCTTATGATCCTCTTGGCTAGAGTATTCACTAAACTGATCTTCAAAAGTTTTAAGCTCATGTTCCAGCGCTTCTTCACGCTGGGAATCAGACTCTGTCATTGAGGCTTGTTGAACAGCTTGTGCGGCTGCTTTATCTTCATGAGAAGACAAACCACCAAACAACCATAGAAGTAGTAGCAACATGGCGACAATGCCGCCAATGGCAGCAGGTTTATTTTCATTTAGGTAATCTTGTACTTCCTGAATCTTTGCCATTAACTCAGCTTTAGGATCACCCTTATCATCAGCAAACTCATCAAAAGAAAATGCTTCTTCTTCATCGTCTAAGGTATCATTCATAGAAAAATCATCGCCTACACCGGAGGTATCATCACCAACAGCATCTTCAAAATTAAAACCATCATCAAACGGATCAGAATCATCCAGTGCCTCAGCAACAAGACCTTCGCTCAATCCGGTATCTTCAGGCATCCATTCCTCAACAGAATCATCCTGCAAGTCTGCACTAGCTTCAAGGTTATCAAACTCATCCACCACCTGTTCTTCTTCAGAAACGCCGTTTGTTTCCTTCTTTTTTGCCATAGAATCACCTCATTTCCTTATCTACACACTTACCCGCTATTTCAGGTCAAGATCAGCCAAAGCTATCTTAGTGTCCGAAGTAAAGAGTAAACCAAATCCAGTGCCCTTAGCAACCTTAACAGTTGTAGGTTTCTGGAAATTATTGCCCATCACCTTAGCATATTGAGAGCCAGCTTCACCCAAGCCCATATACATGCGGTCACGGTTACTCTTAATATTCAAGGTACGCTCAGTTCGACCACCATCGGTAGTCACTGTACCCTGAGAAGCCACTGCCTCTGCAAACCCCTTCAAGAAGGATGAAGCAAACATACTACCATAACGCAACAAGTAGTGGTGATCCACACTAGAGGCCAAAGCTGTTTCTGCGGTTTCAGGGTCAATGGCAATGGCATTAATGGTCGAAGAAGCAGAAACCGTAGGCACACTAATGGTCGTAAACGTCAATGCTGCCCCTTCCTCACCAGACAAATCAAATGACCCTAACAGCTTAGAGCCTTTCAAAGGCCCCGAAACCACAGAAGCCATGACATGAGACTTAGCGTCGGTATTGACCTCAGTACTCAACACTGCGTAAATAATATCACCAGCTTTGATTTTAAACACTTGCGACGGTGGCAACAAATCAACCGATTGCACCGCACCTTCAACCTTAGGTTTTTCATCACCTTCAACCATGGTTTGAGGCGCAGGTGGAGACCAAGTCGATACCAACTGAGTTGCCTGAGTAAGCATATTGCCTTCAATTTCTTGAATCTGCTGCTCACGCTTAGCCTGTATCAATTGGGCAGTCTGCTCTAATCTCAAACGCTCTAGAGGGTCGGTGATATGGGGATCAACCTCAGGCACACCCGTATCAAGCAAATTCATGTTTTCTTTCTTCTCAGGGATACGAGTGGTTGACTCAGCTGTCTGAATTTCTTCCACATCAAACCCAGCTCCTTTTAACTCCTCAGCAGAAACACCAGCAGCAGCCAATCCCAACACACTACATCCTCGCTTTTTCAAATCTAATGCTGAAGCGCCAGCTTCACGCTCCTTTTTCAACTCACTGACATCGCAAGAAGTAGACATATCTACAGAAGCAAAACCAGCTCGGATCAATTCACCCTCACTAAAACCTGCTGCTCGCAGTTCCTCAGCTGTAAAACCTGCTGCTCGCAGTTCCTCAGCTGTAAAACCTGCTGCTCTTAGCTCAGCAGCTGAGAAACCGGCTTCACGTAATTCAGTCGCAGAAAAACCTGCTGCCCTAAGTTCAGCGGCAGTGAATCCAGCATCTCTTAGCTCTAAAGCACTAAATCCAGCCGCCTTTAACTCAGCAGCAGTAAAGCCAGCCGCTTTAAGCTCTGCGGCGGAAAAACCGGCTTCACGTAATTCAGCCGCAGTAAAACCTGCAGCACGCAATGCCGCAGCATCACAACCCCAAGATTTCATTTCTTTCAAACTAACGGCATCTTCCCGAGCTTTTTTCAATGAAGTAATATCACAGCCCTTACCTTCAGCTAACAATGCTTTCGCAGCATTGATACTATCATGAGAAAATCCTGTAGCCAGCAGTTCTTTTTCGCTAACACCTGCCGCCAACACCCTAGAAGCAGAAAAGCCTGCAGCTTTTAAGTCTACTGGCGAAGAACCTGCTGCTAAAAGTTCAGCAGGACCAAAGCCTGAAGTGCGAAGCTCAGCAGCACTGAAACCTGCGGCCAAAAGTTCTTCAACGCTAAAACCAGCAGCCATTAACTCTGCCGCACTGAAGCCAGCCGCTCTTAATTCTGCCGCACTGAAGCCAGCTGCGCGTAACTCTGCGGCACTAAAGCCTGCTTCACGCAATTCCGCTGCAGTGAAACCTGATGCCTTTAACTCAGCTGCGGAAAACCCTGCCGCCCGCAATTCAGCCGCTGTATAGCCCGCTGTGCGCAATTGCGCAGCAGAACACCCTCGGCAACGCAGTTCAGCTGCTGTCACCCCTGCTTCTCTAGCTTTACGCAAAGATTCAATATCACAACCATCTGCTTCAGTAGCAACGTCCTCAACCTCTTTAAGCACCTTACGTGTAATGGTAGGCACTGCACTGCCTGACGTGGTCTTAGAGGCCTGTTTGGCAAGCTCAGCATTGGCCAATTCTTGCGCCTTCACATATTCTGCCGATGGCGTAGAAATACCAGGCACAGAAGCCACATTAGGTGCTTCAGTCACACTAGAATTCTGTACAACTGGCTCAGACGAAGTCGCAGAGCGAAATATGGCCACAACAGCCACCACCAACACAACGGCAACTCCCAAGCCAATAAATACACGGCCTTTACCGTCAGGCGCTTTAAACTTTGGTATTTTGTCATTTGCCATGGCTTAATAACCCTCAAGTGTCAATGTTACAGTTTCACCATCTTTGGATGCCAACACAACCGGTGTCATAGGCATTTCATAAGCGTACGTTCCATCAGCGCTTGCCATTCTGGCAACCCAACCAGGAGACAAGACGGACAAACGGGTCCTTAAATACAAACGGTCACTAGCAAGCCAGGCCTGCGCCGCAGCACCCTTAATGTTTACAGCATGCCCTCCTTTAGGCGGCAGACCATCCAACACAGCCAACAGCATACCATTGTCAGACAGATTAACAATCGAACGAGTTGGTGTTGCTTTAGGCCCATATTGCGGCACCTGGACATCGACACGATAATCCACGGCACGCTGACCAGGCATAAGCGTTAACATCACAGGGGTACTCAAGCCTTCAAGCATGACAGCCAAGTTACCTGATTTATACTCAGTAATCGCCTGCAACATCATGGTGCTACCCGTTTTATCCCATTGAATATTGTAACTGCTAGGGTCCCCCAAATCATAGGATTTGATAGGCCAAGGTGCACCTGTAGCATCTAGAAACACCAAAGAGGTAATAAAGCCAGAAGACAAGCGAATAACCGGGGGTGTAGCGCCCGGGGACAAATCAACAATCTTTGAAGTCGATGTTGGTTTAGGCGGCACCAGGCCCACCTGAGCAGAAGCCTTCTTGTTGCGATTGTACAGTTCTCTCAACGTACCAATTTGCTCAGGCGACATAGGCATTAAATTATTAGTCATTTTAGCAAAAATTTGATCTCGCAAAGAACTCTCTTTAGCGTTACTCTCTTCATGTTCAGCCAACAAGCCATCTCGCATCGAGCTTTGCAACCTGACCTTTTCTTTATTGGGATCAAAATCACCATTTTTCTTTGCTCTCTGCAATTCAGCAAGCTTTGCTTTCTCTAATGCCACGTCTTGATTTTTAAAATCATCACCACCTAATCCCACGGCAGCATAAGCATAAGACATGCTGAGCACCAGCAACCCCGACCAAATCCATTTGCCTTTTCGCTTATTGAGTGGTTGGCCCAATATCAATTTGATCATATCACTTACCCTCTGATGCAATGTACTGGCTAATGGCAATGCCATCTGAATTTCTATACATAGACACACGCTGAATGTTAATAATCACATCAAGTGCCTGTTGAATATTAGTCTCATTACTCTGATAAGTCACCAAAATAGGCATACTAACTTGCCAAGTATACAGACCGTTAATAACCCCTCGCTTCTCAATCAAGGGCGCAGCTGTAGGCACCGCCGACACCAGTAAATTCTTCTCTAAAACAGTCTCAAGATTTCGGGCAGATTGGAAAACACGACCAAATTCTTGCCAGCCTCTGGCAGTAAAATAATGCGACGAATCTTCTAATTGCTCACGAAAATGTACAAAGTCAAAAGAGTAAACCGATGTAATCACCCTGTTCGCCCAAGCCAATAACTTAGCATCAGACACCATAGGCTCTGACAAAGGAATAACACTGGCAAAGTTGCCATCACAAGTCATGGCAAAGAATTCAGGGGGGCGTTTTTGAGTCTTACTCAAATGAGAATTAACAAAAAACAGCATAATCGCAGAAGTAAGCAAAACCATAAAAATCAGTGAAAGCTTTCGATAGCCATCTCTGTAAAAATGGTTTCTTTCGACAACAATTTCAAGCGATTGCTCAGTCACGCGCTATCTCTCTCCTTAAACCGACGGGCCAAATATTTGACCACTCTTCCTTGTCGTATCCTACGCATAGGACCCAATATAGCCCAATCACACAACCAACACAAGCTCAGGTAATCACTCATTATCCATTGAACCTTGACGTGTTGAATTGCATAATCGCAATCCCTCTTGGTGTTTGCACTACTGGAACACGAGAAATCACCAAACGTATCAAAACCTTTTCTTGAGTCTTCACAGAAGCTGTTTGATAAGAAACCAATAATGGTACAGCAACACGCCAAGTATAACGCCCTTGCATCACGCCACGGCGCTCAATCACAGGCACGTCAATAGCCACAGCACTCACCACGGTTTTCTTTTCGACCATAGGGTCAACCTGACTACTTCTAAACTCAGGATAAAAGCCCTCCCATCCCTGTTTAGAAAAGTATGGACGCAGCTCATCCATACGCTGACGCCAATTCACAAAGTTGTAATTGTATGCAGCTATCGCAGCAACATTTGCCCATTGTAGCAACTGGTTGGAAGACACTATCGCCGCACTCAATGAATTGAGTTTAATAGGATCAGAGTCACAAGTCACCGCGTAGTACTCAACTGATTCATCTTTGGTTACCAGCAAATAACCTGCCCGAGCGATCAAAACAATATTGATCACAGCCAACATCATAACCACTGTCATAAGTTTACCGGCACCACGGGGATAAAACCCCTTACGCTTTTTGGCTTCCATCAATGAATCATTACTCATTCACCACTCCTCAACTATCGGCACAAGATACCTCCCTCAGCCAAACAAGCAACACAGGTCAATGGCTGTCATGGAACAAGACCACCAGACGCCTATTACGGCCTTGGCTTATACTTGCCCTATCGTTAGCTATAGGGTCCTTAGCCCCCAAACCTTCAAACCTGGCCCAAACCACTTGATCCAAATTTTTCCAAAGATATCGCATCATTTCTTCGGACTGATTTTTGGATACCAGCTTATTCAAAGCATCGTTGCCCAAGTTATCAACATAGCCTTTGACATCGAAACGATTAACCTTGTGATCTTTCAGGTAAGCGACCAAACTTTCAAGCATATCAAAAGCTTGTGGCTTGAAATTCGCGGTCCGAGCATAAAACAACTGGTCACTGGGAACAACGATGGTAACGTCCTGGCCCACTTGCACTTTCTGCATATCCAGCACAGCCCGTTCATCATCCATTGCCAACCAGCCACAGCCCGTAGTCAATAAAACAAAACCAAACAAAAAAGCCATACGCATGGCAGCTATGACTCTCGAATAAGTGGTATCTTTGCGCCCCAAGCGCTTAAATCGAAGCATACGTTCATCCTAGAATCAATGTTATACATATCCTCTATTTAGTCTACCGAGTCTACACGGAACTGACAACTATTATTTGTGTTTTTTATGAGCTAGAATCATAGGTAGGCTCTATTCACCACCAAGTAAAAAAATGGATGAACCCTATCTAATTTCGCTTGGTTTCTGTGAGTCTTGGCAATTAGGCAACAGAGACAGGATTAAGATGGTGCGTAATCTCGCGCGTAGAGGCGATTGCATTCACTCACCCATAGGCACTTACTACTTTAACCGACCTGATGCCATCACTCACGTACTACAAACCCATGCAGATTGCTTTGTCAAACAACACACGCCCTATGATCAAATGATGGGTGCGCTAGGGCCAGGCGTACTCACACTAGATGGGAAAGACTGGGATTTATCGAGACACCGATTACAATCTCATTTTACTGCCAACACTATCGAACAAAGCTTAAGCCGCGCCATACCTTGTCTTATGGCACACCTAACAAGTCAAACCAATGAACCGTTCGACCTAAAACCAGTCCTCCACAACATGGTCACTGAAGCCATGCTACACATACTTTGTGATTTTACCAGCCCAGGACTGACACACAGCGCCATCGAGGCGATCTCCCTAAGCAACCTTGAGATATCACGCTTTGCTCCCTGGCATCGCCCAATCAATAAACGCAAAAAACTACAAAAAGCGCTAAAAACGCTCAACAAAGAAATTCTAGAAAACATCGATAAATTCAGCAGCAAAGGATTACTAGGGCCTATTATAGAGGGGTACCAACAACAGCAAATCCCTACAGAAAATTTCTTGGGGGAAATGAAAAATTTTCTCATTGCTGGAGCTGAAACAACAACGTCAACACTTGCTTGGGTGATTTATAGCATCACAGCCCAACCAGAAATCTGGGCAAAAATAAGTGACGAAATCCGTAATAACCCAAATCCCCGCACCTGGTGCTCCCCCCAGTCACCCTACACACAAATGTGTATCCAAGAAGCCATGCGTCTCTATCCATCTATTTGGACTATCCTACGCCGCAGCATTAAAAAATCCACTTTTGCCAATATCACCATAGCAAAAGACAATTTCATTATCTTATCGCCATTTACTCTACACAGACATCCCGCATTCTGGACTAACCCAGAACAGTTCGATCCTGAACATTTTACGCCCAATCAAAAACAACAACGCCCCAAAGGAGTCTACATCCCTTTTGGTATAGGCAAAAGAATATGTATAGGCAAACAACTAGCCATGGCGATCATGAAATGCATACTATTCGAATGGATAAGTCGCTACGATCTGTCCCAGCCTGACATTCAACATCCTGGAATGAGCCCTTTGGTGACATTACAACCCAAACGCCCCATCATGATCCGAGCAAAAGCTCTCAACTAAGATTTCTTGTCTTCTTTCTGAGGTGCATTATCAAAGGCAGTGATTAATTCGTAGATAGCATCAGCCGCATGACTTGGCTTTAATATTGGCATGTGCTGGGGTGGGTACTCAGTCGCAGCCTCAATATCCAACATGATTTCATTGCGCATCTTAGCAGCTGCTGAATCACCCTGCCCTGTCAAACGCTCAATCAAAAACATATCTTGATGCACAGATTCAAAATCCAACATCGGCGAACAATAGTCCTCCATATCGGAAGTGATCACACTGCCCTGCAAGTACTCAGTAAAGACGATTTTGGCAAAAATATTGATGTAACCAGCACTAAGCTGCTTGGCTTGCAAACCTTTAGGCATATCTCCAGCAATTTCTTTTTGATAGTCAAGCAGAACATTCACACCTACTTCAATGGGACTGGCATTGATATCGCTATGGAGTGACTTGAAAACTTTTTCAAGAATGACGCTTTCTTCTGGCTGAAGACCAAAGCCAGGTCCTTTTTGGGTGGCTTCTTCAAACAACTCAAAGCTACGCGCCAAATGATAAAGGTCACGATCTTTAGGTGCCTCAACCCGCAAATAATGATTCAAACGCATTTCCTGAGCAGGCTCAGGATTAGCATAAAACATCTTAGCGCGCACAAGCTTTGACTTAAAGAACACGTGCGCCTCACCCTCACGTTGGTCTTTCAAGTCAAGCAAGTCCACCCGAGCCCGCTTATCAACCTTGGCCGTTTTGGTGTCCATATACTGGCCACTGATACTTTTTTCATCAGATTGAAAGCTCTCAACCGTAGTCACAAAAGATTCACCTGCGGTTTTCAAGAAGAAATCCCATGTCTCTAGGGGATCTTCCAATTTCATACAAATCTTGATATTGGTGTTCGCACCAATAGACATGGCCTCTTCTTTAGAGGCTTTCTGGAAGGCAGGTAAATCTTGCCCCGCAAAAATCACCGAAAAACCAAGCGACCGTGCCTGAGCAGGCACTACAGCAAAGCCTTGCACGGCATAATAACCATATTCATCCAAGACACACAAATAGGGAGTAGGCGCATTGGTAGGCTTTCGCGTCACCAGCTCTCGATAAGTACCTTCAACAGCATCACCCAAACCAGCAGCCATCATGGTACGTAAGGAAGCGATTACCACCTTACCAAGGTTGGCCAATTCATCAGGAGATTTTTCCAAAGCTGGCAATAAAACTACCAAAATACGGCGATTAAGCACCACGTCTTTAAAATCAACCTCAGCCATTTTCACACGAACAATGTGCCCATAGGTATCAGCCAAAGAAGTAAACACGCGGGTGAGCTGCATGGTGATAAAGCCATGCTGTTCAAGCACCTGGGAAACCTGCTTACCCTTTTTCGCTTTATTGTAGCCTGGCAAAGTTTTCAGGTAGTTATGCATAGGTTGCAGAATAACATCTGGCAAAAAGTCCATACTCACAGCTTCTTGACCATCACGAATAAACGCATGATCAATAGACATGGCCTCAAGACGATCAAGCTCAAAATAATTACGAATGGTATTAGCATCCAAAAGGATATGATTAGCGTCACGCATAGCCACCAACACTTTCATCAAAGCTTCCACAAAAGCAATAGCACGCCCTTTCCACATGTCACCATCGCTTGAGTTACCACTTGAATCCATCAAACTAACAATCAATTGTGTTAACATACTTGAGGAACCCGTAGCAAAAGGGTTGATAGTATTAGATATTCTTTTTTTCTGCGGCCCAATAATGTCCTTGGCACCCGTCATAAAGTTTATTAGCAGCAAATCATCATCACGGCCCATGCTTCTTACCATGGAAAAAACCTTGGCAAACAATGAATTGTCACCTTTACCATCGACATAAATAAAGCCACTACTCTGGACCAAGGCATTATAAGCAATCGATACCAGTGCTTCGGTTTTACCAGAACCAGTAGAGCCAAAAATCAACACGTGCGTCCGCATATCTTCATTCGTAAACCACATCTCTTGATTGTTACGAATCTCATTACCAAAGAAGTAAATACCTCTAGCAGTATTGGGTGTATTAACTGTACCTGGTTTGGGATCATTGTAATCCAGCATATTAGAACGCATTGGCATACGAAAAGGCAAAGTATGCTTACGAGTGATAGAGAAGAAAAAACAACCCAAGGCTGACAAAAATAACACATCAAATAGGCCAGGATAAAACTCGATAAGCCCCGCAATGACCAATATAAGAAATGCTACTGCGACAGGAATCTTGAAAAAATCACTGATGCGCTCACCCATACTGCGCGTATCACGCAGCAACTGTGCTGACTTCTGTTCGTGCTCTTCACTTAAACCACGTTGGAACGCCATTAACTATCTTCCGGTTCGTAAAGAATTTCTTCCAATGCTTCCTCAAGTGCTACCACAGCTTCATCCACCATGGGAACACGCAAAGGCCTACCAAATTTTCTCTCAGCCGCCAAATGTGCAAACACACCTGAAGACTCAACAGAAGACGTTTGCCTACCGACATCGTTCAACACATACCACAGCCGACGATCCAAAGGCTTAAGCCAAATAAACTCAGACGTAGCAAGCACGCCGTCACACCTAGCCAACTCCAACATGGCTGCCATCACTGTCATCACATAAGCATGCCGATAAACAACTTTGGTGATCAAATTGCAATTCCGCAACTTGATCAAAGCCAATTTAGCGCCAGAAAAATCCAACCGCCCACGGCGAGCTGAATAAGAAATTTGCTCAAGCATCTTGTCGGCAAGCTTTCGCTCTCCCATAGCCCTAGCACCAAAAATCACAAACAAAGCCTGCATATAAATGGGCAAATGATGCGCAGACTCCCAAAGGCCACCAAGCTGCTTGACAAACATATTTTTGGCGCGCCCAGGAACCAATTCCAAAACTGTTTTGCGATCTTTAACTATTTCTATGGCCAAATCATGCGTTTTGACGAAAAGCATCGGCGTTTGTCCCATGCGCCATTTACCTTCATCAAGCTTTTCTTTCAAAATCTTAAGGCCAACCACAGGTGATACACCATGCCAGATAGCCTCCTCAGACTTCAACAAAGTTTTCATCGACTGTGTCGCATTAAAGCGCGAAGAAGCAGAACCAAAATACAGGGAAGCCGCTAACCCAGCCAGAATCAAAGCCATGGGATGGCGATAATAAAGACCCACATCAGTACTAATTTCGGCTAAAGCAGAAAAATCAGAAGAGCCTATACCACGATTAACAACAGCAACCCAATATCGTAAAGGAGTAATATCAATGTCTGGAGCACTAGACCACGAAGTCAGCCAATGCCAACCTTGCGCAATAAGATCGAGAAACAAGATTTCATAATAGCGTACGGTATAGACAAAACCAGCTATGATATCTTGACCAAAAAACCAAGTAGCGTAACCAATACCTACAATTAGAACAATCAGCCAAAGAAAATCTAGGGAATTATCACCACCACCGCCTCCCTGCTGCTGCTTGCCCGCCATAAGACATCCTTTATCCACTACCGACAGATTTTCAAGAGCTTAAAGAAAATAGCGCAAAAGTGCAACTGAAATTTATCACCTCTTGAACTAAAAGGAAACCAAACCCTTGTTACAGCAGCAATTCTCGGTGAAGCTACTCTGCCCAAATGTTCTGTGCAA
>JAGYIW010000050.1 GCA_018402195.1 Gammaproteobacteria bacterium
TGTGTGACTTCGTGTTTCTTATAATTCGAACAATCAGTCAATCGGCAACGATAAAGGTAAAATGGCAAGATCACCAGCTTTGAATCATTAAATTGGGCCGTTATTGCACAGCACATTTGGGCAAGTAGCTTCACCGAGAATTGCTGGAGTATAACAGCGAACAATTGGCTTTAAAAAGACTAAGATGAGAAAAATGATACTACCCCCCACTTACCAGTTAAGTTATAAGTTACCAACCCATCTCTGCCAAGCTCATTGGACAGTTAATTATTGCTGTTGTGTTTGGTTCGGCTTTAGGGGGCAACTCCAGGCTTCGCCTGGGCAGGCTGGGTTTTGCTACACAGGGTATGGGCTTATCTATCTTTTACCAGTTTTAATTCTTTGCATATTTTGTTGAATTAAGCTTGTTTCAAATATTTGACAGCGGTATACTGTAATAGAAGTGGCTAAAGCCACGACATTTTATGGAATTCAGTTGGACAAGGAGGTTAGAGACTATCATCCAAACAAATCCATAGGTAATTGGTACAGGATTTGCCGTCCGATTGATGGTGTGTTCATTGATATATAGTTAATGATCAATTTGGTACGACCTTTGGTCAGTGCCCGGTTATTCTTAAAAAAAGGAGAAGGTTATGAGAAAGTCGATGGTAATGTTAATCGCTCTTGGTCTTGCACCAAGTGCGTTCGCAGGTATGAAGGATAAAGTTGCTAGTAAGAGCAATGCAGGTGTTTATGTTGCTGCCACTTTGGGTGCCAGTTATATGAGCGATATGCAAGATTCAAGTGCTGAAAAATGGACTAGTGGTGCTGTAGATTCTGCTACTACTAAAACCAAGTTAGCTTTTGAAAGTGGTTTTAACTACGGTATTGCTGCTGGTTACCGTATGGATAACATGGCTTTTGATGTTGAGATCAGTGCATTCTCAAATGATTTGAGTGACTCAGTGATGGACGATGCGACATTCCGTACTTCGCCAACACCTAAAAACTCAGATACTCACGATATCGATGCTTTCAGTGCAAGCTTGTACATGGTAAACGCTCATTATACTTATCCATTGAGTGGCTTTTTGCCTCGCGTAGGTTTTGGTATTGGTATGGCGAATGTTGAGTTTGATGCCAAGAACAAAGCTTACAACACTACTGATGGTACTGATGACAACTCAACCTTGTTTGCGTATCAGTTTATTATCGGTGTCGATAAAGCCTTTGGCCCAGCCAATCTTGGTTTGGAATACAAATATGCTGGTTTAGGAAGCAATGACTACATTTTTGATAGCACAGCTTCTGTGCATCAGAAGTTTAAAGCTTCTGCTGGTGTAGGTGTTTTGGGCTTGCGCGTTCTTTACAACATCTAGTCTTTATTCTGATAGATGTAAAACCCGGGTTTGGCTTAGTACTCCCGGGTTTTTTTATGTGTTAATTGTGGTGAGGCGTGGTTAGGGTGGTTGGTGTTCACATTGTTACATGAACCCTGGTGGCATTTTACCTTTGAGCTGAGACATCATTCGCATCATGTTGCCACCACTCATTTTTTTCATCATTTTTTGCATTTGTTGATGTTGTTTGAGCATGCGATTGAGCTCAGGCACGGTGGTTCCAGACCCAGCAGCAATACGCTTTTTACGTGAGCCATTGATGATTTTTGGAAAGCATCTTTCCTGCGCAGTCATAGAGTCAATCATCACCGACATGCGTATGAACATGCGGTCGTCAATGTTGTTTTTAATGGTAGGAGGCAGTTGGCCCATGCCGGGCAATTTGCTGAGTATGTTGCTCATGCCCCCCATATTTTGTAGTTGTTGCAATTGATCACGAAAATCTTCTAGGTCAAAGCCTTTTTGATTTTGCAATTTTTTGGCAAGCTGGGCAGTTCTTTTGTGATCGATTTTTTGTTGGGCTTCTTCCACGAGTGAAAGGATATCACCCATGCCCAAAATCCGAGAAGCGATGCGGTCAGGGTGAAAAGGTTCTAGCGCATCAAGTTTTTCACCGGCGCCTATAAATTTGATCGGCTTGCCTGTGATGTGACGTATTGACAGTGCCGCACCGCCGCGGGCGTCGCCATCAATTTTGGTTAAAATCACCCCAGTTAGAGGCAATTTGTCGTGGAAGGCTTTGGCCGTATTGGCTGCATCTTGCCCAGTCATGCTGTCGACGACAAATAGTGTTTCCGTAGGCGAGCTCACCTTATGTATTTCGGCAACCTCGTTCATTAAGGTTTCATCAATGTGTAAACGTCCAGCGGTGTCAATAATCAAAATGTCATGCATTTGTTGTTTGGCATGATTGAGTGCGTCTAAGGCAATCTGTTTGGGTTTTTGGTCGGGTTTAGAGGGAAAGAAGGCTACATCTATTTGTTTTGCCAAGATGTGTAGCTGGTCGATGGCAGCAGGACGGTAGATGTCTGTGCTGGTGACTAGCACATTTTTCTTTTGGTTTTCTTTTAGCCACTTGGCTAATTTGCCCACGGTGGTGGTTTTACCTGAGCCCTGCAGGCCTGCTACCAAGATCACCACAGGAGGCTGTGCATGCAAATCCAAGGTTTCACAGGCTTCCCCCATCAATGTGACTAGATGGTTGTGGACAATTTTGGTGAAAGCTTGTCCAGGATTGATGTTGTTAAGTACCGATTGTCCCAAAGCTTCTTGTTTGATGGCGGCCAAGATGGTATCGACTACTTCTAGCGCTACATCTGCCTCAATCAGAGCAAAACGTATGGTTTTTAGGGTTTCAGCAATATTGCTTTCGCTGATAGTTGCTTGGCCACGTAGGATTTTAAACGCTTGATTTAATTTGTCACTGAGTTGTTCAAACATGGGTGTGCCTTTTTGTTTGCTGTATAAACCACGTACCCTGTAAACACCGAAGAGTTATACGGGATCTTAGTTTCTTTTTGTTTTAACTTATTGTGCCATTATCAATCCCTTGAACCATGCTGTCAAGATCGCAGGTAGTCCAGCAGGACTGCTGCAGGTGGCTAGGGGATCTCCAGTTAAGGATGATGAATAAAGCAAGGTGTTAATTTTTTTAGGACTTGCTAGAGAGTACGCGAAAATCCCTTCGGTATTTTTTGCGCGGCAGTGGATATAGGTTATTGTACACTTTTGAACTTGAAAATCGCTGTATTGCATGGAGTATTCCTTCATCATACAATGCTTACATGCTTATTGTTTTGGGTCGTGGGTGCCAAATATGTCTTTTCATCATCTAGTTACCAGTATTCATGTGGGTTTAGGGTTGTGTATTTTGTCAATTTCCATTTTGGTGGGAGCTTATGCTAGCTTAACCATGGTGCAGCACAATCAGCTTCGCAGTAAAAAACTGTTTGGCTGGTTGGAGAAAATGCCGCCCTTGCAAACCACTGAACGATGGCTGAAACGCTGTGTCGCCAGTTTGTTTGTCATGGTTTCTGCCTTGACTGCTGTGTCTCTGTGGTGGTACGCAGAACCTGTTGGACATGGCCCGTTGACTTGGCTGTGCCTAGGGATTTCTTGGGCCATTTTGGGCCTGGTTTGGTGGGCAATGCATAAGGGTTTATTGAATGGCTTACAAGCTAGTGCTTGGGTAATTGCTGCCGTTTCGGCATTGCTTTGTGTATAAATTGGAGAAAATTATGGTTAATGAGCATTTGGGTGGAATCTTAGTGGTACTGATTTTACTTTCTGGCTTTTTTTCTGGATCTGAAACTGGGTTGATGGCGATCAATCGCTATAAATTGAAGCATCTTATCAAGCAAAATCGTCAGGGTGCTAAACGTGTCAGTGCTATGTTGGAGCGTCCAGACCGCTTGCTAGGAGTGATTTTACTGGGTAATACCTTTACCAATATTTTTGCATCGGCGGTTGCTACCATGTGGGCGGTGAGCTTGTATGGTGATATGGGGGCATGGTTGGCGACGGTGTTGCTT
>JAGYIW010000051.1 GCA_018402195.1 Gammaproteobacteria bacterium
GCGACCGAAAGTGCCTTCTCTACAGAAGCCACATCGATATTGAATGTGTGGCTATGTACATCAACAAAAATTGGGGTTGCGCCCAACAACGCCACCACTTCAGGCGTAGCAGGAAAAGTAAAACTTGGCACCAACACAGCATCCCCTGGACCTACTCCATAAGCCATCAAGCCCATGAGCAAAGCGTCAGTTCCAGACGCACAAGAAATCGCATGCTTAGCGCCTGTGTATTGACATAGCTGACGCTCAAGCTCGGCCACTTCAGGCCCCATGATGAATTGACCATGGTCAAGCACGCTTTGAATAGCCTTGTCTATTTCTGGCCGGATACGTTGTTGTTGTTTGGCTAAATCAATAAATGACATCGGTTCTATCATGACTTCTGGCATGATTTCTGGCATGGCTCAATCCTCTAATACCACTAACTTCCCTTGAGACTCTCGGTATTCCTGTCCAGTTTTAGGACACTGCATGGCATTATCTAGGCGCTCACCAGCATGACTCACCCAACCAATTTGTTTGGCTGGATTGCCTACCACCAAAGCGTGCGGAAGCACATCTTGAGTCACTACTGCTCCAGCACCAATCATGCTATACGGACCCAGATGAACTCCACAAACAATGGTGGCATTAGCACCAATGGTCACACCATCGGCAACTTCAGTTGCAACAAACTCATCTTGTCTATTGACCGATGCACGAGGTGTTTTTACATTTGTGAACACACAAGATGGCCCACAGAACACCTCATTGCCCAAAGTCACTCCCTTGTACAAACTAACATTATTTTGGATTTTACAAGCTCTCCCCACTGTCACATCAGGACCAACGACGACATTTTGACCAATATTGCAATTTTCACCCAAGGTAACGCCAGACAAAATATGGGAAAAATGCCAAATCTTGCAGCCTTTACCAATCTTAGTACCTGCATCAATTTCAGCAGTAGGATGAGCAAAATAATCTTTCACAGAGACATCAACCTGAATTGGTGCCCTTGAACGCAAAGAGGCTTGTGCAGTGTTCAAAACCTGCAATACTCGCAATCCCTCTTCACCATCAGTGCGAGGACGTTTACCCGTTGTCACACATTCAGCAAAGTGTAGGCATTCATTGTTCAGCGGCTCTGACGCCTCAAGAGCCAAAGGCAAACCATCAGCTTTATCAGGAGTTGGCATACCTTGTCGCCAAGTCACCTTATGACTGTAGTGCATCAGCTTTTCTTCCCAAGGCTTACCATCATCAAACACCAACATGCCAGCATCACCAACAACCACCAGCTTTTGCTCCTTATATGGGTGGAGCCAGGACACAAACACGTGAGCCTGGACACCATGGTTAAAACGCATGTGCGTGGTAGTAATATCTTCAATATGAGAGTGGATATGACAAGCACCCGTAGCATAAACTTCGTGGGGCAGAGCATCTGCCAAACCCAAAATCATAGAAATATCATGGGGCGCAAAACTCCAGAGACTATTTTCCTCCTGACGAAATTTACCCAAATTTAGGCGATTGGAATAGATATATTGCAGCTTACCTATTTCACCCTCCTGCACCATAGCCTTAGCTTTGAGAAATGCTGGGTGGAACTGCAGCAAATGCCCCACCATCAAGATTTTATTCAAGCTTTGAGCCATATCACAAAGTACTTGACCTTGTTCCATACTTAAAGCCAAAGGCTTTTCCACAAATACATGCTTGCCTGCTTTTAATGCAGCACTAACATGGGAAAAATGGCACTCTGCAGGGGAAGCAATCACCAACGCATCTATACTGCCATCTGCCAACATGGCCTCAAAGTCTTGACCTATTACTTTATATTGCTGGGCAAAATCCTTGGTTCGCTCGGCATCAGCATCCGCCACTGCAACTAAAAAACCCAGCTCAGCAAAATTACGCACCAGGTTTTTGCCCCAATGACCACAGCCAACAACGCCAATGCGTAGTGATGATTGTATCATAGACATAATCCCTCATAAGATCCTTCGGCCACTTTTTTGCCGTTCTCAATATGAATCACTGTATCGCAGTGAATAAGTGTCTTCAGCCTATGTGCTACCATAATCACTGTTAAGTCTCGATGATAAGCACGCAAGTTACCCATAATGTTTTCTTCGGTATGCTGATCCAAAGCTGAAGTCGCTTCATCAAAGATCAAAACCTGTGGCTTAAAATACAAAGCCCTAGCAATGGCAATACGTTGACGCTCACCACCAGACATAAACACACCACGCTCACCAACTTGTGTATCCAAACCTTGAGGTAGGCGATTAATCAGCGCTTCTAGCTGACAAAGGGCAATCAAATCTTGTATATACTCTTCATCCACAGTATCAGCATGACTAAAAACAATATTGTCACGAATACTGCCATCAAACAAATACACCGACTGGGGCACAAAACCCAAGCATTGATGCCACTGTTGACAGGCAACAGGAAAACCATCCACAGTTACACGGCCTTCTGAAGGTGATAAAATACCCAAAAGCACATCAAGTAACGTTGATTTACCTGACCCGGTACTTCCCATGATACCAACCCATTGGCCTTTTCTTATGCTAAAGCTGACATCATCGAGCACCAGAGGCTTTACACCGCTGGAAACATCATCACTGGCATACGCAAAACTAACATGATCACAACATACACCTTGGTGAAAGTGAAACTTAGGCACATCATCGTATTGAGCACTCTCATGCAGCATAACAAATTGCCCGTAAACCCGGCTAATATTGACATTTACCCCTTTCACCAAACTGATATAATTGATTGCACGATTGACACCTGGCATCAAGCGAAAACCAATATAGAGATAACTACCTAACACCGTCACAATGGCGTCAGGGGTTTGATTCATGGAGACCATACCCCAAACAATCCCAACAAAAGTCAACATAAACAAGCATTCAAGAAAAAGTCGTGGCATAACCAAAAAAGTGTTTTTTCGGACAATCTGAGAAGCTCTTTCCAGATCTATTTTTGCATAGTCTTGAACAAAGTAGGCAGCACTACCACGTATCACCACTTCCTTAAACCCATGAAAGAAATGGTGCAGTACCTTGCTGCACGCATCATTGGTGTTTTGCAACGATTTGCCAAATTGAGAAAATTTGGGCAGCAATAAAACCTTAACCAAAACAAAAACCAGCAAATTGATTGAAAAAATACCCACAGCAATCATCGGGTTTAAATAAAATAAAAACCCCAGTAAAAATAGCATCACCATAAACTCAGAAAGACATGCAGCCAATGACGTCACACCAATAGTAAACATGGCATTGATATCTGTGCCAAAAATTTCCAAATGCTTTACCGCACCCATACGCAAAAAAGCCTGATAAGCGTATTGGCCATAGACATGCAATAAACTGGCACGAAACACCGCGCCCATGCCTTGAATCGTTTTATTTTGCAGATAAGTTTCACAGCCAGACATTAGATTTTTGAACACATAAATGCCAGCACAGCCTATGCAACTCAGCAAGATCAAATCACGGTGTGACAATGCCAAAGCAATGCCATGACTTTCTGCCAAATGCAATATTTTATCTGGCGTATTGACCACTTGGACAAACAGTGCTACTGAGAAAGCTGCAGCCACTTCCAATAAAGAAGTCAAACCAGCAAACAATGCGATAATCACCCACCGCCATTTTTGCTGGCGCGTGGTCATGGCGCGAATTTGTTGAATCACAGGCGCAATGGCTTGAATGGGCATATCAGAACTGCGCCTTGT
>JAGYIW010000052.1 GCA_018402195.1 Gammaproteobacteria bacterium
TTTAGCATGTTAAACATTTGTGTATCTGTTAATTTACTTTTTTTCATCTTTAGTCTCCTGTTTCATTAAAATTTAACAGAAAACTCTCCTTTTGGGCAGTCTTATTCTAGGAGGGCTACCTAGGCTTGAGCGTTTTGAGGCCAATTTTTGTGGAATAATCAGTCAATCGGCAACAATAAAGGTAAAATGACAAAACAATCAGCTTTAAATCGACAAATTGTGTCATTATTGCACAGCAAGTTTGGGCAAAGTAGCTTCACTGAGAATTGCTGTTATCAGGAGGATGAGGAAGATCAGGAAGCCTTTTTTTGCGATGCTCAGGGCGCGTATTCTTTTTGCTTGAAGACGTATGCCCAAACATCGACGCTTGGCTTGATCCGGGATTTAGTGGTTTACTAGGATCAAGTTCACTATGTTTATCACGAAGCTTTCTATCATCAAGCTCACTAAGTTTACCACTAAGCTTTTTATCATCAATCTCATAAATCATCTCTCTGATGAAGTGAGTTAATAGAGTTGAGTTGCTTGTATTTGATTGGGGAGTACTTTGACCATTTGGATTTATCCTAAATAGATAGCGAATATAATTTGAACAAAGTTTAAAATCTTCGCTTTCACCATCTCCGCTTGGAGGAGGAGTAGGAGTATAGGTGTGCCAAGTATGCTCGCAGAAGCCAGAAGCATCATTAGCGCTAACGGCTTGCTGTAACACTTCGACTGCGAGACATCGCACTAAATATCTAGCAGCAAAATAGTCCCTTATTTCATGGGTAAAAAAAGCACTTTCATCGTTATCATTCCCTGGGTCCCTAATGATGGCAACGCCATAAAGATCCTGCTTGAAGTTAACAAAAGAAAAAGCTTTATGAGCACATTTGGCTTTCGCTGAGCCAACTTTGTCATAAACGCCCTTGGCGTATGCTTCTAGTGTTGGTAAGTGCCGAAAAACCTGCGACTTATTACTACTATTCATTATAGTCGTATCGCCAGCAAGGAAGGCAAGAAATCCCATGTAATCCATTGCTCCAAATAAAGGTGACAACACCGCTGCAACTTCGTGAGATGAAGCATTCTCCAATTCTTCAGAATTTTCAATAGTAATTTGTTTGAAAATTGGTTTGCCATGATCATCACTAGACCCCCTGTTGGTGGTGACATTGGCATACTTGAGTATTCTTCGCTTTCCCATTGCCGCAGTCATTTTTTCTAGCAGTAGAGAAAGACTTTTTGGGCAAGCTTCCGGTTTATGCATCCATAGGTTTTTCCATGCAAAACAGAGCATCTCAAGGTTTGCGGGAACTTTAGCCATGTCCATAATATTAGAACCAACAGCATCATGAGCTGAGTTACTTTGTAAATACTCAAAAAAAGATTCAACTTCACTCGATGCACCCTGAAAAGCTATTTCTGCATATTTGCGCATACTTTTTTCTGAGAAACCTTTTAATATGACCTTGTCACCAGTTAGTTTGCTTAGCTGATCGCCAGGCCTAGTAGTAACTGTTAGATTGCTGTGTCCTTTCAAGACATCGTAAGCTTTTCTCATGCAGTCCCTAGTCCTATACTCGTCTGCGCCATCAAGAATTAACAGTGCTCTACCATTCCTAAGAAATTTTTCTATTTTTTCTTTTAACGCTTCTCTGGTTCTTAAGGACTTCTGGCTGCAACTGCAAGTATTCAGCCCTCTACCAAAGCACTCTCGAATGATAATGTCTGAATAAGTATAGCCATCAGGTAAATCCGGATAGCGCTCCGTGTTGTTAAGGTTGACAAGTACAATTCTGTATACATCATCATAACTATCTTTCCAGTCTTGAGACCTGCTGGATATAAGCTTAGCCAGCCGTTGGGTTGAGACCGATTTGCCCGTGCCTGCATTCCCTAAAATGATGGTAGAAAAATTGGGGTTCGAGGGAGAATCAAGCAAATAGCACGCAATATGAAATCGCAAAAGTTTGTCCATATCTTCTTCGAAAATGTTTGCGTTATGATCAGGATCAGGATCCCCTGCCATTTCCTGCTTGTATTTTTTGTTTTCAAGGTCCCAGATCCCAGGCTGGGAATCTGTATGAATTGATCTAGCAAGCTCGTAAAGGCGAGAGCTTTCATCAATCAACTCACTCTTGATTATGCCATCAACAGTTCGAATGCCCGCATACCATTGCCATGTTGAATTTTCATGCTTTACACGCGATAAATACATCGCGCAGCCATCGTTTTGGGTGAAGGTAGGCCAATTGTGCCGAAGTTGATGGGCTTGTTCATCATTTGGAGCCCAAAAAATCCTAAAGTCATAGCCAAAGAGGGTCTTTGGTGATTTGTTTTCGGCTAAGTAGTTCACTGATCTAAAACGTAGGAAAAGGTCGCTCTCACATTCAGAGATAATCCAAGCTGTTAGATTAGTACGAAGCTCAAAGTCTAATTCATCAGCAATGAATTCATCACTATCTCTATTGTATGTTTTTCTTTCAGTCCAGTAACCAACTTTTGCACCACGAGATATCTTGTCTATTAGCCCACTTAAATGTTGGCTTTTAGCAATCATTTTACAGTAGCTTTTCATAGGCAGGTTTAGACAAAAATACCAATGATTTTCATTGTCATCATAGTACAATGCCATGCTGTCGTAGCAAGTCAACGGCGATTTGCCAGCCCTTAATTGCTCCTTAATATCTATTTCAGGTGACCATTCAATAGAAAAATCATAGCTGTGGACTGGTATTGAGCAGCGCCAAAACTTAAACTCAGGCAGTGTTACATCTTCATAGATCGGTCCATGCCAGATTTTGCTTTCTTTGCTAGCCCTGCCGCCGTGACTATCTTCTTGGTATGTCGCTCCATACCACCTATGACTACCCTTGGTATCTGCAAACTCCAGTGAAATATAGTCCTTTCCTAATGGCAGGGGGTGGTCATTCAATATCGGAGACGTGAAAGTTTCACTGTTACATTCCTGTGTATGCTTTCCCCTTAGGTGGACGCTGTCATCAATAACAGTTTTGGAAAATGACTCAATAGTAGTTGTACTGGCAACGCCATTCACTTTAAAAAGACCAGGGCAAAGCCCTCGGACGGCAAAATAGGCCGTGTCATCATCACATTTAAGTTGTTTCTTAGTCATACTTGACCAATCATTGATATGCTTGACAAGCACGTGTATCGGAATAATTTGGCACCTTTCGAGCTCCGAGCCATTGAATGAAAATGGCTTATTTGCTATCACCTTAACATTGCCTTCAACTTTATACCAAGCAACGACAGGGACCTGACTTCTACTGTACGTAAGCTTATGCAGGTGATGTGTCAAGCTGTAGGGTTTGTAAGTGTACGTCCACTTGTTGCTATAGTTAACTTGTTGTTCAAGAGATATATTTTCTACGGCCTCATTTTTTTGAGTTTTGTCGTACTTTATGCCTATTGATCCACCAATGTTCAGCGGAGTCCCCGGTATATTAGCCTTGATATTCAGTTCTAAGTTAAAGCCTAGGTTGTAACCTTTTGTTCTTTTAAATCCTGTTTGTTTGGTTATAATCTTAGCTGAATGAAGTTCTGTAGTTTGAGTATCTTTTTTATCTTTATCGTTCTCAACGTTATAACCATAAAAGTAATGCCCACATGCATCATCATGGCTTTGTTTTTGTGCATCCGTATCAAGGCTCAAGGAAGCATT
>JAGYIW010000053.1 GCA_018402195.1 Gammaproteobacteria bacterium
ATCAGATAAACAGATGGCACTGGCAAAATCTTGCATCACATGCTGCACTGCTTCTAGCCAGCCAGGGTCAATATCTAACTTGCCTACCAGCCACTCACCTCTGAGAGAACGCTTTTCTAACCATGCTTTCTGTGTCATCTCATTTTGCTGCCCTTGTGATGTCAGCACATCACTTGTTTGCTAAGCAAATGCGCTTCTGCCTCAAGCTTGCCTGATCTTATCGTATCATTTCTCGCTTCCATGTGGGAAAAAAAGTTGGCGAAAGTTGGTCGTTGTTTGCTGAGCCACCTGGGAAACAGCTACTCCTTTGATGGCGGCGACATGTTCAGCAACAAAACGCACATAGCTGGGGAAATTAGATTTGCCTCTGTAAGGCACAGGTGCCAAGTAGGGTGCATCAGTCTCGATCAGCATGCGATCGAGAGGCACTTTCTCGACCACATCACGCAGTTCCTGAGCATTTTTAAAGGTAATAATGCCTGAAAAAGATATATAAAAGCCCATATCTAGTGCTTCCTTGGCCATTTCCCACGTTTCGGTAAAACAATGCATCACACCGCCTATGTCTCTGGCTTGATGAGCTTTCATTAAAGTCATTGTGTCTTCTCTAGCATCACGTGTATGTATAATAAGGGGATAACCCAAGGATTGAGCCACATCCATATGGGCAACAAAAGCTGTATGTTGGTATTCTGGCAAGCTTTCTTTATGGTAGTAGTCTAATCCTGTTTCTCCCACAGCTACTACGCGTGGATGAGCACCGTAGGTTTTCATCAATGCCACATCAGGATCTCCAGCTTGGACATCGCAAGGATGGTGCCCCACTGAAGCATAAACATTTTCTAGACTTTCAATAGCATCCATCATGGTTTGCCATTCACTAAGATTCACTGACACACATAGCATTTGCCCAACACCGTGAGATGAAGCATCTTCCACCACAGCTTGTAAGTCTGCAAAGCCACTGTTGGTAAGGTCAAGCCTATCCAAGTGACAATGTGAATCAACCAGTTCAGTGGTTTGAGACATAAGACTCCTTATAAAACGCACGCAGCCTTATCATAAATCCATCAATCATTAGTGTCTTGTTGATGGCATTATTGTATTGAAGCAACTGCCATAGTTGCAAGCCTTCTTGGTAAAAATCCATCAAGGCTGCCAAAGTCGAAGCTTTTTGCTTACTTACTTTTTGCTCTGACACGCTAAAAATGCCCAGCCCCTGGTGAATGAATGTTTGAATGAGTGTCAAAACATCACGAAAGAAAATGGGCAAATTTGATTCATCAACGCCTTGGCTCAAAGCAGTTGCTACCTCCTTACCTTTTATCACTTGATTCAAACATTCACGAAATCGCAACATTGCAGTGAGTCTTTTTTCATCTTGGGCAAGCCAGGATAAATCTTCTAAATCTAAACCGCCAACTTTGGCGTTAATGTTCGGGAACATGGCTTGCAAAGTTTCAGTGCTTGGATTAAGCACATGATTTTTGCGGCAACGACTCAGCACGGTTGGCGCCATGATTTGTATTTTGTGGGTGGCCAATAAAAAATAAGTGTCTGGTGTAGGCTCTTCCAATATTTTTAGCAGTGCATTTGATGCTGCAGGATTAAGTGCATGTGCTTGCGGCAGGCAAATTACTTTGGCTTGCCCCATGGTAGAGGTTTGTGCGCAAAAAGTAAAAAGTGATCGCACTACATCGACGCCAATGGGAACATTGTCTTCTGGCGCTAAAGTTATTACATCTGGGTGTGTGCCATGAAAAAACAACAGACATGAAGGGCAATGACCACAGGCTTGGATTGGTTTAGCACTGGGTTGTTTGCACAAAATGGTCTGTGACAATGCCGCAAGTAATGCAGATGCTCCATTACCGCGCTCACCGTAGAATAACAATGCATGCGGAAGTGATGCCTGGGCAAATGAGCTCATGGTTGCTTGGTATGTTGGCACTAGCCAGGCATGTATTTTATTTGTCATTGAGTTGCTTCGCCATGGTTACAAGTACTTCTGCTAAAACCTGCTCTTTGCTTTGGCTGGCGTCAATGATAACAAAACGGTCTGGCTGGCTCTTTGCTCTATCAAGATAAGCTTGTCTTGCACGCTCAAAAAAATCATGCTTTTCGGTTTCAATACGATCTTTGGTACTGCGCTTGGCAATACGCTCTACGCCAAGATCAACAGGACCATCGAGGAGAAAGGTTAGATCTGGCATGGTATCGACTGTCCAGGAAGATAAAGTATCGAGCATGCCCTTACTTAAACCCCTTCCGCCTCCCTGATAGGCATAGCTTGCGTCAGCAAAACGGTCACAAATTACCCATTCACCTTTTGCAAGTGCAGGCTTGATAACGTGGTCAACGTGCTGAGCACGAGAAGCGAACATCAACAACATCTCAGTGATGGGCAACATCTCTTCTCCCTCGTGGGACAGCAAAATTTGACGAATGGCTTCGGCAATGATCGTACCCCCTGGCTCACGCGTGAGGATATGCTTGATGCCTTTTTCTGTGAGGCACTGATGTAGTGCATCGAAGACAGTGGTTTTGCCCATGCCTTCGATGCCTTCAATCGAGATGAAGAAGTGCTTTTCCATAGTATCCCTGTTTTGAGACTAACCTTTCAATTCTAGCATATCTTGCTCGTGCTTCATACGCTGTAGACTTCCCTGTCCTGCGGTAAGTGCATTAACGATTAAAACCACGTACGCTTAGCAGCAGATTCTTCAGCATCTCTGCTTGAGGATCTCTTTCCTTGCATTGCCTATTCTATCGATCCAATTTCCCTGTCCCTGCTAACTTTCAGTGTTTGTTTTTTTCCACTGATATCCGCAAGCTGTTAAGCCACCGCTGGAATTTCACGTCCTGCTTTTTGTGCATCAAGAAGCATCTTCAGTATTTTCTTTTCTTCTTCCAGGCACTTAATTATTTTCACATTATAGTCATATGATATATGTTTTTCACCTGATGCTTTATTGTATTCGCTTATGCCTAGCCTTGTTTCCTCATCACTATCTTCAGTATGATCACTACCAGGACTCCCCGGATCTTTTGGCTTTGCCATTCCTGTGGCAAAATCGTTGGTTGTATCAATGAATTTGCGTGTCTCTCTGATAGTCTTATTCAAGCGCCTGTTCTTTTTGAGCTTCAGACATTGCTTTGTCATGTGGAATCAATCTATAACGCCATATGCTTTTGCATACTATTGGCAATCACTCCTGAAATTATACGCCTTTATTCACTATGCCTTGAGCACCTCGAATCATTGTGGCTATTTGCCTAAGTGATTGCCCTGGCACCAGCGTTAATTGATGCTGGTAATGATTTCCTCTGACCACGTCAAAAG
>JAGYIW010000054.1 GCA_018402195.1 Gammaproteobacteria bacterium
TAACCCATGATTGCCTTGCATTGTCCAGCTTTAATTTCAACCGAGTAACGCAAAATTGTCTTAAATGATTATTCAAGGGCGGCTACCCATAAAGTACCTGGATGCCCAAATAAAACGCTGGTGCTGCAAGAATCATGCTATCAATGCGGTCCAACACGCCTCCATGGCCAGGTAAGAGGCTGCCACTGTCTTTGACATCTGCCATGCGTTTAATCCAGCTTTCTAGCAAATCCCCTATCACCGCAAAGGCTGCAGTAGATAGAACTAGCGCCAGCGTTGACAGCCAAGGCAATGCCTTTTGTCCAAGCACAACACAAGTGCCAATGCAAACCAACAAAATGCCTCCCAAAACACCTTCCACTGTCTTTCCAGGACTAATGCTTGGGCATAGCTTGGTCTTGCCCCATGCTTTACCAGCAAAATAGCCGCCTACATCCATCCCCATGACAATGGCAAACATAGCCGCCGCCAACCATGAATTTTTTTGATAAAGTAACCACAAGGCAACCATGGCTGAAACCAGACACATACTGTACCCCATGACTGCAAGAGTGAACACATCATGTAGTTTTCTATTGTTACTTCCCCTTTTATACATCATAAATAATTCATGGAATGCTAACACCCCAAGCATAACAAAACTGCCCAAAACCCAAGATGCTGGCAAAACGAATAGTAAAATACTCAGCAATACTAACAATACCAATCCAGTCATGATTCTTAATGCTAAGTTACTCATGCTCGTCCTTTATGGTTTTAGCATTATTGGCATTATCTTTGGCATTGCCAAAGCGTCTTTTGCGTGTATCAAACCAACGCAGTGCAACTTCAAATATATTGGCGTCAAAATCTGGCCAAAAGACTTGCGTGAAATATAATTCAGTATAAGCCAGTTGCCATAGCATAAAATTACTAATGCGTTGTTCACCACTAGTACGGATAAATAAATCAGGGTCCGGCAATCCTGATGTCGCTAAATAGGGGGCTAATGAGCCTGGCGTTTGAGGAAGACTGTGTTGCTGTACTTGATACTTGTGCATGGCTTGTAAAATATCCCATTGACCACTGTAATTAACCGCAATCACCACAGTCAATCTGCTATTACATTGAGTCAGGGTTTCAGCTTCCTTAATCATGCCCAAAAGCTTGTCAGAGAAAGCGCTCAATTCACCGATAAAGCGGATTCGTACACCTTGTGCGTGCAGTTTTTTATACTCCCCTTCCAAACTTCGATAAAATAGCTGCATGAGGAAAGAAGTTTCTTCATCGGACCGCTTCCAATTATCCTGCCCAAAGGCAAACAAGCTTAACACTTCTATGCCATGCTTTAAGGAGGATTTTACCACTCCCTTTACTGCTGTAATACCTGCTTGGTGCCCAATAGTGCGTTTGAGTGAACGTGAATTAGCCCAGCGCCCATTGCCGTCCATAACGATAGCAACATGACAGGGTTTTTGCTCGAAAGACATTGGCATTGCTCCCTTCAAGGATAGCAGGATGACTAGACCGCCATGATATCTTGCTCTTTCTGCTTAACCAAATTATCGATCTCAACAATGAATTTGTCAGTCAATTGCTGGATTGAATGCTCTAGATGCTTACCTTCATCATCATTAAGTGCTTTGTCTTTCACCATTTGCTTAACAGACTGATTGGCTTCACGACGAACCTGACGAATGCCCACCCTGGAATGCTCGGCTTCTTCTTTTATAATCTTGACCAAGCTCTTACGCCTTTCCTCAGTGAGCTGAGGGATTGGTACACGTATGACACCCTCGTAAGGTGCAGGATTAAGTCCTAGATCCGAAGTGTGAATGGCTTTTTCTACTGATGCCAACAAAGACTTGTCCCATGGAGTGACACTCAGTGTACGGGCATCAATGGCTGAAACAGTTGCCACTTGATTCATGGGTGTGTCTGTTCCATAACATGAAACCATGACACTATCGAGCAAACTAGCATTTGCCCGGCCGGTACGAATTTTTGCCATATTGTTTTTCAAGGACTCAATTCCCTTCGTCATGCGGCTTTTGGCATCTTTGATCAGTGTATCAGACATATGCACTCCTTGTTAGCTTACCATCGTGCCTTCGGATTCATCAGCTATTGCTTTGACGATGTTACCAGGCTTGTTAATGTTAAAAACCCGAATGGGAATATGATAATCACGACATTGGCAAAATGCAGCCAAGTCCATTACCGCCAATTCTTTTTGCAAGGCTTCTTTGAAAGTTAGGTGTTGGTACATCAGTGCTTCAGGGTTTTTCCGAGGGTCATCAGAAAAAATACCGTCGACATTAGTGGCTTTCAAGAGCACATCGGCTTCTATTTCAATGGCTCTCAAGCTTGCTGCAGAATCTGTGGTGACAAAGGGATTGCCGGTGCCTCCCGAAAAGATGACCACGCGGTGCGACTGTAAATGGTGAATGG
>JAGYIW010000055.1 GCA_018402195.1 Gammaproteobacteria bacterium
TTGCCCCTACCGCCACCCCACTCCATAGCCACTTTAAACTCGGCGGGAAACGTAATATCAAGAACAGAACGGGAATCGCTAGCAAAAAGCGAAGTGGTCGATCAAAGCCCCGGAAGCCAAGGTCTACGATAGAAAGCCCACCTACCACGAGGCCATAGGTCGCTAACGAAACGATGATCCCGAAATCGGAAGGAGATAACGTCAATGAAGACCGTTTAAAAACGAGCGTAATGCTTGCCAATAAGAGGAATGCAGGCCCAACGGAATAACCAGAAGGAATGACTAAGGCTAGCGCCCCCATCAAAAAAACACAAATACAAACAATGACATATAGCGGCGTGGAACGAGCAGCAAAGGGGCTTAACATAGTGATTACAGACCTGACGACACGGATAAAGCTACCTAGCATAGCATAGCCTTCAGAAGGCTACCCTTGCTCATTTATCGGCAGTGATACTAACAAAGTCTTGCCTCGCTTCTCAGCCGATGCCTCCAGCTTCAATTTCAAAGCCTCTCTGGCATCAGCATCACCATGAACTAAGTGAATATGCGTGGGCCAGCTGCGCATCTGCTGAATGAAACCTAAAAGCCCAGCTTGATCAGCATGAGCAGAGTAACCACTAATGGTAGCAATTCCCGCCCTGATGTCATATCGCTCACCGTCGAGCATCACCCACCCACCCCGCGGGCCATAACGCTGTATATCACGCCCAGGTGTGCCTTCACCTTGATACCCAACAAAAAGCACTTGATGGCGAGCATCACCCAACATGGCTTTCAAGTAGTTAACCACCCGTCCGCCAGCACACATTCCACTCGCCGCAATAACGACAGCCGAACGCCCACTCTCTGCTAAATAGCGCACCATTTGCTCGTGGCTTTCATGACTGTCAACCGTATGTAGAGAAGAGAAATTCAATGGATGCCTGCCAGACTTTACACGGCGACGAGCCTCCTCATTCCACAATGGTTTTAACTTTCGATAAACATCAGTGAAACGCGCCGCTAATGGGGAATCAACAATAATATCTAACGACTGCCAAATAGATGATTGGCTTGAGGCATGAATAATCCCTTCTAATTCGTACAATAGTTCTTGTGTTCGTCCAATACTAAAGGCCGGAACAATAACCGTACCCTGATTATGTAAAGCCTGCTCTATCGCAGTCCGCAACTTAATCGCCCGATCAGAGCTTCGTTCATGTCGACGATTCCCATAGGTCGACTCAAGCACTAATATGTCTGCCTTTGCAGGCGCTTTTGGAGCAGGTAACAAAGGTGAATTTGATGTCCCTAAATCACCAGAAAACACGACTCGCTGTCGTCGTTTCGTTAATGGATGGCGTAGAGCCACTTCCACATAGCTTGATCCTAAAATATGACCAGCACGCTGTAGCTTAAGCTTTATATGACAAGAATCATCAGATACTAGTGTATGCCATTGCCCAAATTCTAAAGGCAATATTTGCTGGCTCATTTGACTCAAAAATTGATTGATTAAAGTCCTGTTGTGAGTAAACCCAATTTTCAAGGCATCCTCTAGCACCAAGGGGAGCAATTCAGCAGATGCCTTTGAGCATATAATCGGACCATCAAAACCAGCAGCCATCAAATATGGCACACGCCCAACATGATCAATATGAACGTGGGTGATCACTAACGCTTTAATTGTTGACACATCAAAATCAACACTAAGCTGCTCAAAAGTGTCGTTGCTAGCATCGTTACCCTGAAAAAGCCCACAATCAATCAACAGTGAATACTTACTATCAGCAAATAATTGATGGCAGCTACCAGTCACACCACTCGCTCCCCCATGAAAAACAATACTTGGGTAGTCATGCGACGTATCAACACCAGTGCACTGGTTTGGCATAGCACCCTCCTCCATCCATCATACTGAATAAGATGACATTTTTGACATTGGTACTGTGCAAACACTAGCACCATGCCTATCGCCTAGAAAGTTGCCATTCAACATCAAGCATCTTTAAAACGTCATAGCAATGTCACACGGGTTAGCTACTTTAGTTAGCACACTTATGTGAACACACTAGAGGATTTAGCATGAGCAATTATCGATTACAACTACTGCATGCATCCGATATGGAAGGTGGCGGTGGTGACCTTTTGAATGCAGCCAACTTTGTTGCGCTAGTGGATTACCTTGAAGACCAAGAAACTAACTCCCTGTTTATTAGCTCAGGTGACTTGGTGCTGCCAGGGCCATACCTTGCCGCCGCCAGCGACAGCAGCATCCAGTCAGCTTTACAAGCAGCAGCTGAAGAGATTTATGGGTTGGCAGAAGGTTCTCTAGGAGGGTTATCGGCAGCGTCAGGACGAGTTGAGACATTACTGGCAGATTTACTGGGCACG
>JAGYIW010000056.1 GCA_018402195.1 Gammaproteobacteria bacterium
GAGGGGGGATCGCCAATCCCTAGCTCGGCTGGATTGTCTTCGGGATCACGCTGTGTTCATAGTGTGCAGGACGCATGCCCTAATCATTGCAATGGATGTAAATCAGCGGTTTGAGCCGCTTCTTTAGTCCCTTTTCGAGCAAGGGAGGGGGTTTGCCGCTTAATCCCTCTGCGAAATCCTGCCAGTTTTTGACCTGCTCTGACCGCATGCTTTTGGTGTGGCCATGAAGGCCTGGTCGCCTATGGCCTCGCCAATCCTGTTATCACTGCAGAAATGCGGCTTCTTACGCCCAGCTTTTGGCGTACATCTTTGACGTATGTGCGGGCTGTCTGATGGCTAATACCAAGCTTTTCTGCGATCTCTTTGTCACGCATTCCTTTCCCTACCAATGCCAGCACCTCTGCCTCTCTTGGGGTTAGTTTGGCTGTCCTCGTGGCGGCTTCCATGGCGGGCTTTGATATGCCACTGCGCATGGACTTGCTGCGATAGCGGCGTTTGCGAGCTAGCTCTATGAAGCCTCGCATCAGCGGGTATTCTTCGTCACCCAGGTCTTTTGTGGCAACTGCCACGTCAACTAGAGGGTCTACTGATGGCCATGTTGCTAGGTCTTCCCGCTCGCTGATGAGGACGTTGATCTGGATGTCTGCCACTGTTGCTTTGGCAATGACGATGAGAGATTTCACGCATCCTGATTCCAGCGGTGCCTCGCAGATTAGTAGTGAGGGTCGATGTCTTTTGATGTTTTCGACAGCCTCATCTTCAGTGGTTACAGCTGCGACCAGGCTTTCTGGTTTCGCGAGAACTTGGCCAATTAAAAGTAAGGTCAGGCGATTACCCATCGCCACCACGGCGCGCGCTGGGCGGCCTGTGCTCAGAATCCAGCTCAGAACTTGTCGTCGCCGACTCCGAAACGACTTAACCCGTTGTGTCGGATCCATGTTGAGTGGGCTCTGTGCATGCTCCGCTCCTTGGCTATTCACGCCCTATTGTGGCATCCCTGCTGCCCTGTTTCCCTGATTCAGCTTTGTTGTCCTTGTGATGGTTAGCCCACAGTGATGCAATGAATTCACTGATTGAGGTTTTTATTGGCTGCGATCAGCAGCAGCGTGAGGCTGCTCTGGTGCTTTCTCACTCCCTCAGGAGTCGTAGCAGCCTGCCTATCTCAATCACATTTCTTGAGCAACCTCAGCTTGAGCGTGCAGGCCTTTATTGGCGCGAATGGGACCCGCTCCAGAGCACAGACTTTTCATTCAGCCGCTTTCTGGTTCCAGCCCTACTTGATTATCGAGGTTGGGGTATTTACCTGGATGGTGACATGCTCTGCTTGGATGATCCTGCCAGGCTGTGGGCGCTGCGTCATAACACTTATTCGTTGATGTGTGTTCAACACCCGGGCCGTGTATGGGGCCGACTCAAAATGGGTGGCTTGCCTCAATCCCATTACTCCCGCAAGAATTGGAGTTCGCTGATGTTGTTCAATGCCTCACGCTGTACTCGCCTCACTCCTGACTTTGTGAACCGGGCTTCTGGCCTCGATTTGCATCGTTTTACTTGGCTTGATGGGGCTGAGGCTGAGCCAGGGGCATTGCCGCGGAGCTGGAATCATCTGGTCGATCTCGATGCGCCTGTATCACTTCAGCAGTTGCCCTCGCTGGCACACTGGACTCTTGGTGGGCCCTGGTTGCCAGGTTTTGCCACTGCGGGTGGTTGTTTGGCGGATCTTTGGCGTCTCGAGCGTCAGGCTCTGGAGCGCCAGCTGGGGGTGGGCTAATCCCCTGGGCACAATTATGTTCATGTTGATGTTGTCCAAGTTTGGAATCGCCAATGGTGGCTCGCTTGGCGTAGAGCTGGTTCCCATGAGCCACGCTCCTCCTGTTGGATCAGCGTCAGCGATGGGTACCAAGCCCATCGGTTGTTGACCCCCCAGTAGCGCCATTCCTGGCGAGCTGGAACCAGCACCTGACCTGGTTTTCCGAGCGCCCCAGCCAGGTGGGCCACGGTCTGGCGTGTGGTTAGTACTCCGTCGAGGCTTTGGATCAGCGCCATTGCGTCGTCTATATCAGCCCCGGGGCGTCCTAGTCGATGCATGCCGGCCTGGGTGCTGACAGTTGCCTGTGGATCCATTCCTGCTGGTCGGTATTGAAGGTCCAGCCACTGCACATTGGGCCACTTCCCCAGGAGCTGAAGATCGGCGGGGCTGAGCGAGCGCTCGCGACGTTCCGCGCCAGTCGAGCCACCCAGCCAGCCGATCCCTAGCCGGAGCCCGGCCGGCAATCCAACCAAGTGCTGTCTCCAGTGCTCCACGCGCTGGCGATCCGTTTGGAGGTAGCCCTCAGCTC
>JAGYIW010000057.1 GCA_018402195.1 Gammaproteobacteria bacterium
GACTTCAACTTTCCTGACTGATTTGGTTGCACGTTTTTTAGCTTTAGGTTCTTCGCCATTTGCCGCTTTAACGTTAACTTTTGCTTTTGGCTTCTCTTCCATTTTTGGTTTTTGGATTTTTGCCTGACCTTCAGCAATAGCGCTACTGATACACTTCAAATAGTATTCAATGGCAGCTACTGAGTCGTCATTACCCGGAATAACGTAATTTAGCTGCCCTGGGGTGGCATTGGTATCAACAATACCAATGACTGGTATACCTAATTTTCTTGCTTCTGTGATCGCTGTTTGCTCCATGTTAACATCAATAACAAACAGTGCATCTGGCAAGCCACGCATTTTACGTATACCGCCAATATTGAAAAGCAGTTTTTCGTATTTGCGCAATTCCATAAGCATTTCTTTTTTGGTAAGCTTCTGTGCTCTACCTGATTCTAAGTTAGCTTCTAAGTCATCCAGCTTTTTAACTGAATTTCGAATAGTTTTATAGTTAGTGAGCATACCCCCCAACCACCGGGTGTTAACCCAAGGCATATTGACTTCTTTGGCGGCAGCTTCAATAGCACGCTGTGCTGCGGGCTTGGTGCCTACCAACAGGATGTTACCACCTTTAGATGCCATCTGAGTCAATGCTTTCATGGCATTTTCTAGCATGGTTTTGGTTTGTGCCAAATCAATAATATGCACCCCGTGACGCAACGAATGGATATATGGCATCATGTCAGGGTTACAATAACGTTTCTTGTGGCCAAAGTGCATGCCGGCCGAAAGCATATCTGCAAGAGTAATGTTCATGTTTTTCTCCAGGGTTTAATCTTCCACACACCCCAATTATTAACCAGATAACTGGCACCCAACAATTGGTCAAGGCATATGTTCGTTGTACTTTTAGCTAATGATTAGCGCAAATTTTATAACATAATTATTTCTTTGGTACAAGCTAAATTGCAGCTTCTTCTTTGATGAAAGGGTCTTACATGAGGCTATTTCTGAGTCCTTGAGCTATCCTAATGACGCCTGTTTTACTTTGCAGCAGCCAAGTTTACTTCCTGTCCTAGGCGATGAATGTCCTTTGATGGTATTAGGGCCAAAAGAATGGCGGGATGTGGCTGTAAAGTTTACTGGTGTCACGCAAAAAGCTTTTGTGTGCGTTTATATTAGGGTCTAGCTCTTCTAGTAACGCCCAGAACGCTTTGGAGTGATTGTGATGCACAGTATGGCAAAGCTCGTGCAACATCACATGTTCGACTATGGGTCTAGGCAAAAACAGTAGCAATGGATTAAGGCGTATGGCTTTATCATGCCTACACGAACCCCAGCGCATCTTGGCAAACCCCATAGATAAACCTGCAAAAGGCAATTGATGCTGAGTACTTAAGGCATTTATTCTTGCGCCCAAATGCTCACCAGCATAAACAATTATCCAAGACTTAAGTAGCTGCCGAACTTGTACGGCGCTACCATTTGAATACACTTGCAACTGTTTTGATGTGCGTTGCACGCGTGGCGAGCGGTGTGCTCTCTCATGCACAACAATAAAAATGCTATTATCAAATCCTAATTGCAGTTGCTCTGGCAAACTGTTGTGTTCACGGCAAAATTGCTCAGACAAACCCAATAAGCGCACTTGCTTCTTCAGCCAATCTTGATTTGCATGAATGAAGCTAGCTATCTGTGTATCACTGACACCGTGTGGAGATAGGCATTGAAGACCTTTCGATGGAGTAATTTTTAATGTCATACGACTAACGCTTCTACGCTCTACTTGACAAGAAACAGTGTGGCCCTTGACGTTAACCATAAATTCATTCATTGATTTTTTTGTTGTCAACCTTCTGATTAAAAATTAGTTTTTCAACTATATTGCTTGCCGTTAGTGTTAATAAGAATTGATTATGACAGACTTGATGCAACAGAACAACAATCAAGAACAACTGAAAAGGTGGCTTAATAACGGTGCAAACTTTACTGCTACAAGAAAAGGAGAAACCTTAATCCGTCAAGGATTTCGCATACTAGAAAACCGTCTTGAAGGTCGCCATGAGAATTTGATATCCCCTGAAAGAGAAGTGGTCACAACTCTTTTTCAGGCAAGTGTAAGTGAAATTCGCCATGCACTTATAGAAAACGGTTATCAACCTGATCAGACAAAAGGCTATCCAGACCTTAATTGCTTAGACATAAAAAACTCACCTAAAGACAGAAACCTGGTCTTTTCTACACTTATTGAAGTTGTGCTAGATAATATTTCTCCCGGCCAAGCCAAAGTTATTTTTGGCGCCACAAAAAAACAATTTTCAC
>JAGYIW010000058.1 GCA_018402195.1 Gammaproteobacteria bacterium
CCTTTTTGAAAGATGGCAGTGTTTTTTGTGTGATATTGCTTTGAGATTGCGTCATAGGACCCTCCGTGGTTGATTTGCAATAGCATCCCCATGCTATATTAAATATTAATCGTAGGCAAGAGGTATTGATTATTTAACAGTAGAATAAAAAAGCAAGTCACTTAGACGTGCCCTAACAGGTTGTTATGTATGGGATTGTGATTTGAGGCAAATGCTTTCTTTGTGAATCTAGGCTAGCAAGGGCAAAATTATCTTGAGGTGATGCTCAAGTGCAAATTGTTGTCTGTGTAGCACTTCTTGGCAGTGTTCTTTAAAACCATCGTTGTTTTTACCTAAGTGCTCAAGCACGGCTATAGCCAATTCTTGTTGATTATGTACGACTTTGCAGAGGCCTTCTTGATCAAGTAAGGTATGGATGTCTGTAAAATTAAAAGTATGTGGACCAGTTAAAATGGGCAGGGAAAAAAACAGTGGTTCGATGAGGTTATGCCCCCCGCGCGGGATCAAGCTACCACCAACAAAGGCAAGGTCGCTGGCAGCAAAGCAATGCATCAACTCGCCAACAGTATCTACCAATAGCACATCTTCATTTAACAACTTTTTTTTCTGTGTGTAGCGCTGCCAAGATAAACCCCGCTTCCTAAGTAGCTGTTCTACCTCCACACACCTTTCTGGGTGTCTGGGTGCCAGGATCAATTTGGCTTTGGGCTGTTGCTGCTTTATGGCTTGGTGCGCGGCTAGTACTGTATTTTCTTCGCCTGGGTGAGTGCTGGCTGCTACCCAACTTGGGCTGCTATTGAGAAAAGTTTTTAGTGTATTGTGGTTTTGTGATATGTCATCTGGTATGTGAGCGTTGAATTTTAAGTTTCCTGAAATAGAAGATTTTTCTTTATTTAGTCCTAGTAAAAAGAAGCGTTCAGCAATGGGGTCTGACTGGATGAGAGTGTGTTGTACCTGGCTTAGCATGGTTTTGGCAAGCTTGGGAATGCATTGGTAGCGGGCCAGTGATTTGGGCGATAGGCGCGCATTGGCAAGCACCATTGGAATACGTTGGCTTTGAGCCAGATTTAGAATGTTGGGCCAAAGCTCTGTTTCCATGATAATGCCGATTCTGGGGTTAAAATGTTTGAAGAAACGGCGAATGGCCCAAGGATAGTCGTAGGGTAGATACACGTGTGTTGCGGTTGTTTTGAATTGTTTGTTTACCCACGCTGCCCCAGTCGGGGTTGTGGTACTGATAAGTAAGAGGCGGTTGGGATAGTGTTGGTGTATGCGAGTTATCAGTGGAGTTGCGGCAATGGCTTCACCTAATGATACGGTGTGAATCCAGATACATGATGGCATTGGTGGTGTATGGAAAAAGCCAAAACGTTCTGACCATTTGTCACGATAAGTAGGGTTTTTTAATCCGCGCCAAATCAGGCGTAATACAATTATGGGGAACGCGAATAACAGTAGCAGGTTGTAAGTTTTCCTGGCAATCATTATTTAAAGTGTTCTCCTGTGCTGTATGCCTGGCCCTAATTTAGGCGGCTTGGGAAAGGCTTTGGCAGACGATATCAAATACTTCTAAGGTTTTGTTTATGCTGGCATCGTCATGTGCTAGAGAGGTAAAGCCAGCTTCATAGGGCGAAGGTGCTAAGTAGATGCCATTTTCAAGCATTTTCTGGTAAAATTGTGTGAATATTGTGGTGTCTGTCTCTAATATTTGATCATAGCGCTCAATAGATCTGTGGGGCAGCCAATAAATACCAAACATGCCGCCCACGTGATCACTGTGGCAGGGGAGCTGATGTTTTTGGGCGATTTGATTTATGCCGTTGACCAGTTTTTTGGTGATGGTGTTGAGTTTTTCAAACCAATTTTGATCTTGTTGTAAAGTCGATAATGTAGCGATGCCTGCCGCCGTTGCCACGGGGTTACCAGATAGTGTGCCGGCTTGGTACACAGGTCCTTGGGGGGCAAGCTGTTGCATCACATCTTTGCGGCCGCCGAATGCGCCTATGGGCATACCGCCGCCAATTATTTTTCCCAAGGCAGTGAGGTCTGGGCTGATGCCGTAAATACTTTGAGCGCCGCCCGGAGCAACGCGAAAACCTGTCATAACTTCATCAAAAATAAGTAGGGTGCTGTGATCTTGGCATAGCTGAGCTAGTTGTTTGTGGAAGGTTTCTGTGCCACGGACTAAGTTCATGTTGCCGGCAATAGGCTCGATAATTACTGCAGCAATA
>JAGYIW010000059.1 GCA_018402195.1 Gammaproteobacteria bacterium
TGAACTCCCGAAATCCCGGCTGCACGCTGCGCAGATCCATTTCGTCAATCTCGTTGATTACGATCAAGGCTTTGTCCGGGTTGCCAAACATTTGGTGGTTCACCTCGGACATGATTTTGGCTTCATAGTCTTTGCCAAGACTGGCGGCATTATACTCCCACTGCATGTGCTGGATATCATAACGCTCAAAATGACTGTGAGCGATCACACGCGCCGCTTCTGTTTTGCCTGCACCTGGGGGCCCAGCTAACAGCAAAGGCTTTGAGGGTGGTTGCGTACAATATTGTTGGATGACAGCTGCATTAAGTGGGTCAGCGATCACAAGATCAGCAAAAGTACGTGGCAGGTGATTGATGTCAAAAGACATTGAGGCCTCCAAGTGTTGTAATGTGTGGAAGATGAGGCAGCCCGAAAGCCGCCTCCATACTGCCGGCCTTTAGCCGTAAAACTGCGCATCTGATTTGCTGGGCGCGTTTGCTGCACTGACTGTTGCTTTTGCCCCGACGCGGATCATCTTGGAGGCAAACTCACGCACATCACGTGCCCGCTTGGTAGCCAGATCACCTGCGTCGAGCTTGGCAAGGCTTTCTTGAGTGCGTTCATCCAGGTCCTTGCCCGAAGATACCAACACAGCATCAATAATGCCCGCTTCGTTGCACCCGTAAACAATCGTGCCTGTGCCATTGTCATTGCAGCGCACTAGAGCCACCGCGTAGTCTTCCTCATAATCGGTATTGGGTTGGATGAACGTTGGAAGATCAAACGTGGTTACCCCCACTTGCACTTCCTGCAGGCCCTCAAGTGCCAGCTTCTTGAAATCTTCTTTGGACATGGTTGCTGATTTTGTGGATTGGGGCACGCGGCGCACTTCTTCAATGCCACCACATTCTTGCACATAGCTGATAAAGCTCTGATCTGGCCCCTTCATATCATAAGCTATTGATATCACACTTGAGTAGGCCACCTCTCGGCGACCTTGCCCTGCAAAAACGTAGCGCACTACTTTTAATGCAAGGCTTGTATTAGCTTGGGTTTTGATCTCCAAATCTGTGAGCAGTGCAGTAAATGCGCGGCGTTTGCCAACTTCTGCTTTAAGCTCAGCATAAAGCGCATAGACACCTTCAAGAATAGCGTAGAGCTCTTCATTGGCTGCACGTAATGTGCCCTCTTCCCACGTCACCCGTGCCGCATGCATCGCATCAAGGCGTTTTTGGATATTGGTTTTGAGATCGTTTTGAACAGACATTGTCATTCCCTTTATCAATAATTGCGCCCGTTTGGGCTCATGTGTTTGCATCTGGGGTTTGAGACAATTGAACAGCTAGTGGTAATGCTGCCCAATATTCCAATATTAAAACCATCAGATTGAGACTGTTATATTTAGAAGATCTGGCTAATTTTGACTCCATGTTCCACCGGAAGGAGATGGAGTCATGGTCACAAGCAAGGCCAATACGACGCGACACGTACTCAGCTTCAAGACAGCGCCGCCGATCATTTACATGGCCTCGTGCCGTAGGTTCCGCGCGCCACGTAATTTGCCATATCGCGACGCTGAACCCTACAAAGCGTCCATTTATTATTGGTGGTGGGCCTTTTTGATGCGTAATACCGGCTATCAGCAAATTTGTGCAACATCAGGGCGCGGCGAGCTTGCGGGGCTTTATCAAGATTTTGGGAATATTTTTGAACGTGACTTTTTGACGTGGTGGCAATGCCATCAAGGGCTGTTTGCAGAAAAGACGGCATTGATTGAGCAAGATGGCGCAGACCCTTTGAACTCTACGTTATTGTATCACATTGACCCAAAAAGACCGCTGAGCCAGATTCAAGAAGAGATCAAAGCCCTGCACATGCACGCACATGCGATCATGCCAGTGGCTCTACCCAAGCAGACTTCGTCTGCAAAATACCCAATTTACACAAATGTTTCTGCGCATACGCTGCACAAGGTTTTGACTATTTGGGATTTGCGCTGCGCACACCCGGACACATCTGCATACGATTTAGGTGTGTTGGCTGGGTTTCGCGCAAACATGCGGGTTTCAGTAAGTCCCGGACAGCGATTACGGAAAGTCCCGGACAGGCATTTCAGTAAGTCGCGGACAGCGATTTCAGTAAGTCCCGGACAGTTATGGGCGGTTTGACGGTTGATCATTGCCAGCGATGTCGCGGCACTCTGTCGGTCTTGGAAGAGACTGGAGGGAAGCATGCCACG
>JAGYIW010000006.1 GCA_018402195.1 Gammaproteobacteria bacterium
GTTTGTCCAAGAATTTCACTTCAGCCAGTTCAATGAGTGGCGTGATGTGGGAAAATATGGCGTAGCGGTTGCAGGTGGCTTTCACATAGTGAAGAATCCTGGGAATATCGGCCAAGAAAGATGGCTTGCTATCCCTTATTGCCAGCCGAGAAAAGATCCCTAGTACTTTTAAATGACGATGCAGGCTGATGTAGTCAAAATCTCTGACAAAGGTCTCTGCGGAGATCGGTTGAGAGATTGCAGGCGCTTGCTGATGCACTATTCTGTCTTGATAGGCGAGAAACCCCCTTTCCAAAGCATGCAGCTGGTGTTGGTGTGGAATGGTCAAGTAACAGTCTTTGAGCAAAGAAGCCCAGTCATAAGTTACCGGCCCCCAAACGGCATCTTGGTAATCAATCACACCAAGTTCGCCATTGCTCTTAATCATCAAATTACGTGAGTGATAATCTCTATGAACAAAGCATTGTGGTTGATGCAATGCATTGTCAATAAGCTGTTCGCCCAATTGTTTGATCATCTTTTGTTGTTGTTGGTTGAGATCCAGGCTAAGGTGTTTTCCCAAAAACCAGCTGGGGAATAGCATGTACTCATTCAGCAGGCGTGTGTAGTCGTAATCAGGCAAGTTAGGAAGTGTATTACGTGGCATAGATTGCATGTGTATCAATAAGTCACTCGCTTGCTTATAAAGCGCTGTCGTGGGATTTTTTTGTGTAGATTGAAATAGGGTGGTATCGCCAAAATCTTCAAGTATTATAAGGCTTTTGTCAGGTGTGCTAGCCAGAATATTTGGCACAGGGATAGCATTTTGACCTAGTTGTTGAGTCAGGTGGGTAAAAGCGTCTGTCATATCAGGGATAGCACGACAATCCATGAGAATCATAGAATACTCAGCCGTTAAAATCCGGTAATAGCGCCGAGCACTGGCATCGCCCTGAAGTGGCATAATACTCTGGGCGGCAGGTAAACCACTTGCTTTAGTGAGATCTTCAATATGTTTTTGTAGCAGTGTGTTTGGGGAAGCCATGGTAGTTTTTCCTTTTTTTTCGACTATGACACACTATGCATTTTTTTCCAAATTTGGCATCTACAAAATTTTGAATTCAGCAATTCTCGGTGAAGCTACTCTGCCCAAACTTGCTGTGCAATAATGGCTGATTTATCTATTTAAAAGCTGATTGTTTTGTCATTTTACCTTTACCGTCGTTGCTGAAATTGCAACAGAGAAGGATCTTGAAAACACATGCAAGCAAAACCACTCATCAGCGCATCGTGTAGGCTGATACTCACTTTCCCTGGCTGGCGCCAGTCAGGTATGCTCAAGAATCTTTCTGACATCATTGAGCGAAGGCTACTAAAACTAAGATGCTTTTTAATTTTCATTTCAATACTCCCTGTTGTTTCATGAACAATGTTGCAACAAACTTACTACAGAATATATTCTACGAAAATTTTATTTTGTTTGCACCTTTACAATACAAAAAATCAACTACTTATAATTCACCGAGAATTGCTGGCTTTGAATCGATAAATTGGGCCGTTATTGCACAGCACATTTGGGCAAAGTAGCTTCACTGAGAATTGCTGACAAACAAGTTGCACAAAAGTTTGTGGATATGTTAAGTTTGAATTTATGAGTAAGGCAAGGTTTAACTTTTGTGGATATGCTAAGTTTAATTTATGAGTAAAGTAAGGTTTAACTAAAGTAAAAACAAGGGAGAAGAAAAGTGGATACATCAAATTTAGCAAGTGGTTGTAAAGAAAAATCGATAGCAGGAGCTAGGGCCGAAGAATCTGAAGCAGAAGAAAAGTTATTGAGACGAATGCCTGAATCCATTTTACAGGAGTCTTTTCAAGAGATAGAGCGTTGTGAGGGTAGGCTAACAACATTACGTGAGGAGACAGCTTCAAACCTCATCAAAAGCGTGCTTGGTTAGTGCACAAGCAATTTTCAAGGTAAGAAGGGGCACAAAGTTACAGCTTTCGAAGGAGAGGTTACATGAGGGAAGAGAAGAAACAGCACTGAAGAGGGTGGAGCGAATTACGTGAATCACTGAAGAGCTTGAGTGATCAGAATCGTTGGAAAGAATTGTGGAGATGGCAACAAAATCGAAGCACTAGAAGCGGAAGGAAAAGTTTCGCAGTCAGGGATAAGAGAAGGGCTAAGGCACAATGAATTAGAGCGAGCAGGCAAGCGTGAGGAGCTAGAAGCTATGGCATCGCGTACTTAAAAGCACTCAGTGAGGCGCTGCAGGACCAAGCTTCAGAATCATTGTCATTGGTGAGGTAAGAGTAAAAGTTTGACGGACGAGTTAGTAAGTACACATTGCAAGGTATAGAAGCGTAAGTATGGATCATCCCTTGCTCATGGCAGCGAGATCAGAAGTTTGATGGATCAGAGATAACAAAAGGGAGGAGTTAAGAGGATCAAAGTTAACGGTTTTAGTTTATTTACTCACAGCAAGACTTATGAACCGACACCTCCAGCTCCGGTGTTAGATCAGAATCAAGTAGATCAATTTGTCCAGCATGTGGCGTATGGAGAGCAGGATGAAGCCGAGGCGATGTTGCAGGGTGAACCTAAGTTAGTCTTAGGCAAAGGGGATTGTAAGGACCATGCAGGCAGAGAGTTTAAGGGCATCACAGGCTTTCAATATGCGCTATGGGCAGTGGATTGGCACATGTGGGAGATGATAAGGGTTTATTTGGATAAGGAAGATCCCGAATCAGCAGCGATACAATGCCAAGCCCAGGAAAGCCTGACAAGTGATCAAGGCCATGGCGCGCATTTTTCCTTTGAGCCATTGATGGCGGCCTACCAGACCTACCTAGACCGATTTGATGCTTTGTGCCAAGCAAGGAATTGGGAAGAGCTGGACCGATTATGGATCCATGGTATAGGAGGAGCGCAGCGAGCTGTTGTAGCGCACGTAGCGCAAGAGTATTGTCATCCGGCGAGGGGATTTGATCCAGTACCAGATTTTCAAGCGAAGCCCTTTCCTCGGCAACTAAAGGGAGATGAGGAGCCCTGAGTACAGTCTGCTTCCCCAATGGAGGAGGCTTAGGAGAGCTGGGTGAGGTGGGCACTGTGTCTGGATTTTCGTGGTGGCGCGCCCGGGGCCGTGGCGTGGGCCCCGCGCCCGCCCGGTGCGGCCTTAGCAGGCCTGTGGTGGGAGTGAGCGAGACGGGCCGGCAGTGACTAAGCTATGTAAGGACCGTACGTCGCAGCTTAATGCGACCCGTCGTGAGTTGTCAACATTAGCACCTATGCCTCGGCATGGGTTGGCAGTGGCCAAGCGATAAGCAGCCCCCTGCCAACCCAGGCGTGTTGAGGTGAGTGCCTCGAAGCATAGGCAGTCCACGCACGCAGCATAGTGCAGATGTTGATTTGACGACAGGAGGTACGAACCCACCAACGTGCCCAACGTATAAGGTATTGCTGAATTATTGCCGGATTGACGGCATCTGTGTTCAAAGCAATAACCTTATCAAGGGCTCTGCGACAGGTACGGGGATGTACCCCTGTCGCCCATGGTTTTTTACTTTCTGGGGTTTGCGCCACCAGAAAGTTGACGCCTAGGAAGTGAAAGACCGAGGCATCATCCCCAAAAGGATTGTTGTTTGTGCTATTTTGTGTGTTGGTTTGTGTGTTGATTTGTGAGTGTTGAGTATTGTGTTGAGCTGTGACACATTTACCCATTTTGGTTTTATGTTGAGAAAGAGAGAGCTTAAGTGCTTTGAGATGTAGATGAAGCTTTTTCTTAGCGTTTAAGTATTGCCTCTATGGTCTTGGCAGCCATGACGATATCGTCCATGTATCCTTACGTAGAAGATGCCCTTTTGCTTTTCAAAGGCTCTGTCTAGAGGAGACAGATAGAGTGCATCGAAGAAGGTGAGATAGAGCTTCTTCTGGGAATACCTTGTTAGGAGAATGTCGGGTATGCCATCATCATCAGTTTAATGCAGTGACGAAAGCAGTAGTACCTTACCTTAGGATCTCTTGGTATTGCTCCGAATAGCTGATCTAAGGATCTGATGGTCAATATTGGCATGGTAGCCTTTGATATCGGCTCTGATAAAGTAATGATAGTCGTTTGTATTAAGAACTTTTGTACTTGATGCGATGGCGTGCTTGACGCCATCAGGCCCTTTGAGTGCAAGCAAGGGGCGAAATAGCGTATTTAAAGGTGGGTTTGATGATGGTTAAGATGAGTCTAATGATTAAACGATCAGTATAAGTCCAAACGAGAAGGCAATCATCGGTAAAGCAATATTTTCGTAAAGGTTCAGGGCGATATTTTCCCTGAATGAAATCCTTAACAAGGTCTGAAGATATTTTGGTCCACTCAAAGTAGAAGAGCCAAAACAGGGAGTTTTCTCCTTTTGAAGCGTAGCGACGAAACCAAGTTGCAACAATGGTATTGGCTTGAGCAGGACAGTGACTTGAAAACAGGGTTGGCGGCGGATTGTTTATGATTGTACGAGCAGCTGTTGAGTCTCATGATTCTAACTAGGTATAACAGGAACAATGGGCTTCCCCAAAACTAAGATAGAAAAAATGATACTACCCCACTTACCAGTTTGTAATGGCCCCATTAAAACCGGTCCACTTTAATTTATTTTTTGGAGAAATAATATGGTGGATGGTGAAGTTATTAAACAATCAGTGCTAGGAAGAAGGTTCGCAGAGCAGAAACTTACAACCATACTGGGGTGCCCCCTAAAACCGATCCACATCTTTACACAGCTAGACAAGGAGGCTAAGACAATGAAGCGGAAAAAAAATGGGCAAAAGACTGAAGTTTAAATTAGTTTTAGAGGGTTTACAGGGAGATGCGCCTATATTGCACAGAACATTTGGGCAGAGTAGCTTCAGCGAGAATTGCTGTTTTGAATTGACAACACAAGACCAATATCAAACATATTGGCAATCCGACTAATGGCCAAGTTTCCCCCTTCCTGCCTTTCCGCCTACCATGCATTTTACAATATTCCCTGATTATTGTATTAATAGCTTATTAGGCCAACTTTGACTTTGAAATACAATACGGGATATTTCCCTCAAGTTGCAGCAAGATGCATCATTTAGAGACAGAACGACTGATTTTATGACCTTGGAAAGATGCAGCTATCACTCCACAGGGCGACTATTTGGGGAGCTGTTGCCAGCAAAGCATTTTTAATGAGTTTGGGTTAAGAAAAGTGAACAAGTATCTTTGTTGAGATGATTTCCCTCTACAAAGGTGTTGGCTGGTTGGTTTTTTGCCACCCCACTGATACCACTTCTAAGCAGCCAAAATGGCTTTAGTTTAAACAGGACCATTATACTAAAAACGGAAGCTACTCTTTGCGCCTATATTTTTCCAAACTAGGCATGGAAAAAAAGCTGAGAAGACGCTAGACTAGCGTTTTCATCTAACATGCTGCGATAAACATGACTAAAACGCATTGTATGTTAAAGGTTTAGGTGCCGCCTTTGCTGACCAGTGTTCTGAGGCTGGTGCCCAAACCTCTGTAGTGGATCTTTCTAGCCATAAGCCCAATTGCTAGGATGGCAACGTGATTTTCTGGTTTTGAGCTTTTGTCATGGTAAATACGTCGATAGTGTTCCACACTCTGCAACTGCTAGTGCCAATAATACATCGCAAGATCATCTTGGCTTGACTTTAAGCTCAGACAAAACCGAAGTATTGGACGATGAAAACCTTGCGGTGCTTGATGGTCACGTGGAAGTCAATCATGGTAAATACTATGCCAATGCCGAGCATGCTGATATTTTTCGTGACCCTCAGAGTAAATACATGCAGCGTTTGTCTTTAAGTGAGCATGTGCATTTTTGGTTACCTGGCATTACGGTTTTTTGTGATAAAGCCAGTGTCGACTTGCGTTCCTTAAATGCCAATCTGGAAAGCGTGATCTTTCGCATGGATAGTTCTTCTGTGTCTGGCGTACTGCCTGGAAGAGGCTCAGCTAAAAAGATCAAAAAACAAGGCAAAGATTTGGTCAAAATGCGTGATGCCACCTACACTACTTGCCCTCCAATACGTGAGGCTTGGCACTTGCGTGGCGCACGTTTGGATTTAGACAAAGACGAAGGGTGGGGCAGTATCACTCACGCGCGTTTGTATGTGCATAAGTTACCCATTTTTTATTTCCCATATTTCATGTTTCCTTTAGATGAGCGGCGACATACTGGGATGTTGCTGCCTTCCTTTGCTTATAGCAACAAACATCACACCGACATCAGCTTGCCGGTTTATTTGAATTTGGGACCCAATTACGATGCCACCATCACCCCACGTTTCATTCAAGAACGAGGTTGGGAGAGCAATTTGCGGGCGCGCTATCTAACTCAGCATCACTCAGGGCAATTCGAATACGGTTTGCTTGAACACGATCGCATGTTTGCCAAGTTCAAAACTGCAACGGCAGCCACCTACACTGACAATGACACCAACAAACCTTACTTAAATCAACTGGCACGTGCCAGCAGCAGCCGTTACCGTTTGTTATTTACTGATGAAGCCCATTGGGGGCGCTTTTGGAAGGCTAATATCGCTTACCACCATGTGTCCGACCCTTACTACTATCGTGATTTAGGCTTGGGTAACGAATTAACCACCCAAGACCAGTTACTGAACCAAATGGAAGCCACCTATGCCCAAGGTGAGTGGGAGGGTGTGATTCGGCTGCAAGATCACCAAGCCTTGCATCAAATCAACCAAAAACCAAGTTTTGATATGTATCGACAGTTACCTTATTTGTCATTGACCAAAACCATGCCTTATTTTCATGGTGCGAAGTGGAGCTGGAATGCAGAATGGGTTAACTTTGATCGTAAGGGTGACTTCACCACCAAAGCGCCAGTAGTAAAAGCCAAGAGAAGCCACTTGAGCTCAACATTTGCGGTGCCATTCAAGTCTGCTTTCGCCTATGTCACACCCGCCTGGTTAGCTCAGGGGACTTGGTACGACTTGGAAGATCAATCTGCTGGTGTGCCTGAGACCCCCCACCGTGTTTTCAATACGTTGTGGCTGGATTCTGGTATGCGCTTTGATCGCAAGCTGAGTGTTCACGGGCATGATTTTGTCCAAACCCTAGAGCCACGGTTTTACTACGTTTATACACCGTATAAACAGCAAGACGATATCCCTACTTTTGATACTGTCTGGCAAGTGTCCAGCTATGATCAATTGTTCACCTGGCAGCGATTCATTGGCCATGATAGGGTAAGCGATGAAAACCGTATAGCCCTAGGCGCTGAGACACGGTTTTTAGATAGCAAGACCGGTAGTGAGCGTCTGCGCTTAGCCCTGGGTACTGGATACGCTTTTGACAAACGACGTACTTGTTTGGCCACGGGTTGTACCGATGACAAAACGGCAAATGACCGCTTCTCACCTATTGCTGGGGTGATGAATTATAATTTGGATGAGCAAAGAAACCTGCACAGCTCCCTGGTCTGGTTGCCAGGAGGCAATCATGTTGATCGTTCAGAATTTGGTTTCCATTTCGCCCGAGGCAATGAAAAACAATTCGACATCAATTACACACATTTACGACCCAGCGCCGCTAACGGAGATGGTAAGCACATTGTCAACACTGGTTTGATTTTGCCAGTGACAACCAAATGGCAGGTATTGTTAGGCTGGGATTATGATATTTCTATCAATCATGCCGAAAAAAGCATGGTAGGTCTGAAGTACGAAAGCTGTTGTTGGACTGTGCGCGTATTGACTGGACGACAACTGGTACAAGAGTCTCTCGATGCCAGCAGGCACTATGACAACTTAGTGTATGTGCAGTTTCTATTAAAAGGGCTAGGTAGCGTCGGTGGCGGAAGCGGCACATCGTTTATCCAAAGTTTTAATCCAAGCTATGAAGATACTATGGGGAAATCCATACTGGGTATGGCTAGTCATTAAATGATGGGTCCAGTGAAATAACGCCAGAAAGTCTGGCAAGAGGGAGAGCTTATGTCTGTTTTACCGAGAATAAGAAAGTTGCTGGCAGCATCACTGCTATTGGCGCTGGTACCCTTGCACACTTTTGCCCTAGCAAAAGATGGCATCGCGGCGGTGGTTGACGATCACATCATCACACTGGCTGAGCTTAATAATAACATCGCCATCGCAAAAGGCCACGCGGAATCCTCTGGTGTCGCCTTACCTAGTATGGCTATGATGAAAAAGCAAGTATTAGATTTAATGATAGATAATCGTTTGCAGCTGCAAATGGCCAAACAGCAGGGGATAGACATCACCGATCAAGAGCTTTCTGAGACTATTGCTAATATTGCAAAACAAAAACATTTCACAGAGACCGAATTTAAAGCAGCCTTAAAAGAAGATCATGTATCATTTGATACATTTAAACAAAACATCAAAGAGCAAATGATCATCCAAAAATTGGTTGGTTCATCCTTAGGTCGAAGCATAGTGGTCACCGATGACGAGGTGACACAATGGTGGCAAAAGGTGCAGCAAGACATGGTGAAATACGATGTTATGGATTATTGGCAGCCCGCTGAAGGCCAACAAGCTTTAAACAAAGCAAGAAGAGTCATGCAGGGTTTCGCCAAACAACTGGAGGAAGGCACATCAGCTGAAAGGTTGTTAGAAGATCCGGTCAATCACGATATCCAAAAAACCGCTATGTCTGGGAGAACATTGGCACAGCTGCCAGATATATTCGCCAGTGAAATTTCGGATCTTGTGCCGCATAAAAGTACGGTAGCTATCAAGGCTGATAACGGTTACCACGTGCTAGTATTGAAGGCCAAAAGTGGAAGCTTAAGCAAAAATTTGCTAAGAAAGAAATTATTTATGCAAAAGCTTGAAGAGAAGCGTGGGCGCTGGTTAAAACAAATGCGCGACCTGGCCTATATCAAAGTCAATGTATAAACTGGGGTAAGGCGATGTTGCCTCTCGCTATAACACCTGGTGAGCCCGCTGGCATAGGCCCAGATATTGTTCTAGTGTCCGCAGGAAAAGCTTTGCCTAGGCCCATAGTTGCAATCAGTAATAAAGCCTTGCTAGAACAACGGGCAAGCTTGTTAGGTCTCCAGGTCAAGTTAGAAACCATAACCCTAGAGCAAGTTAAGCAAATAGAGGTCCATCAGCCAGGAGTATTACCATTGATTGATGTGCCTTTGGCTGCCAACAATATGCTGCCGGGCAAACCTGCGGTGGGTGCAGCTAAGTATCTTTTGCAGACCTTAGATGTCGCGGTGCAAGGTTGCCTACAAGGGCATTTTCACGCTATGGTTACAGGGCCTCTGCAGAAATCAGGGATTAATGAAGCTGGCATCCCTTTTTCAGGGCACACAGAATATTTGGCTGAACGCACAAAGGCTAAGCATGTGGTGATGATGCTGGTCTCTTCACGCATGCGGGTGGCGTTGTTGACTACACATTTGCCATTGGCACAAGTGCCGGGTGCATTAAACAAAGAAAGACTCAGCTTGACATTGGACGTGCTACATCAGTCCTTACAGCAGACTTTTGCCATTAAACAGCCTCGCATTGGCGTATGTGGGCTAAATCCTCATGCTGGAGAATCAGGGTATTTGGGTAGTGAAGAAATTGAGATCATTCAGCCTGTCATCGAACAATATCAGTCCAAAGGCATGTTGGTTGAAGGACCATTACCAGCAGACACAGCTTTTACTCCTGAGAAAAGAAAGTGTTACCATGTAATTTTAGCAATGTACCATGATCAAGGATTGCCAGTGATTAAGTCTCAAGATTTTGGTGAAACCGTCAATATCACTTTGGGACTGCCTTTGATACGCACTTCAGTCGATCATGGTGTGGCTTTGTCTTTAGCTGGTACTGGAAAAGCTAACCCCAGAAGTATGCTGGCTGCCATTGAGGCGGCGCATAGGCTTGGTGTATGCTTGTGCAACAATAAAGGGGTAAAGCCTTGTGTTACATAAAGCAAAAAAACGTTTTGGGCAACATTTTCTCACCGATGAAAGTGTGATCAATCATATTGTTAAAGCTATTGCTGTCGGCGCTGGTGAACACGTGGTGGAAATTGGTCCTGGTCTGGGCAGTATTACCGATGGACTTGTGCAGCAAACCTACGAGCTATCAGGCCGCTTGGATTTGATTGAATATGACCGTGATCTTGTGCCTGTTTTACAGCAGCGCTACGCTGACCAAAGCCATGTTCACATTCACGAGCAAGATGCTTTGCGTATGAACTTCTCTAGCTTAAAAGTGGGCCACGGACCGTTGCTGCGGGTGGTAGGCAATCTTCCTTACAATATTTCTTCACCCTTAATGTTTCATTTGTTGGCACATAAAGCTACCATTGCCGACATGACTTTTATGATGCAAGAAGAAGTTGTTGATCGCATGGTGGCTAAGCCTGGTACTCGGGCTTTCGGTCGCTTGACATTAATGACTCAGGTGGAGTGCTCAGTAGAAAAATTGTTTGTCGTGCCGCCTAATGCTTTTGACCCACCACCCAAGGTCATGTCTGCAGTGATCCGTGTTGTCCCTGATCAAAGCTGGAATTTGGCCGATAGGTCACTTTTTGCTGCTCTGATTGAGCAGGCATTTATCTGGCGAAGGAAGATGATGAAGCACACCTTTAAGAAATTTGTCCCCGAAGATCAGTTGGGCGACTTTGCCGAGTGGGACAATCTACGCCCCGAGCAAATTTCCCTGGAAAACTTTGTGAAGCTCACAAATATGGTGTATAACAAGATAACATGAGAAAGTAAGGATAACCGATTATGTTGCATTACCGCCGCGTTTTATGTGCAGTCGACTTTTCCAAAGAAAGCGCAGAGGTTGTTGCCAGAGCTCATATGATTGCCAAGCACTCTGATGCAGAATTTTGTTTAGTTCACGTACTGGAACATAGCCCCATGGCTTATGGCTGTGCAGAAGCACCAATGACACTAAACAGCGATCTTGACGAGGCATTGCGCGACTATGCCAAACAATGTTTGACCAAGATGGTGGAAGAGATTGGTGATGATAAAGTGTCTTGGCATTTGGTTGAGGGTTCAATTAAACAAGGGGTAATGGAGTTGGCTGAAGAGCTAACTTGTGACCTCATTGTTGTGGGCTGCCATGGACACCATGGCATGGGCATGTTGTTTGGAGGTAATGCCAGCGGTATTTTGCATGCTGCGCATTGTGATGTACTGGCAGTACACGTAGAACCCTAGATACAGGTAGGGATAGCTTGAACATAGGAGTAGGGAAGTCATGAGAAGCCATTTTCGAGCTTGGGTGCTTGGAATTTGCTGTTGTACGAGCATATCGGCAATGGCATTGAGTTGGGGACAGAAATCACTAAAAGTACCTGAGTTTTCTGCTGTTCATAGTCAGTACATTAATGACATTGAGATTATTGGTGGTGGTGAAAGTAACTCGGTGATTGTTTCTGGTAATCCCGTTTTATTCAAATATGTCAAAACATCTGTTAACAATGGTATGTTAAATATCAAAGCCCCACGAGGGGTGCATGTTCTAATACATGCTGCAGATTTGCACCAAGTAAATGTCGTTGGGCAAGGTCATGTGGAAGCAAAAGGCTTGGATGTTTTGGGGCCGTTTTCTATACATTTGGCGGGCTCAGTAGACATGTCCCTCACTGGTCCTGTAGATTTATCGAACGTTGTTGTGTCAGGTAAAACTTCTGTGAATGCACAGTGGGTAGATGCAAAAGATTTGAAGGTATACAGTAGTGGCGGGGCTAAGGTTGCCCTGAGTGGACGTTCGCAAAACAGCTATTTTGCCTCCTACGACGACAGTGAGATTGATGCACGTTGGTTGCGAGCCAAGGAAGTGACAGTACAAACAGCGGACAAGTCGCTTGCTAAAGTGCTTCCGGTAGATGGTTTAACTGCCTATGCCATTGCATCAAGTCGAGTTGAATACTTCAAGCGTCCTAAACGCTATACGCCTTTTTCCAGTAAGTCTGGAAACGTGTTACTCGCTGGTGAAGTAGAATAGTTAAGCGTGGAGATTGATATGCGACAGAAGTTTTTGGGTATGGTGCTAGGGACTTGTTTGTTGAGCCCTTGTGTGGCTGGAGCCAGTACGTTTATTGGTACAAATATTGAGGATCCAGCAAGCTCAGGCAATGATCGCCTATTGCAGCGTACCATTCAGCATGGCAGAGTGATTACTCAGTCAGCCAGAGAGCACGTTCACCAGCTGGGCTTGAGTCAAAAATCCATCTTAATGCACCAGCTACAACAAGGTGGCATACAGGTAATTTTATTAGGTGACCAAGTGCGTATGGTGATTCCAAGTGCGGTGTTTTTTGAACCAGGCACTGCCACACTAAAACAAAATAAAGCTGAAGTTATGGCAACCATGAATGCTTTTGTGGGACTGTTTCCGAAATCAATCATTCAGGTAACTGGTCATAGTGATTTCCTCGGTGAAGTCAAACAGCAGCAGCGCTACTCCAAGCAAATCGCTCGCGTCGTAGCAGGATATCTTTGGGCCAATGGTGTGGCACAAAATCGCATGATTGTTCAAGGCGTTGGCGCCGAAGAGCCTGTCACAGATAGCTACACTGGGGGCTTAAACAGCCGTATTGAGGTGTTGTTTGAGGATAAGAGTTAAGTATGCCAACCAGCCCTGTTCTCAGGGCTTGAAGATTGCCAGGCAATCGACTGCTGTGAGAGCGAGTAGGGACGAATAGAGTCATGTCGTCCTAGAGGCTTGCAGAAGTAACAGAGGCATTTGTTTGGGCTTTTGTAAAGCAAGACCGAGGGGGCTCGCAATGCGCTCTTAGGCTCGCTGATCCTCGGTTCCTCTTTACTCGTCAGGGAAACAATGTCTTTGATGGCTACCGATAAAGCTTTATGGCTGCTTGGACGCTAGACATAGGCCTGATCCAAGGTTCTTCATGCATGTTCGGTAAGATTTTTAACGCATTTAGAGCATCACCATAGGTTTTGTATTTGCCAAGTACTAGGGTGTACCAAGGGTGATTTAAATAGTAGCTGTGGAAGACTCGGGTATGGATTAGATGATGCTTCTCAATAAAATCTTGAATGGTTTTTGGTGAACGGGCGCCAAAGACCTGAATGGTATAGTGTTTTGTTGGCATGGCTAACAGCACTTTTTCATCCGAAGTCAATATTTCTGGCTTGCTTTGTCGTTTCTCAGCAATAAAATGTTTCAACGCATGAAAAGATTTTGTTTCCTGGGGGCTCAGATGCAGCAAGTGATTTTCTTTTTTTGCCAGCGACGCAGGTGTAAGGTTCTTTTTATCAAGGGACTTGGCAGTCACTTGTGTTGGGGTTGGTTTGATCTTGGTAGGCACAGTATTTGCAGGTGCAACGTTGGTGTCTGAGAGAATGGCAGTAACATTGTCTTTGGGCCAAGCTACATTAAACGATAATTCAGCCTCCAGCCCTGGATGCTTTTCGCGTATGTCTGCAATGACAAGCTTAGACTCAAGTATGGCACAGTGTTCAGCAAGAATTAATCGCTTGAGATGGGTGATTTGATATTGTATCTGCAGTGCATTCAAGGCTTGTCTTTGCTCTTTGGTCATAGGTGTTGAAACCAACAGTGTTGTGCCATTTTGCTGGTACAAGACTGTAATGGCCCAAAGTAAATAGCCTAAAGTTAAGGTCATAATAAAAAGTAGGGCATTTCTTAAGCCAAGTGTCATATCGATACTCCTTTATGGCGTTGTAATGGTTTTACCTTGTATAAATAGCCATGAACATTTTTCTAGCAGTCCTTGGACATTGGATAGGTTGAGCCATCTTCTTCTAACAGGTAAGGCATCAACATCTTGGAGTTGAAGATGCATTGCCGGCGATAGCTGGCATAGCAGCGAATGACTTAGGGTCGATATAGTGGCTTGGGGGAAAAGAGACTCTAAGGCACCATGAGGCAGCTTACCATGAATGGTAATATCGTAATGTCTTGTTGTTTGTGATAGTGGGTAAAGCTCTTCAATAAGCGCGGTTGCAGGCAAGCGTGTATCCAAATAAACATGGCCATCGTGGATGATGACTAACAAGACTTGATTTTGTTGTGGCAGTGTTTCGCAATAAATCGCATTAGGCGGCTTGCCTAGAGCCTCCCAAGTCATTTCCCCAAGCAAATATCCAGGGCTTTGATGAAACACCACATCCAGGCGCTTACCACGTTGGCGAGAAAGGTGACAGTAAGGGCCGTACCGATTTTTCAAATTGGCTATCAAGCTCTGGTATTTTGCATGGGAGCTTGGCGCATCAACTTGGGTGCGAAAAGGATGAATAGCAAAAGGCATGGGTTGATTGGGGTGGATAATTGTCATGGGCACTCCTTGCATAAAATGCTTGTGTAAAGGTTTAGAGAATAGGCTCATTCAAATGAATGGACTGAGTAGTAGGTCCCCAGGGAAATATTATTATTAGTGCGCATGGGCCTTGGGCTAGGGAAGGTGGGGTGGGGAAGTGTGATTGCATCATGTCAAAATCTTCCTTTAAGTTTAAGGGCTATCTAGCTGGGGTACCATCAGTTGAGTGGCTTAATTCATATTGCTATAATGCTGGCCAATTTTATCAGTATTGGAATCTACAATAGCCTGCCTCTCACTGCGAGACCACATGCCGGTATAGGGTTTTGTTATCTGTGCGGCGGAAAGTTTTGGCAAAGCCTCTAAAAAGAGATTAGAAGGAGCGAGGTGCTCGTTATATATTTTAGCTATTCTTTTTTCTGCAGATTTAAAGCCACGGTAGTCTTTAATGATAGCAGCATTCAGTGCTTTGTAGTTGTTTTCCCAAGCTTCTGAAGCAACAGATGAAACAGTCTTACTATACTTAGGGAGCAGACATCCTATGATCTCAAGAGGCTCGCTTGTTGTGCCATCACTGGCTGTTTTTTCAGTTACCAAATGACGAGCTAAATTTAAAATGGCCAGCGCAAGCGATGACTCACGGGAAGCTTGTTTGTCTTCAGTAGCCGTGTCAGCATCTGGCATAGAAACGCGGTGAGCTAGTTCTAGGGATTCTGTATGAAGGTAGAAGTCATATCGATGCACCAGTACCTGCAACATGTCCATGTATGCTTGAGTTTTAGCATTATCTGCAAGAAAATGGTGACAGCATAGCAGCGCATTTGCAATTGCTTCTAACTGCTCTTCAGACGGCAATCCAGCAGCCAAGTAGGCGCTAGCAATACGATACGTCGCGACGCTGTTAGCAGTAGCAAGTCGATTGATCAAGGCAACCGTCCATTGGGTACGTTCCCCAAGTCGATCTGTATCCAGTAAGCTTGCCTTTAATGGGCGTGTTTTCATCATGGCAATCAAGTCCATGCTGGCATTTGCATCAGTGGCCTTGACAATGGTGTCAAGGCTAAGCACAAAGGCCTGATCAGATGAGGTTGCAACTAACTTGAGTGCTGGATCTGATTCGAGCGTTTTCTGCAACACTTCTTTGGGCCCGTATTCATGCTGCTGGTCAAGCAGGTGCTGCAATAACCCCCGATTTGGCAGGGTTAGCTGTTGCGCTGATACGTCTTCTTCTTCGGAAGATGCTTGATTATCAGAAGCCAACTCACTAACTGTATTCAGGTAGGCAACCGTGGCAGTTGTAATAGAAAGCATAGCAGGTTCTGTACTGGTTAGCAGTTGGCTAGTGAGTTCATACCAATGGTTGGCAATGCTATCAAGTGCCATCTGCGGAGAAATCTCTGAAGCTTCGTCATTCACCTCAAAATTTTGACTAAGTTGCGCCGATCGATTGACCTTTTGTGTGATAAGGTTACGCGAATCCTTGGCAGTTATTTCGCAGTGCTGCAATACCAAGGCAAGGGCTTGCTGAATTTCATCAGTGCTTTCATGAGAAGCTCCTTCTATGCTAAGGAAGCGCAGCAGTGCTTCTTTTGATACTTTTCTAAGTATTTTTGGAAGCATTTCAGCACTGTCATTACTAATGTCAATGGACAAAATCACCCGAGCAAAAAGCAATTGCCAAATGGTTTGCGCCTCACTTGATAATGAGTGTTTAGTTCCTGTCGGTGTTATGCAGGAGAGAAAGGCTGCAAACAGTTTAGGTCGTTGTGATTTAATGTCAGTGTTATCAAACATCTCCTCAACAAATGATGTCACACATTTTTCCTGAACACCATTTTCTTCGCAAAATTGAAAAAAGTAATCGGCCAATTGAGAAATTGTAATAACAGAATCTGCATCAGCAAGTCGTTTAACAGCATCTTTTATAAACTGAATCATTTGTTTGGTTGACTGTTGTCTTACCAGTAAGCGTTTCTGCACCTCAGCTTTTCTTTTTGCAACCTTATTGGTTAGGGTAATGCGCCATTCTTTAATATTATTGATCAGCTTGTTGGTGAAGAATAATGCCAAGATGGGGGTCGCAATCACCAAGATTACACCGGCAACAGGAATCGTGCCTGGCAGGTAAGTAGCCAATAATATAGTGGCAATAAGAACAACATAGGTACTTAAACGTTTGGTCACTGATACTTCTTCAAATGAGTCCATAGCAAAATTACTATCAATTTTTCTAATGGCAGCAATATCTAAATTGTTTTCAGAATCACTTGCTTTATCCGTTGGGAGCTGCTCCAAATGTTGCTCGATATGCCTAAAGGCATGAGACTGTTTCAAGAGCTCAGTTCTCTGTAATAGCGCCAATGTATTGCGTTTTTCTTGTAGTGCTGGCCAATGGGAAATGGCGGAAATAACAGCCAAGACTTTTTCTTGTTGTGCTAGACTCAAAAGGGAACTTTGACCCAAAAGCTGGTCAAGTTGCTTTCCAAAGAAATAAGCAATATTAGGATGGCGATGTTTCAAAAAGATGAGTAGAGGTTTGAAATGGATAGTACAAGTAAGGTCATGCAAAGTGCGCAAAGCAAACTTTGCGTGGATTTTAGCTTTGTCTATATCCTCAGTCTTAACGTCGGAAAGAGCTTCTAGATGAGCGAAAGCAATGACCGTAAGCTGATAAACCGCCAGCGTACCTGAAGGGTAGCCTGTATCAATCTGGCGTTTGTTTATTGTTTCAGCAGAAAGCTGGGAAAGTAGGTTGTTTATCTGGTTATCAGGAATTTTGGATGCAAAATTGTCCCCACTATTGTCAATCCACGCAAGACCTGAACGGTGCGAGGAATAATCGGGGGAGGACAGAATTTCTATTTTCATGATTTGCCTTATCAAAGTCAACACGTAGCGCCAACAACAAAGTGTCGTAGTACACGAGAAAAGGGCTTATCCGTCAGCCTCAGAAAGGTGCCGCTAAACCATATGGCACGCTAGAATTATGCGATCCATGCATTCGCCTCATTATACCATCACTTTATCACGGTGACGCCATGCATGCCCGCTATACTAGCAAGGGAGAAATTGGCTTGTAAAGGTTTTTCTGCGATTGCCTATGGCAGCTTGATAAATACTAGGCTTTGCCGTAGGGTTAAGCCAATTCACGCACATTTTGCCTAGTGCCAGTGGCAAAAGCTTGATAAACTTCGTTGCTGTCATTGTGGTAGAGGAAGCTTAACGTGAAGCGCTTTGGACGCATGCTAATGTTGATCTTTTTGGCATGTCCTGTCTTAGCAAGGGAATACCTAGACGAATCCATGGCGTTAAAAATCGGGGTGAAAGTCTGGTATAACGAGAGTGGTGGCAAAGTGGCTGGGCTGACCAGTTGGGTCAAAGGCGAATCCTTCGCATCCATGGGTATTGGCCATTTTATTTGGTATCCTAAAAACGTTACCCCAGAACATGGCGAATCATTTGCCAAGCTGCTACGCTATTTGGACAAACATGGCATCAACTTACCAGATTGGCTAAGAGAAAAACAAGGCCATTATTGCCCTTGGTCTGATCGTGATACATTCAGAAAACAGGCAAAAAGCGATAAGATGAACACACTCAGAATTCTGCTGGTGGAAACAATTCCCCTGCAGGCGCAGTACATGGTATTGCGCCTAGCAGAAACCATTCCATCTATACTAAATCAAATACCCTCATCAGAGCGTGAGGCAGCCTCTGTGAAATTCAATCAATTGATGACAACTCCCAAGGGTGTTTTTGCGTTAGTTGATTACCTAAACTTCAAAGGTGGCGGCTTGGGCAATAAGCATCACGACTGGGGTTTGCTGCAAGTGATGCGACAAATGCTTAAAGCGCCTGAAAATTTGTCCTCCATAGAGGCATTTGTCTGGGCTGCCGATGTTGTTCTGGCCCGCAGGGTATTACATGCAGCCCAAGATAGTCACCAGAAAGAATGGTTAAATGGTTGGCATCATCGCGTTTACAGTTATTTATAGGCTCAATGGGTATCTTCAAAATCTTCAATCAATGCCAATAAGTGTTTGCCTGGTTTGGTCCGTGTGTGGTAGATCTGAATATAGTGCTCCAAAACATGCCGTAATTCCGGACGTTTTAATATGGTTAAAATCTTGTGGATTCTAGGTAAGTCTTTCGTGATATGCAGACCACATCGCTGAAACAGCACAGAGGCAAGCAGCGAGGCCTTTGATATTTTTCGAGGTTCGCTAGCGGAAAAGAAACTTTCAATGCATTGATTGAGGGCCTGATCTTTGCCCCACTCATTCCATTGATGAAAAAATTTCAACGCTGAATGTTTCTTATTGAGCACCTTTGGCATGCCAGCAACTTTTTCCAATATCAAAGCCAAAGCAGCAGGCACAGCTGCTTCAATATTTGCCCAAGAACAATTGCCACTAATTTGCCGTGGTATCATGATATGAGCAACAGGGGTAAGCTTGAGCATTTTGTACAAATCTTGTTCGATAACGGAGGCGGGCTTTTTCTCATAGATCAACTGCTTTAAAAATTTTTTGGTGAGTAATTTTGTGTGCTTGATGTGGTAGATCACCAAAGTGTCGACAAATTTTGTGTCTGAAGGGATGCGTCTATCGCAAATAATCAGTTTATCTTGATAGGTGACAATACTAATCGCATGACCTTCATAATTGATAGGCAAAATGCGCAGTGGGCTATCAAGGATTTGGTTAATACGCCGTTTAATTTCTGGTTGATCAATATCTATTTGATATTGCTGAAAGCGTGCCAGCTCGGCCGCATCTAGCAGGGCTTGTGCCGTCTGGTGCAATTCTTTAAACACGCTACGGTGCGGCCTGGCAGCAAAATTGCTGAGATACTGCAGAAGATCGTTGCTCAGTAAATGTGTGCTAAACTCTAGGAAAAAACCTTCTAGACCTAGGGAAATAAAATGACCATTATGATTGACGATATCAACTTGACTACTCAATTGGTAGCGATGACCAATAAGCTTGGCATTGATATAGTCCTGGGCAAAGGGCAGACTAGCACCGTACATGTAAAGCAGCATTTTGATTTCTTCTTGGTCGCGAAGAATAGGATTGATAAGCACGGGCTGACTGGCATGGTTAAAAGCATTCGCATCGGCACCATTTTTTAACAAAAGCTCACAGAGAGGGAGGTTGCTATTCTCCACAGCCCAGTGAAGGGCAGTGCCCCCGGTCAGATCCTGCCCATTAACATCTGCGCCGTGATCGATAAGTAATTTAGCGATAGGTTTTTTTCCCATGATGGCGGCTTCAATCAACGGTGTGAAGCCATATTCATCATGGGCATTTAAGTCTAAATCTGGTGTTTGGCTTAACAGCGCAGCAACTTGTTTTGTGTCTTGATAAATAATGGTATTGGCCAAACTAGCCATGCTTTAACCTCCAAATGTTCTAGGGCCTGATTGTGGTTTGGGGTGAAATTCTGGCTGCATGGTAAGCTCCAGTTGGTTCACCAGTTCATTAACAGTATCTGGATTTTCTGATGGGACAGGGTTTACTTCCGGCTCAACTGCCCCATCGAATTGAACCATGTGGCTTAAAATTGGGTGAGCCATCGGGCCCATGCCACTGCGCTGCAACGCTTGTTGTTGTTGCTGAAGTTGTTCGCGAGTAGGCGGTTTTTTCAAAACATCATCATGTCGCGCCAGGGCTCTTTGACTTTTGCGGTCAAGCTCACGGCGTTGAAACTCTGATTCTGGGTTAAAAGCATCCTCATCATCAATGTGGTACTCATCGGGGGTGGTATCGCCATCAAGGTGTACTACCAAGTCAGTGATGCTGTCTGGAGGTAGGTGGATGCGATCCAAGCTGGTTGTATTGTAACTAGGATGATGGGCAGTCAATTCATAACTGCCAGGAGGTAGAAGAAATGTGGGAGAACCTTCTAGAGATTCAGCAACCAACTCACTCCTTTGCCACAGCTTCCAGCGCAGCTCATTTGTAACAAGCTTACAGTGTTTCGGCGAGATCGCTGACAGTGTCAGGGTCGCAGCAGCTTGATTAGATTGTTTGAGTAACCCCATGACCTGGATAAATCCAAATGTTTTTTAACATTCTAGAAGTATGCTCTCCACAATTCAAGAAACAGCCTAGGATTTTTTTGCAGCATGTTTTATAAGGGTTTGTCCTATTTCAGCTTCCTGGTATAATGTAGTGAGTGTGGAGGTCCTTGATGAATGAGGCAAAATTCCTAATCGATGACGAGTTACCCTCTGCCCCCCGGCGAGGGAAACGAGGCACGTTATTCACCCCCCAGTTCCGTCGACGAGATGTGCAGCACTTTCCCCTATGGCGTAGGATTACCTTAATAGGCTTAGCAGCATTAGGCCTGTATTGCTTGTACACTCAGGGTCACCCTAGTTGGGGCATGTTTTTGTTGGGGCTTGCTTGCCTGGTATTGGTGTCGCTGATGAAACGCTATGATTGGTTGACGGTGTTGACGAGAAAGTTTTTTGTCCTATTGAATTGGGTAACCAAAGTATGGCTCCTATCTGTCCAAGGCGAAGGTGAAAATAATGATCAGCTTAAATTAAGCGAACAACTTGAGGAAATCTTAAGCAGTGGTTGGTTTATGGGCTTGGGTGTTGGCCCCATACTTTTTTCTCTTTTGGGGTTGGGTATGGGTTGGCTAAGCCCCGCCCTTGCTTTAGGGATTGGCTCGGCGGCAGTGGTTGGGTCTGCTGGTCTAGCTGCGTTGATGTCAGAGCTGTCAGCCTCCGAACAAACCCAAAATCAAGACATGGAAGACTTTGTAGTTCTAGCCAGTGCTCTTGACGAAGATGATGCCGTACAGCGATCTTCCCAAGACCTTATTGAGGATATCACCGATGATGTTGCTGTAGAAGCATTTGATGACGATGTGGCTATGCCATTTTCCCAAAGGCCAACAGAAGAAGATCTTACACAAGCCTCAAATAAAGATTTAGATGCCGCCATTGAAGGCATCGATACCACTGTAGTGGATTCTTCTGAAGTAGACTTAGCCGCGTCTAACAAGCAGTTGTTGGACGAAATAGAAAATTCACGGGTGACCACAATACCAGCAAATGAGGGGATGACATCCCTGGATGTGGAAATGGAATCATTGAAGGATAGTGTGCAGGCTGCTGTTTCAGGGGTATCATAGACTTGTTCTGAACCCTTTAGACTCCCCTTAATCTTTACAATTTGTCCGATATCTTAATAGGATTGCCCGACATTCTTTTTTTGCTATAGGCAAGGGCAGATGGTCAGTTCAATTGATCCAGCACATATTGCTTCACCTTGCTGTGATCTATTTTGCCACTGCCCAGAACGGGGACAGCATCAATTTCTAGCAAAGTTTTAGGGATATGAAACTTTGGCATGCTTGACGCCATTAATCGTTTTTTAAGTTCATCGGGTTCAATAGGGTAGTTGTAAGCCACAACAATAACCTCACCTGATTTTTCATCAGGGATAGCACAGGCAGCCAAGTCCCAAGACTCTGGTTTGTCTTTATCTGTAGATTTACTCAAAATAGCATTAATTTCACCTTCTACCGAGCTAAGGCTGACCATCTCTCCAGCCACTTTGGCAAAACGTGCATAGCGATCAATGATGGTCAGGAAACCATCTTCATCAAGAAAGCCTTTGTCCCCTGTGACATACCAGCGAGTCATCGAGTCTTTGATTATCACCGCTTTGGTCTTCTTGGGGTTGCCCAAATAGCCTTTCATGACTTGAGGACCGCCCACCAACACCATGCCAGCTTCGCCAATGGGCAGAGCCACATGGGTTTCAGGGTCAACAATTTTAAAAGCAGTACCTGGCAGGGGTAATCCCACTGAGCCAGGTTTGTTACTCACATGCACATGCCAGTCAGAGGTATGTATGGCATCAGGCAAATTGACACTGGCCACTGGGCCAACCTCTGTGCAGCCATAGCCTTCATAAATAGGTAAGTGAAAGCGTTCTTTGAACGCTTGAGAGACAGCAGGACTCAGTTTCTCTGCACCAGCCATTACCAGACGTACAGAGTCAAGCATGAGTGGGTGCAGTTTAGGCTGTTTGCAGTAAAGCTTAAACAGTGTTGAAGTGCCACAGAGAAGGGTAATTTGGTGTGTAGTAATCAGCTTGCCAATCTGAACAGCATCGGTAGGATCTGGGTGACAGACAAAGAACAAACCTTCCAACAAAGGCATGAGGGTGGTCACGGTCAGTCCAAAAGCATGGAATAAAGGCAAAGTACTCAAGGCGGCATCGGTTTCTTCCATGTTAAACACACTGGCAATTTGCTTGCTGTTGGCAATGAGGTTGGCATGGGTCAGCTCGACCCCTTTGGGAGCACTTTCACTGCCGCTACTAAAGAGAATGGCAGCAGTATCATCAAGCTGAGAGTACTTGATGAGTAGTGTGCTCAACATAAAGCATGGCAACACCTTAACCAAAAATAGGTTTTTGGCAATTTTTACTTTGTCTTTTGGTGACTGCAAAGACTCTATCGTCACTAGCATGTCATCGATATTTGGCAACAGGTACCCTTTGGCAGAGATTTTATTCAAAAACTTGTCTGCTGATAGAATAGTCTTGATTTTGCTTTGCTTGATGGCGTGACTGATATTGGCTTCTCCAGCTGTGTAGTTGAGATTCACGACAGTTTGTCCGTTGATCCAGCAGGCTAGGTTGGCTAAGGTACCAGGTATGCCAGGTGGCAGCATGATACCAACATTTTGCTGAGTATTGATGGGTGCAATGTGTTTCAGCTTCTTCGCCAATAACATGGCAGCTGCAATTAGCTCATGATAGGATAAGGACATGCCTGAAGAGTCAGCAATGGCACATGCATTGCCCATGCGCTTAGCGCGCGAAAGCCACAAAGTCGGAATAGATGGTAGTGACTTAACGTAGTACTCCCAAGTAGGTGTCGATAGCGCTTGTACCGCTTGTTTGACTTCTTCAGCGGTGCTGGTGCTTGGCATGGGCTCGCCAAAAGTAATGGAAACATGCCTGCTACGGATTCTTGAGGTGCGCTGATATTGCTTAGTGGCAAAGGAGAGAAAGCTTCCCCATAGGCCTCTGTGATAGAAAGGGATAATAATGGCGCCAGTATTTCTTACACTTTTTTCAAAACCTTTGAGGAAAGTGCCTATCTGGCCGTTACGGCTAAGGTAGCCTTCAGGAAAGATGGCTACCATTTCGCCATCATTAAGCGCTTGGGAAACAGATTCAATGGCGTTTTTACTGGCTGTTCTTGCGATAGGAATAATGCCAAGGAAACGCAAAAAAACATTAAAGTACCATTTTTCATAAAGGTTTTTTGCCATGACAAACCGAATTGGTCGAGGTGAGGCTATTTGTACAATGGCCCAGTCTAAATAACTCAGGTGGTTGCCCAGGAGCAAAGTGCCACCCGTGGCAGGTAAGTTTTGGATACCATGGGCACTGACACGTAAAAATGCTGAGGTAAAGAAGTAGAGCAAGTAACGAATCAGCGATAGGGGCAAATGGTAAATGGCAAAAATCGACGCACAAAAAGTAATGAGAAAGAGAATTTTGAACACCGCCAATAAGGTCAGGCCCAGCATAGGTAGCAGGGCAGTTGTCACCAAGGCGGCAAGCATGAAAACATTTTGAATTAGATTATTGGTGGCCAGGACTTTGCCTAAATCTTGTTTGCCAGCATTAAATTGGATAAGGGCGTTGAGAGGGACGATAAAAGCCCCACAAAAACAACCCAAAATAATGAAGGCAGTGATGATAATCGCTTTACTTTCCAGCAAAGGAATATAGTAGATGCCAAAGCAATAGCAAAGCGCAGCCACAGGGATAATGCCCGTTTCAATAAATCCTCGAGATATTTTACCTGCATACCAAGCGCCAAATAGGATGCCAATGCTTGCCAAGGCAACGGGCAATTGTGAGAAAACCACACTGATATCTGGGATGATTTCTTTGAGGTAGGCAGGGTAGGTAGCCAGCATCACTTGGCTAACGGCCATGAAGATAGACAGGCCAATGATGGAACCAATCACTGGCGGATTGTGGTAACTGTTGGCAATGTATTCACGCGTATATTTTGCTTTGAGATAGTCTTTTAACTTAAAAGTAGAGTCAGGGTCTGCAGCGGGAAACTCAGGTAGCATCTGTGCCAGCGCCGTTTCGCCACAAGATAAAATTACCATCACCCAGCCTAAAGGAGCAATGGTTTTCAAAATCGCCTCTGGCTCCATCACAGCAAGGTGGGCCTTGTTGATGATAATTTGAAAGGCTATGGTCGGTATCAAAGTGCCGAAAAGAATGGCAATGATGCTAAGAGGCTGAACAATGGCATTGGCTTTGGCTAGTTGACTATTGCCAAAAAGCTCTTTGATATAGCCATATTTTGCAGGAGAGTTAAATGCTGATTGAATTGACAGCAATAGTGTTCCCATATATGCCGTCCACAGTTGGCCTTGGTAATAGCAGAAAGTAATACCAATGGTGATGGGGATAGCGGTTGCTGCTGTAGTTCGAATTACCTTAACTTTGGAAAAGTGGTCCGCAGCAAACCCCGAAGGGGTGAAAAATAAAATATAAGGCACGAGCACCAAAGCATTGAGCAACGCCAGCATCGATGCAAGTGCACTGCTATCACCAATGCTTTTATATAGGGTATCGGCAATCAAAATTTTATGATTGAGATCAACAAAAGCGTTTAAAAATATCACGCCTATAAATGGGTAAAAACCTTTAAACAGGTGTAGTTTTTCATTCATAGATCAAGGCTCATACTGATGCTGACAGTGGGTTTCTTTGAGGGCAAAACTGCTAACAAACAAACCCAGCAAAAAGATGAGGGGGATAACGATGAACACGGCCTGATAGTCACCAGCAGTATAAGCTGTGCTACCTGGCAAGCGTTGGTCAAGCAAGAAGGACACCAATGGCTGTACGGTGATACCACCAAAAATGACGGCCATGTTGTTAAAACCGACTGCGGTACCGGCAACATGTGACGGCATGTGGTCGTGAATTAATCCAAAAGTCACTGCTTGCGAAGACGCAGCAGCGCCAAAAGTAAACAAACTCAGTAGCATTAACGGCCATGACAAATGGCAGTAAATAATCGCAATTGAAGAAATAATTCCCAAGATAGAGCCTAGTATCAATGGTTTTTTTCGGCTTCGAGTCGACGCAGACCACCAGCCCAGCATAGGGCCGCACACAGCTACACCCATCCAGAGCATGGTTGTCAAGCTTGTTGCTTGAATACTGGTATAACCATATTCAGAGGAAAGAAAAGAGGCTCCCCACAAGTCACCAATGATAGTAACAGGTGCCCAGGTAGTAAAAGCATGCAGTGCTATCAGCCAGGCTTGGCGGTTGCTGCAAACTACAGTGAGTTGTTCTATAAGGCTAAATTCAGGTTTACTATGATTATGAGGATGCCCCGGTGGGTAGTCACGAATAATGAGCCAGAACAGCAAGGATAGGGCCACACATATAAAGCCTGCAGCAGTCATGGCTGATCTCCAACCCATGTGTTGCGCGGCTGCTGCCACAGGAGCCTGGCCAACAATGGCGCCAATGCAGCCAAGTACTTGCACCAATCCAGCAGTAAAAGCGAAATGTTTGGGGGGATACCAGCGCGCAGCTAAAATCAGAGCACCCAAGTAAGCAAAGGACGAGCCCATGCCAATGATAAATCGGGAGGCAGAGGCAATGACCAAGTTGCTGGTAATACTAAAAATAAAGGTACTTAGCGCACACAGGAGGATAGAGATACTTAGAATGCGTCTAGGTCCAAACCTATCCAGCAATAAGCCGGCAGGCACCTGCATGGGCGTGTAACCCCAATAAAACATGGAAGAAAGAATTCCCAATCCAGCAGCACGTGTGCCGAAGTCATGCATCAGCTCTTGGGTAACAGCGCTGGGCATCACACGCAAAAAGAACTCATAGAAGTAAAAAAATGCTGCAAGAGTACAAATGATAAATGGGAGAAGGTTGGATTTTTGAGAAGCAGCTGAGCTTTGTTGTGCCTGCACAGTTTGGGCCTCAGAAGACATGCACATCCCCTTAGTCTTTCTATTTAAGCGAAACAGTATGCCATACAAAAGCGCTTTTGTCTCTCTTTATTCAGCAATTCTCGGTGAAGCTACTCTGCCCAAATTTACTGTGCAATAACGGTCCAATTTAATGATCCAACGCTGATTATCTCACCATTCTTCGGCGCACTCTATCTGTCTCCTTTAGACAGAGCGTTTGAAAAGCAAAAGGGCATCTTCTACGTGCGATACATGGACGATATCGTCATACTTGCCAAGACCAAGAGGCAATACTTAAACGCTAAGAAAAAGCTTCATCTACATCTCAAAGAACTTAAGCTCTCTCTTTCTCAACATAAAACCAAAATGGGTAAATGTGTCACAGCTCAACACAATACTCAACACTCACAAATCAACACACAAACCAAAACACAAAATAGCACAAACAACAATCCTTTTGGGGATGATGCCTCGGTCTTTCACTTCCCTGAAATCAACTTTCTGGTGGCGCAAACCCCAGAAAGTAAAAAACCTGCATGGGCGACAGGGTACATCCCCCATGCCTGTCACTGACCCTTGATAAGGTTATTGCTTTGAACACAGATGCAATCCATCCGGCAATAATTCAATACCTTATACGTTGAGCACGTTGGTGGGTTCGTACCTCCTGTCGTCAATCAACATCTGCACTATGCTGCGTGCGGACTGCCTATGCTTCAGGCACTCCTCAGCACGCCTGGGTTGGCGGGGGCTGCTTATCGCTGGAGCCACTGCGCACCCTGCCGGGCATAGGTGCTGTGGCGTGACAACTCCTGACAGGTGCCATTAAGCTGCGACGTTCGGTCCTTACGCGGCAGTCACGCGCTGGTCCGCGGTAATCCGAAGGCCCCGGCCAAACAAACAGGCCACAGCCGCCGAGGAGCGGATTGCATCACCACGCCCCACGAAAATCCAGACACTCTGCCCGCCTCGCAGCTTCCCTCCTAAGCCTCCTCCGTTGCTTCTTGCTAAACCAGTCTCCCTTATCTCCCTTTAGTTGCCGCGGAAAGGGCTTCGCTTGAAAATCTGGTAGTGGATGAAATCCCCTGTCCGGATGACAATACTCCTGCGCTACGTGCGCTACAACCTCTCGCTGCGCTCCTCCTATACCATGGATCCATAATCGAGCCAGCTCATTCCAATTATTTGCTTGGTACAAAGCATCAAATCGGTCTAGGTAGGTCTGGTAGGCCGCCATCAATGGCTCAAAGGAAAAGTGCGCTCCATGGCCTTGATCACTTGTCAGGCTTTCCTGGGCTTGGCATTGTATCGCTGCTGATTCGGGATCTTCCTTATCCAAATAAACCCTTATCATCTCCCACATGTGCCAATCCACTGCCCATAGCGCATATTGAAAGCCTGTGATGCCCTTAAACTTTCTGCCTGCATGGTCCTTACAATCGCCTTTGCCTAAGACTAACTTAGGTTCACGCTGCAACATCGCCTCGGCTTTATCCTGCTCTCCATACGCCACATGCTGGACAAATCGATTCACCAGCTTTTGATCCAATTCTGGCTTCGATGCTTTAGGCTTAAACACCCTTGGTGTAGCCTTCGGTGGTGATACCTGTTTCTGTTTTACTGGCAAAACCTTTGGACTTGGTCTTGATGCCTCACTCGATGCCTCACTGAACATCTGATACCTTGGACCACTTTGTACTTGCTCTCGAACTCTTGATTTGACACCCGAATCTAAGGGGCTGGCTCCTGACACTAACGTCTTTTCTCCTGGCAGTGATGACAATGAACTCGATGAACCTGGCATACTCAGATTCGATACACCTTCTTGGACATCCCGACTTACTGTTGTAGATGCCTGTTCCAATCGCCACAACGGTTCTAGCTTTGCTATCACATCACTCGCCATTGGCCTTGTTCCTGACTCTTGGTGCCAGCAACTTTCTATCAACGCCTTGTAATCTTGTGGCCCTGTTTCTATTAACTTTGGACGCTTTCCATTCATGACATGGGGAATTATAATACCTGCATCTCTTCCCTGTAATTCTGTCTCAAAAGGTATTTTATGGGTTAGCATCTCATACAATACCATGCCCAAGGCGTAGATATCTGATGCATTCGAAAAATGCACCTCTAGGTCAAATAACTCAGGTGCCATCCATAACAACGTCCCCACACCTGAACCCTTGGTCGTCGCATGACTCTTACTCGCACTCTTTACCTTAGCCAAACCAAAATCTCCTATCTGTGCTCGGCCTTTCTCATTGAGAAGCACATTCATGCTCTTCAAATCTCGGTGTAAGATGTTCCTGTCATGCAAATACTTTATCCCGTACGCCACATCCAACGCTATGCGATACTTGGTGTCCCAATCTAGATCCTTTTCCTTGCGCAATAAACTGTGTAAGTTGCCCCTTGGCATCAACTCCATCACCATCACTTGGGCACGCCCGTCCATCACTGCTCCGTACAATCTCACTAACTGTGGGCAGCCTTGAAGCCTGAGCATCGTCTCTATCTCTCGGCGAAACTCCGCTTCCATATCCCCTTCCATTCGCGACAGCAACACCTTGAGCGCTACCTCTGTTCCCTGCCACATCCCCCTATATACCTTGCCAAATCCCCCTGATCCTAACTCATCATTCAGGTCTATTTGTACATCGTTTATTGCTATCTCATACCCTGGCTTGCTCGTCTTTTTTGTTGTGTCCATATTTAGCTCCTTGACTTGTTGTGGTTTGTTTTCGTTTTAACTTCTGCTTTACTAACAAATAAAAATCTATCACAATATACCCACTTTTCAAAGCACTTTAATCTGCCCCGGCCCATCCAGCCGCACACCGCAATGCGTTGAGGAAATTCCTTGCGAATATTGCCAATAAAACGTTTTACTGCATTCATTTCACAGTTTTGTTTAGTTACTCCATCTGAGTTAATAATTTGTTCCGGTATAAATGGGATCACTTCCGTACAATCCAGGTATGCTCAAGAATCTTTCTGACATCATCGAGCGAAGGCTACAAAACTAAGATGCTTTTTAATTTTCATTTCAGTACTCCCTGTTGTTTCATGAACAATGTAGCAACTAACTTACTACAGAATATTTTCTACGAAAATTTTATTTTGTTTGCACCTTTACAATAAAAAAAATCAACCACTTATAATTCACCGAGCATTGCTGGTAGGCGGTAGAGCAACTTGACAGAAGGAAGGTCAAGGCTTTAGTCAACCAAATTCCCCTTCATGTGGAGTGTCTTGAAAGCTTTATTATCTTTCAAATGCTTTTTAAGCTTAGTATGCCCTTCGTTGGCAATGATGTTGTGCTGCATCCCCAATACCACAAGTCGCGGATGATGATCTAATGCCTTGGCAAGATGGCTTGCCCCCGTGTCACCAATTCGATTGTCCATCAAATATAAATGTTCCAGCCGTTGATTGACCTCAAGACCTTCGCTTAAATGAGCAATGCCTAAATCACCCAAATTATTACTACTGATATCAATGGCGATCAAAGTATTGTTGTTAGCCAGCGCCTGAGCCAAACTTTTGGCACCATCATGACCAAATGCATTATGGTTAAATTCTAAATGCGTAATGGATTCATGATTCTTGATGACATTGGCGAGCAGTTGCGCACCATGATCACTGATATCATTGTGCCCCAGGCCTAACACTTTGAGATTGTTATGGCGCTTAATGGCGCTTGAAAGTCTATGAACCCCCCCGTCTTTGAGCCTATTTTGACTCAAATACAAGGTGCTCATGTGTGATTGCTTGTCTAGCCATGACGCCAAATGATCGGCGCCTTGGTGAGTGATGCGGTTGTTGGCCAAATCTAGCCAGCGCAAATGTGGATGTCCATCCAGTCCAGCTAGTAAAATAGACAAATAACGATCACTTAATCGATTGCTAAAAAATGCCAATGATTGTAGCTCAGTATTCGCTTTTAATCCCTGCGCTAGTGCTTTTACTCCGTTTAAGCTTGGACGCACATCCCCTAACTGTAAGGCTTCTAGTCCACTATGTTTCCTCAGCATATTTCCAATGGCGCTAAAATCATTGTCATTGAGTGGGTTGCCATTGAGCACTAATTTTTTTAATGGTGGATGTTGTGCCAATACCTCCATCAACTCACTGAATCCTTGGCCAGTTAAGGTATTGTTGCTTAAGTATAACGCTTGGATGTTTGTAGCTAGCAAGCCTTTTGCCAAAGGCAGTATATCTGCTCCTCTCAAGCCACAATTGGTCAGGCCTAGTTGTGCTAAAGAACGAGAAGTTTGGGCGGCATTGACCACCGCCTGAATACCAGCCTTTCCTAGAGGGTTGTGGCTAAGATCAAGCACATGTAAATGTGGCTGGCTTTTGATAATTGACATTAATATTGACACGTTGGTGGGACCCAACTCATTACCAGCCAAACGCAAAGTTTGCAGACAGTCTTCCGGCAAGTGGCTAAACCAATGTTCCAGGCCTTTCTTTTGGAGATGATTGCCAGCAAGATCCAAAGCTACTCTGACCCGTTGCCCAGCCATTTTGGCATTGAGCAAGCGCAGACAATCATTACTGAGGTGCTCGTCAACTAACTGAATATGGGGCGGTGATTGATTTAGGCCTTGATCTATTTTATCTAGGATTGTCAGGGGGCAGTTTGGCGCTACTTGCATGGCAGCTGTAGGAAGCATAATCCCAAACAACAGCAGGCAACATCCTTTCTTGAACATCGCAACCACCTTTATTGTTCAATGATGATGTTTGATTTCAAGCCACGTAATTTATCAAGTGCATCATCACTACCTTCTTGAAGCACCGTAAAATTCAAATCCCAGAAATTCAAACTAGGATGTACTGCAATGGCCTGGATCAAGGATGCCAGCCCATCTTTGCTGAAGCGGTTGTCTGCAGTACTCAGGTGATGCAGAGACCACAGGTGTGGCAAAAGCCTTCTCAAAGACTGGACAGCAATATCATCTAATTGGGTATTGTCCAAAGCGAGATGATGCAAGACGTGGTCGTCTTTTAAGCTCAAGTAAGACAAATCTAATCCCATCAAGGCATTATTATTCAAAATTAAAAATTTGGGCAGGCCCTCACCTTCAAGCACACCAAACACGCAAGCACCACCTTCAGCCTGAATACCGGTATTCTCTAAATCTAACATCCATAAAGCTGAACGTTGCTTGAGGTGCTGCATCATTACACAAGTGCCCCTATCGCCCAGCATGGTATCAGATAAAATCAAGGTACTCAGTGCTCGGTGACCTTGAGCATACGTACCTAAAGCAACCGCGCTAGCTTCAGTAAGTGGGTTTTTGTGCAAATTAAGAAGCTGCAGTTGACTACCATGCAAATCAACCAGGAGATTGGCCAGGCCATCGTCACCAATTTTATTGTTGGATAAATTTAATGAGGTGATATTTTCTTGCACCCTAAACACAGGCAACAAATCATTTAAACAAGCATCATCTATGCCCAAATTAGATAAATCCATATCGGCATGGTCGAGTTCAAGCATCAATGCTTCTGCCGTATTGCCTAAGCAATGCTCAAATTGCCGCTCTTGTTCAAAGCTAGACATCACCAGGCCAACACTTTCTTTGCTTTTTTCTGAATTGCTCGTTTGGCAACCTACAAGTGTTAACAGTCCTAACGTAAAGATAAAACTTTTCCTTAATCCCATACCACCCTCCCTGGGCTAGAGAATTACTTTCACACCCCCGTCCGCAAGAGATGTCTGCCAAAATGCCTTTTGCCCAGAATCAATATTATTGTTACCCAAGTGCAGATAGGTGATATTTTTGTTATTCTTCAGCAAATGAATACATACTTTGACTCCATCATTGCCTAGATGGTTACCGTAAAGATACAGACTTCTGAGGCCACGGTTGTTTGTTAGACCTTTGATTAGATCTGTCACCCCACTGAGCGTGAGATGATTGTTGCCCAAGTCTATACGCGACAACGTGCGGTTGACCATCAGCATATCGCCTAGTGCTTTTGCTCCCAATTCATTGAAAGTGTTGTCATCCAATACCAAAGCCTTAAGCTTAGTATTGGTTTCCAATGTCTTGGCCAAGGCCTCAATGCCAGTATCACCAATTTGGTTAGATGCTAGGCGAAGCACAACCACATCTTTGTTTGCCAACCAGCCTGCAAGTGAGATGGCACAAGCATCATCAATGTTCATGCGATTAAGCTTGAGTTGGTTGGCCATGCCAAGCTTGATGTTATTGACTTCAGCATTCACCACATCTGAGCAGCCCTCAAGACCCATGGCCAAAGAGCAATATCCTATTAGCAGCGTTGCAAAAACTTGCTTAAGATTAAGCATCACGACCTCCTATGTCTTTGTTGTCCCATTTAGTATGATTATAGCAAAAACCCAGCTGATTAACAGTGAATTATTTTTTGTAGCCCTGCAGCCTTAGATATTGCTCTTAACTTTAGGCGTTTCTTCATCTTTAGTCTCCTGTTTCATTAAAATTTAACAAAAACTCTTCTTTTGGGCAGTCTTATGCTAGGGCAAGGTTATCCTTGTTGTTTCATGAACAATGTTGCAACAAACTTACTACAGAATATAGTTTTCCCCGAAAATTTTATTTTACTTGCACCTGCAAAATAGAAAAAATCAACTACTTATAATTCACCGAGCATTGCTGACCTCATGACCGCGGGAAGGGGGAGTGTCCGAAGCAATTTTGCCCAAATATGCTGCAAAAATGACTTCAGTCTTGATAATAGAAAGCAAAGCTCCTATAGTATGTGTCTGTTTTAAAGAAAAATAACGAACTTTGAATGAACGAATCTTCAGTGCCCTTTTCCTTTCCTGAACAAGAAGAATCAATCTTGGCATTTTGGCACGAAAACAAGATTTTCGCCAAAAGTCTCGCACAAACACAAGACAACGAATCTTTCATCTTCTACGATGGCCCACCTTTCGCCACCGGCCTTCCACACCACGGCCATTTACTAGCCTCAACCATGAAAGACATCATACCGCGCTATCAAACCATGCATGGCAAACACGTAGTACGCCGCTTTGGCTGGGACTGCCATGGCCTGCCTATTGAATATGAAATCGATAAAAAACTGGGCATGAACGCCCAGCAAGCCGTCAAAAAACTCGGCATCGCTGGCTACAACCAAGAATGCCGCGCCATTGTCCAGCGCTACGCCAACCAATGGCGCACTACCATAGAACGCCTGGGGCGATGGGTTGATTTTGACAACGACTACAAAACCATGGACACCAAATTCATGGAATCAGTATGGTGGGTATTGCGCCAACTCTGGGACAAAGATTTGATCTACAAAGGCGTCAAAGTGGTACCATTCTCTACTGCCTTGGGCACAGGCTTATCCAATTTCGAAGCCAGTTCCAACTACCAAGACGTACAAGACCCTGCTCTCACGGTGCTTTTCCGTCTAGAAGATGAAGATGCCTACATGGCTGCCTGGACCACCACACCATGGACCTTACCATCCAACCTAGGCCTCTGTGTTGGCCCAGACATCGACTATGTCAAAACCAAAGACAGTGATACTCAGCAAGTTATCTACTTCGCCAAAACCCGATTAGAAAACTATCAAAATAAGCATAATCTTGAAGTGTTAGAAACCTGTAAGGGCTCCGATTTAGCTGGTAAACATTATCAGCCACTATTTCAAGATTTTATCAATGAAAAACAACGTGGTGCATTTCAAATCCTAACCGGTGATTTTGTTACAACCACCGACGGTACCGGTATTGTCCACTGCGCCCCCGCCTTTGGCGAAAATGATAGTTTAGCCTTCAAAGCCGCAGGGATCGAAGCACTGGTCTGCCCTATCGATGATCACGGATACTTCACAGAAGAGGTTTCTGAACTCGCCGGCATGTCACTCAAAGATGCTAACAAAGCCATTGCCCAAAAGCTTAAACAAGACAGAACACTGTATCAACATGATACCATTGTCCATAGTTACCCATTTTGCCCGAGATCTGATACACCTCTGATCTATAAAGCCATCCCATCTTGGTACGTGAATGTAGAAACACTACATGAAAAACTCATGGCCAACAATGACAAAATCCACTGGGTGCCCGAACATATCCAACATGGTCGCTTTGGCAAATGGCTTGCTAATGCTAGAGATTGGGCCATCTCCCGCAATCGTGTCTGGGGCACGCCCTTACCCATATGGATCAATGATATCACAGGCTCAGCCCACTGCATCGGCAGCAAACAAGAGCTAGAAGAGCTTACTGGAACAACTCTGGACGATTTACATCGTGAGCATGTTGATCATCTTACCTTTGAAAAACCCGACGAAGAAGGGGTTTACCGCCGCATCACCGAAGTCTTAGACTGCTGGTTTGAATCTGGATCTATGCCCTATGCACAAAATCACTACCCTTTCGAAAACAAAGACCACTTTGACAAAAGCTTCCCCGCCCAGTTTATTGCTGAAGGTGTCGACCAAACCCGCGCCTGGTTCTATACCCTACATGTCCTATCGTCTGCACTTTTTGACAAACCCGCCTTCCTCAATGTCATTGTCAACGGTATAGTCATCGCTGCTGACGGCAAAAAAATGTCTAAACGCCTAAGAAACTACACCCCTCCAGATGAGCTGATGTCTATGTACGGTGCTGATGCACTACGATTATACTTGATCAACTCTGGTCTGGTTAAAGCTGAAGAACAACGCTTTAATGACGAGGGTGTTAAAGACATGATCCGTCGCACACTTTTGCCATGGTACAATGCCTTTACTTTCTTTAAAACCTATGCTGACATTGATCAATGGACACCTAAACAACATCTTCAAAGATCTGAGCATTGGCTAGATCGTTGGATTCTTTCCCGCCTCGCCTCCATCAAACACGATATTGCCAACCACATGGCCAATTATCATCTCTACTTGGTGGTACCAGCCCTGTTGGATTTTATTGAAGATCTCACCAACACCTATATCCGTCTCAATCGCCAACGTTTTTGGACCGAGTCACTTGATGAAGATAAATGTGCAGCTTACAGGACCTTATACACTGTCATTCGTGACTTAACGCTAATGATGGCACCATTTACGCCCTTTTTGGCGGAAACTATCTTCCAAGCTCTCAGAATATTAGATGTCAATGCACCAGAATCTGTCCATCTGTGTACTTATCCTAAGCCCAGTGACGATGCAATTGATCAAGATTTAGAACTGGCTGTAAGCAAAATGACGCAAATCATTTTACTTGGCCGGCAAAAACGCAACGATGCCAAAATCAAAGTTAAAACACCACTGCCGAGCTTGACCATCATTCATCGTGATGAATATTTGCTAGAGACACTGAAAGTGTTAGAGCCTGTTATTGCGCGTGAGCTTAATGTCAAAACAGTGCACTATGATTCTAACGAGGCCGAATACATCAAACTCTATGCCAAACCCAACTCACCTGTGCTTGGCAAACGTTTTGGCAGTAACTTTAAGACCATCAAAGAATTAATTGAAGGGCTGTCTGCCGAAGAATTAGATGCCTTTGAAGCAGAAGGCTGCTTAACACTAAACGGTGAAATATTTGGTAGTGACGATTTATTGCTGTTCCGAGAAAGCCTACAACCTGACAACGTGCTCACCAATCGCATGATCACCATCAAGCTTGATACCAACTTGACACCTAAACTCATTCAAGAAGGCCTAGCAAGAGAAGTAGTCAACCGCATTCAAAAATCCCGCAAAGATGCAGGACTACATGTTTCTGACCGGATTCGTTTAAAATACCAATCCCATGCAACTATTGCAGCTGCCATAGAAGCGTACAAAGCAAATATCAGCAAAGATACTTTGTGCGTTTCGCTAAACATGGAACCAGGCAACCCTGAAGGCTTTAAGCATGATATTGATGACATGACATTGACGCTGTGGATTGAACCGGTACTCGACTCCTCCAAATAGATAACATTTAACATCTCTGATCACTAACTGCTCGCTCGCCTCTCTTGCTATTTTGTCTAACTGAGCAAAAATCGACAACAGTTTTTCTTCATCTCAAATCTCAAATCTCAAATCTCATATTTGATTGAAATTTAACAGAAAACTCTTTTTTTGGGCAGTTTTATTCTAGGGGAGGGTTACCGTTACCATAAAATAACCATCAAGAAACCAACTCAGACCAGTGCATAAGTTTCGCCAACATGGATACCACCTTACGCCGCATCTCATGTCTATGCACAATCATATCAATGGCACCATGATCCAACAGAAATTCACTACGCTGAAAACCCTTGGGCAAAGTCTCGCCGACAGTTTGCTCAATCACTCTTGGGCCAGCAAAACCAATCAAAGCATTGGGTTCAGCCAACTGAATATCACCCAGCATCCCCAAACTTGCTGAAACCCCTCCCATCGAAGGATCGGTCAGCACACAAATATAAGGTAATCGGCACTCAGCTAACTTAGAAAGCACTGCACTGGTTTTGGCCATTTGCATCAAAGAAAATAAACCCTCCTGCATACGTGCCCCACCGCTGGCTGTAAAACAGACAAAGGGGATATTTGCTTCCAAACAGGCATTTACACCCTGAACAAAACGCTCACCCACCCCAGAACTCATTGAACCACCAATAAATCCAAAATCAAATGCTGCTGAAACCAATGGCATACCCAGCACTGTGCCCTTTATGACAATCAATGCTTCTTTCTCCCCAGTTTTTTTCTGGGCGGCGGCAATACGATCTTTGTAACGTTTAGAGTCTTTAAATTTTAACCAATCAGTAGCCTCAATATCGCTGGCTATTTCAACACGATTTTGCTCATCCAAAAAATGCTCTAGACGCTCACGTCCAGAAAGTCGCATGTGATAATCACACTTTGGACAAACGTTGAGATTTTTTTCTAACTCAGTGCGAAACAAAATGGCATCACAATGATCACACTTGGTCCACACCCCCTCTGGCACGCCTTTTTTATCGCTTGACCCAGAAGAAAGAATGCCACTGGGGATTAATTTGTCATACCAGCTCATCGACCACGCCTCATCATATTTGCCCGTGTGGCGATGTTAGCACAGATGCCGCCAATCTGTCATGTGACAAAGCAAAGTGTCTAAAATCCCAACCAAAAAGTGATAAATCTGGCGAAGGCAAATCGTGATGCTTCGGGTAAAGTACTTCTAATAAATACAAGCCCTTGGCTTCAACTTTTTCTGCTGCCTGACGGCGATCTTGGCTGCGCAAAACCTGCGCCAACCACGTCCGAGACCGCTCACCTTTACCCACCATCAACAATGACCCAACAATATTACGCACCATGTGGTGCAAAAACGCATTGGCGGCAATATCAATGACAATGTTTTCCCCCAAAGTATACACTGCCAAATGGGTAACAGTACGAGTCGCCGTTTTTGCCTGACATTGGCTACTGCGAAAAGCACTAAAATCATGCTCACCCACCAAAGATTTTGCTGCCTGCTGCATATCTTTGATAGACAAAGGCTGGTGCACACGCAACACATGCTCATGACGAACTGCAGAAGGTGCACTTTGCGGTGAAATCAAATACACATAACGCCGCTGCAACGCACTAAAGCGAGCATGGAAGCTGGCAGAAACTGGACTAACCCAGCGCACGGCAATATTGTCAGGCAATTGGGTATTGATGCCCATCAGCCACTGATAAGGTGTACGCTCCACCAAAACGTCAGCATGCACCACCTGGCCTAAAGCATGCACTCCACTATCCGTGCGCCCAGAAGCAATAATCTTAATCGGATGATTGGCAACGAAACCCACAGCTTCTTCAAGATATTGCTGCCCCGACGGCCCGGTGGTTTGAGTTTGCCAACCCTGAAAGCCTTTGCCTAAGTAATCTACACCCAATGCCAAACGCATGACAACACCATAAAATTCAATTACTTTCATAATGTTAGCATATTGCTAATATTGAGGCAATGTTAAAGAATTGATCACCATTGCATGGTTTGCTATAGTCTCGTAGTTGCATATAAGGAGGTGATATGAATCGTTTGATTAGAGGGCTTGGTTTATGGTTGTTTTCCCTGACCATCGTGGCGCTACCTCCGGCTTATGGCCCCACTTCTGCTAAAGAAGATCTCTGGCATGTTGCCAAAACTTATCAGCAAGATACTTCAGGCACCACAGTTCAGCAATGGATGTTAGCGCTTTTCAGAACCAACAGCCAAGCATTTAAACACAACAACATGAATGGGCTAATGGCTGGGTATACCCTAAAAGCACCACCCATACGTTTTGTGAGCTCTGTTAGCGACAAAGCAGCTGAAGAGATCTTGCACAAACACAACGTCTCCTGGAAGCAAGGGGGCATTGCCCTTATTCGCTATGCATCAGCCTGGCCGTTCAGTAAAATGCAACCACTAAACAGCCATGTGGCATCACTAGACAAACGCGTCAGTGAGCTGAGTCGTTCATTTGAAGCCCTACAAATCCATTTAGAAAGCCGCTACAGTGAGTTGACGAGAAAAGCCCACCAAGTACAACAGACTTTGGCCATGATTAACAGTGGGTTGACCCACTTACAAGGCCAAGGCTCTATTGGTACATCTAAAAACACAGTGGCCAGCAACGATGTGGATTGGTACAGTGTCTGGGGGCACACCAAATCCCAATGGTTTGCACCCACCAGTTTGCGTGTAGCATCTGCTGCTGCATTTCTTTTGATATTGATGATGATTTGGGTACTATCTGCACCACACATGCAGCCACTGAAAGTCACCAGCCGCTATCCTCATGAATCTGAAGATGAAGAAGACGACCTCAGTGACGAATACGACTTCATGAGCTCTGCAGAAAGCATCCCTGCGCGCTTGGACCTTGCCAGAGCTTACATGGACATGGATGATCTTGAAAGTGCCAGAGATGTTTTGGAGAAAGTCCTAGCCAATTGTTCAGAGAGTCGTTTCGTGCAAAAAGCCAAAGTCATGCTAGCTTCGTTAGATTAAAAGACGACAGATCCTCTGACATGCAAAGATCTTCAGCTGCTTGCTGACTGCCCCAAGGACTACTTTAGTCATCTTTTTCGCATCTCTACTTTTTTCAATTTGCTATATCAACATCACTATGACATCTTTCTTAATTGGCAAGTGGGCGTAGTATCATTTTTCTCATCTTAGTCTTTTTAAAGCCCATTGTTAGCTGTTATACTCAGTTAGAGCTCATGAGACTCAACATGCTGCTCTTACAATTATAAAACAAATATTTCAGCAGTATTAACTTAGTGTGAAGTTATATGAACAAGCTCTGGTATCACGCACACTGCTCCCACGTGTTCAGCCGCTGGGCCACTGATATTGACAACTCGACGGGTCATAAGCTGCGACGTACGGTCCTTATAAACTCCGATCACTGTACGTGGTCATCGATGAAGCGTCGCGGCATCCATACTGCGGTCATCCCCCAGTCCGATAAAACCATCAGCGCGCACCACGAAAGTCAACGCTGGACTGCCTCACTGGCTTCTAAAAGCCTCCTCCGGTGGCGGCTTGCACTCCACCAGTCTCCCTCATCTCCCTTTGATTTTGCCGCGGAAGGGGGCTTCACGCTTGAAAATTTGTTACTGGTTAGCCGACTGTCAGGATGACAATACTCCTGCCGCTACGTGCGCTACAACCTTCTCGGCGTAGCTCTGCCTCTATACATGGATCCATAATCGAGCCAGCTCTTCCAGTGTTGCATCGTACAAAGCATCAAATCGGTCTGAGGCGAGGTCTGATGACCTTATCGTGGCTCAAAGGAAAAGTGCGCTCCATGGCGCGAGTCACACTTGTCCAGGCTTTCCCTGGGCTTGGCGTGTATCGCTGCTGATTCGGGTTCTCTCCCTTGTCCAAATAAAACCCATATCATCTCCCACATGTGCCAATCCACTGCCCATACTTTATATTAAAGCCTGTGATGCCCAACGCCAAACTCTCTGCTGCATGGTCTTACAGTCCCTTTTGCCTGAAACTAACTTAGGCTCACGCTGCAACATCGCTTTCGGCTTTCCCATCCTCCATATACATGCTGGACAAGGTGGTCACGGACTACAGTCTGCGCAGGAGCTGGAGTGTCGGTTCAGAGAATCTTACCGGGTAAATAAACTAAAAACCGTTAACTGGTCTGTAACTCTCCCACATTTATCTCTGATCCATCAACTTCGATCTCTTTATGACAGGATGATCCATACTCTCTACCTTTTATCGCCTTTGCAATGTGTGCCACTTCTGCTTCGTCCGTCAAACCTTTACTCTTACTCACCGTGACAATGATTCACGAGCTTGGTCCTGCTGCAGCGCCTCTGCCTGGAGTGCTTTTATACGCGATGCCATGGCTTCTGGCTCCTCACGCTTGCCTGCTCGCTCTCTATTCATTGTGCCTTAGCGCTATCTTGTCTGACGACTTTCCTTCCGCTTCTGGTGCTTCGATTTTGTTTGCCATCTCCGCCACTTCTTTCCAACGATTCTGATCACTCAGCTCTTCAGTGATTCATGAATTCTTACCTCAGTGCTTGTTTCTTCTCTCTTCCCTCATGTAACCTCTCCTTCAGCTCCAGCAACTTTGTGCCTGCCCAGAAATTGCTTGTGCGCTATCAACCTTTTGTGCCTGATGGTTTGGAAGCTGTCTCTCCTCACGTAATGTTGTTGGCTACCTCACAGCTCTATCTCTTGAAAGAAAGACTCCTGTAAAGGCAGTTCAAAGACTGTTCAGTCCATATTTGCCTCTCCTGCCCCTTGACAACCTACCACATTAGATAATGCTGTTGTCAGGTCACCCCTTGCTGCCTTTGACTGACTCTCAAAATCCTTAACCGCAGCTACATCGACCATTATTAAGTCTGTTCTCTTTTGCTCTCGATCACGTAACCTCGGTAACTTCTCCTTAAAACTTTCGATCAATTTCCTTAGTGTAATGTTTGCTCTTAGATCTATCTCTTGCAATCTAGCTCCTGTCAGGGGACTTGTCCTATTTCTCCCTGATAACCAGTCTTCTATTGCTGAACGCTCATACGAATGACCATCTGATGCTATCACTGGATCTTCCAGCATCGCTTCCCGTGATGGGACAATGGAGTACTCTTCTCTCAGATGTTCTAATACTTCCTGCTACCAATTCTTCACAGTAACCACTTGCTAAATTTGATGTATCCACTTTTCTTCTCCCTTGTTTTTACTTTAGTTAAACCCCACTTTACTCATAAATTAAACTTAACATATCCACAAACTTTTGTGCAACTTGTTTGACAACAATTCCAGCAATTCTCTGCAAATCGTGACTTTCCTGGCAAATTAAGATAGAGTAGAATTTTGTCTGAAAGTTAAGGGCTTTCATGAAAACAATTGATGTTGCAGTGCTAGGTGCCACCGGTGCCGTTGGCGAAACCATGCTAGACATTCTGGCTGAGCGGCAGTTTCCCGTCGGCAAAGTCTATGCACTGGCCAGTTCTCGTTCTGCAGGAGAAAAAGTAGACTTTGGTGAACAAACCCTAATCGTTGAAGACGTGGCAACATTTGACTTTGGCAAAGTGCAGCTAGCGCTGTTTTCAGCCGGCGGTGAAGCCTCTGCCACTTATGCTCCCAAAGCAGCAGATGCTGGCTGTATTGTCATCGACAATTCATCATGCTTTCGCTACGACGACGATGTGCCTTTGGTAGTGCCTGAGGTCAATTCAGAGGTCATCGCCAAGCTGCCTGGACGAGGCATCATTGCCAATCCCAATTGCTCAACCATCCAAATGCTGGTGGCACTGAAGCCATTACACGATATTTCTCCCATCAAACGCATCAATGTTGCCACCTACCAGTCAGTATCCGGTAGCGGCAAATCAGGTATTAATGAATTGGCCACCCAAGCGGCAAAAATGCTTAATGGTCAAGCCATTGAAGTAGAGACCTACCCCAAACAAATCGCCTTTAACGTATTGCCTCACATCGATACTTTTCAAAACAATGGTTATACGCGTGAAGAAATGAAAATGGTATGGGAAACACAAAAAATATTTGGTAATGCCAACATTACCGTCAACCCAACCGCTGTGCGCGTACCAGTATTCTATGGACATGCTGAAGCAGTACACATTGAAACCACCGACAAAATCAGTCTTGCACAAGCAAAAAAAGCCTTACAGGAGGCGCCAGGCGTTATCTTAATGCTTGACCAAGACTACCCCTCACCAATGACTGAGGCTGTGCATCAAGATGCTGTGTTCGTCGGGCGCCTACGTGAAGATATCTCACACCCACGAGGACTAAACCTTTGGGTAGTGGCCGATAATATACGCAAGGGCGCTGCACTGAATGCAGTACAAATAGCAGAGTTGTGTTTGGGACAGCTTATTTAATCTGATTTTGTATGTGTAAAATTAGCACCTGAATCATCATCGGAATCGATACAATCATGGAAATCGTTATCTCCAAACAAAGATTGCGCAGATTGAAATGAAGCCACAGAAGTTAAACTATCTGTACTCTCACCATAACGCTGGCTTGTAGCAGATAGGTTAGACCCATATTCATTAGAGTTCACTTTTTCTGTGTCTGCCAGAAAAAGCAAAGATGCGATGCTGCCACCAATCATCTGAGTTTCTTGAACTTGTTTTGAAGCTGGGCTACTACCCACTGGATACACACCACCTTCTGCATTAGGATTAAAGGGCCTCATAGAAACTCCAACATCATCCTCATGCAGAGATTCGCCAACCCTAGTCTTAGACAATGCTTGGTTCATTTGAGCATGGGTAGTTGATGGCACAATCTTTGCCCCACCCATGCCAAAAAACAGCTTGAAATACCCGTGAATAAAACCCACCTTGCCCACTGTAAGCAAACCAAAGACTGTGCTTAGAATGATGCCAGGCACAAACAAAACACCCCCAATCGCAGCACGGAAAAACGGCATGGCTCTGCCAGAATCTGCACCGATGAACAAACGCCTATATGTGCCTTTAACAACAGAAAACCGAAATAAAGAAAAAAAATCCAGCAAAAAAGCTAGAAAAAAAACAGGCACGAAGCCAAGACCACCCAGAAATGCCCTAGTATAGACAAAACGAGGCTTATCACCATCCAGAGCACCCAGAACAGTTATACCACTTTGCTTAGGCAAGCCAAAAAGGTTTTTATTTTCATAAACCATGCAAAAATAAACCCCATCACTGTCAAGAATTATTGCAACTTATTATATAATAATATATTTTCAAAAATTAGAAAAAAAATCAAACAAAGAACTTAACATAAATTAAAAAACCATGAATCATGCCCAATAAACGCATGTGCGAAGCCACAATCATCCCCTGCCCAACCAGCAAACCAAGTAAAAACACCAGCCATGACCAAATCATAACACCAATACCTGCCGCCAAAGCGTCCCACGCTTACTGTCAAGCTGTACCACCATCGTCTGGCAAAAATGTACCCCATCCTCATCAATGGACATTTTCCATTGATTCTGTGGATCTTGACATGCCAGCAGATGCAGCTTATCTATATGCTTAACCAGCAATTGTCTGGGATGATCACCTTGCTGGGTGTAAAGCCCCCAATCTGCCCCACCTACACCCTGGTATGGCGCCACAAACAACCAAGCCGAAACCAAACTTTCGCCCTCACAAGTCCATACATGCAATACATCTCTCTCCCCATCACCCAACCACACGCCTGCATCATAAACTTCCTCAGGTGTAAGCCATTGCATTATCACCTTGCAACCACAACCGGGTGCGCAGACTTGGTGAACTGATTGTAACCAGCCCGATACATTAGCGGCAGCATGCACAGATTGACGCAAACGCAACCACGCTTGCTCATGCTGATACCACTGCTGCACAAACAACGCCAAAGCCTTTGATAACACCATTGTCAACAGAGCAAACAAACCCATAGCAAGTACACATTCAAGCAGAGCAAAGCCCTTAGACGAGGAGCGTGTAATAGCCATCTTTGCCCTTATAAGACCAGCTCACCAAACAACTAGTACCCGATAAACCAATCGACCAATCGCCTAGACTCTTTGGATGCCTTAGGTATGTAGGACAATAAAGCTGGAGCCTTTGCTTCCCCAAAGACTTGGCATATCGGCAACAATTCCTTACTGTCAAACCATGAATAATCTCCTGGTCGGCTTTGTTCAACAGCTGCTGATCAAACACCAGCGATTGCCCCATGATGACCAACACTAGCCATAACATGGTCATTGCCACTAACACTTCTATCAACATCACATTCTCCCTCATTGACTTGAATAGAACCCACATAAGGGCCTTCAGCCCTTTGCGAAGCTAGGTGTTTTGCTCTAGGCTTTAAATGAGAGAGTTTAGCAAAGAAAACAAAGTGAAAATAACCGCTACAAACACGAGGAAAATCTTCTAGGGAAGTCATAAATGATCTTAGCGTCCTCGGTAAAGATACCAGCAGGACGCTCGCCGAGTAGCCATACACTGATGACACACGAGCATCCTGCGCTATACACTCTTAGAACCACCAAAAGGTGGCTAGGACTAAAGGAGTTTTACCAACATGGCGTTCATCCGCTTCACAAACGACCCAGGATCTTTAAGTTTCCCGCCCTCAGCCAGCAAAGCTTGCTCAAATAAAATATGCGACCACTCGTTGAATTGAGCATCATCTTGCTCTTGTTTTAAACGTACAATCAAAGCATGCTTAGGGTTGAGCTCTAGTACAGGCTGAGACTCGGGAATATCCTGGCCCATTTCCTTCATGATGCGCTGCAAGTGCCCACTCATATCTTGCTCATCCGCAACCAAACACACAGGAGAATCTGTTAATCGATGCGACACACGAATCTCTTTCACCCTATCTTTGAGGACTTCTTGCATTTGCTTGATCATGCCTTCAAGCTCAGATGCAGCTTCCTCCTTAGCTTTTTTGGCTTCTTCATTGTCATCTTCACCCAAATCGACATCGCCTTTGGTAATAGATTGTAGAGTTTTGCCTTCAAACTCATTGAAATGCGCCACCAGCCACTCGTCAATGCGATCGTGCAACAACAATACTTCCATGCCTTTTTCTTGAAAAATCTCCAAATGTGGGCTGTTCTTAGCCGCCAAATAACTATCAGCAACCACGTAATAGATTTTGTCTTGTTTCTCAGACATACGTGACACATAGTCAGCAAATGACACCGACTGCTTACCAGAACCATCGTGGGTAGAAGCAAAACGCATCAAGTTAGCAATTTTGTCACGATTAGCGTAGTCCTCAGCAATACCTTCTTTCAGCACTTGACCAAATTCCAACCAGAATTCTGCATATTTATCCTGCTCTTTTTTTGCCAATGATGCCAACATATCCAACACGCGCTTGATACAGCTGGCACGCATGCTGCTAATTACTTTATTATTTTGCAGAATTTCCCGAGAAACATTCAAAGGCAAGTCGTTGGAATCAACGATCCCTTTGACAAAACGCAAATACATGGGCAATAGCTGCTCAGCTTCATCCATGACAAATACTCGTTTGACATAGAGCTTCAAACCACGTACCACATCGCGATTCCATAAATCAAAGCCTGCTTTCTGTGGCAAATACAACAAAGTCGTGTATTCAAACTTACCTTCGACCTTATTGTGCGCCCAACTCAAGGCATCAAGCGGATCATGGGAAATATGCTTATACAAAGACTGATAATCGTCATCAGAAATCTGATCACGTGGCATGATCCAAAGCGCAGTGGCTTTGTTGACCATTTCATCAGTTGAGACATCCTGCAGGTCTTCTTTCTCACCTTCAGCATCATTTTCTTCGGATTCAGGTTCTTCAGATTGCTTAGGCATCATAATGGGAAAAACAATATGATCAGAGTATTTGGTAATAAGATGACGCAAACGCCAATCATCCAAAAACTCATCCTCACCTTCTTTCAAATACAAAGTTACCTGGGTGCCTCTCTCTGGCATGGTGATGGTTTCCACGGTGTATTCACCTTCTCCTGCCGAAGTCCAGCTCACGCCCTCTTCTGCAGGTAAATCAAAACGGCGGCTATTCACAACTACTTTACGGGCAACCACAAAACTGGCATAAAAGCCCACGCCAAATTGACCAATCAAGGCAGAATCTTTGGCTGCATCTCCAGTCATTGCCTTGAGAAAATCTCCCGTACCCGACTCCCAGCAATGGTGCCCAAATGCCTCATCGCTTCTCGTCTTGACTCATGCCAACATTTCATTGTCTTTGACTGTAATGGTTCTTGGCCTTTTTATCAAAAGCAACATGGATGTTGAGCAGACTATCATCTTTGAGCAAACTATCATTAGACAATGCCTCAAAACGCATTTTTTCTAATGCATCCGAACTGTTAGAAATCAGCTCACGAAGAAAAACTTCCTTATTACTATATAAGGAATGTGTCACCAAATGCAGTAACTGTTTTACTTCAGTCTGAAAAGCATGCGTCTTGAGTTTCACTTGTGCCATGTTGTATTACTCCTAAAATTGGTTACTACTCTAATCTGGGGGCTAACTCAAAATTTTTCAAGTAAAATACGGAAAAAACTACCCAACAGGCATAAATCCAATGCTTACAACAAGGCAAGCTTATAATCTTTGACTCCACACAGCACTGCGAAGTAGAATCCTTTAACAGGCCTAAAAAAAGGAATTATCATGCAAAAAAATACCCGCGATAGCTACTCGTTTACCAGCAAGTTTTTTCACTGGACCATGTCAGTCATTATCTTAACCTTGCTGGCCGTTGGCTTATCCATGACCCGCATGGACGATAGTGATCTAAAATGGCAGATTTACGCCATACACAAGTCCTTTGGCCTGATTATTCTCTTGCTACTCCCAATGCGCCTGACTTGGCGATTAATGAATAGCAGGCCCCACCTTGACATGGTTGCTCCTTGGGAAAAACAAACAGCTATCACAGTGCATTGGCTGCTTTATTTAGCCATGTTTCTTATGCCCATGAGTGGCTGGATCATGTCCACAGCATCCAACCACACCCCGCTGTTTTTTGGGCTTTTTGAAATCGCCGCGCCAGTTGCCGTTAATCAAGCTACCGCCAGCGTGGCCTACAACACCCATATCACGATTGCTTGGGTTCTAATGGCTTTATTAGGCTTGCATTTAAGCGGCGCCCTCAAAGGGCATTTCATCAAAAAAAACAACATACTAAAACGCATGCTACCTGGACGCAGCAAAGGCCATCAAGACTCTTCTTCAGAGTTTTAACAAGGCAACTCAGCAAAAGGACCATCAAATCCCTGCTCAGTGAGATGATGATGCAGCTTCTTCAAGGCCGTCATCTGCACTTGGCGCACGCGCTCACGCGTCAAACCAAGTTTGGCACCTACCTCATCCAAAGTCATCACACCAATTGCTTCATCAAGGCCATAACGTAAAGTCAGCACTTTCTTTTCTAGTTTATCCAGACAACACAACCATCCATGCATATGGGCTTTTAAATCTTCTTGTTCTGTGATTTCACTAGGGTCACTGACTTCTTCAGGATCAACTAAGTTGTCAGCAACAGTCTCGCTTGAATCGTCTGACATAGGCACATCAATAGAAGATTCTCGTATCTTAAGCTCCATCACCCTACGCACTGATTCGACAGGACGGCCTAAAAAATCAGAAATTTCTTCATAAGTTGGATCATGATCCAGCTGCTGGGCCAAAGTGTTGGCAGCACGGCTGTAAACATTCATTTCTTTGCGCAAGTGTACCGGCATACGCACATTAGTAGAATGACACATTATGGCCCTTTCAATATTCTGACGAATCCACCAAGTGGCATAAGTAGAAAACCGAAAACCTTTTTCTGGCTCAAATTTATCCACTGCGTGCATCAGACCAAGATTGCCTTCCTCAATCAAATCCATAAACCCCACACCTCGGTTCATATACCCCTTGGCAATTTTAATCACCAAACGTAGATTACTTTCAATCATAATCTGCTTGGCCTCTTCATTGCCCTGTTTGATCAACACAGCAATCTTATACTCTTGCTCACGCGTAAGAAGAGTCTTGTGACTAACATCTTGTAAATACATCTGAGTTGGATCTGAGCTTACAGTATCTTTGGTGGTCCTGACACTTTCCAAATATTGAATGGTGTTATTGACTTGATTTACTACCTTATGACGTACACCTCCGCGCTCAGCCTTACCCACAATATAGCGGTGCAAGCGCTTTAATTGCCAAGACCTAGTACGACTCAAAGAAGGCTGCAAACAAGGCGGACTTTTGGCATATCCTAACAAAGTACGTCTGGCAGCACGTGTGCGATGCACACGAGTAACGACATTGGCAACTCGAGATACTTTTAGTTCAGTAGTATGCTTGTGAAAAGCACGAGACGACGGAAGCACATTAGCCGTTCGCAGCATCAGCTTGAATGGCTTACCTCGCTTATCAACCAGCTTCTCCATAGAACACCTCCCTGTATATCATGGCTAAATACGAAGAACCCGCATCGACGGCACGCGCTTGCCATGGTGACGTACTTCAAAACAAAGTGCAGGCTTCCTAGCCGCACCCTCTCATACTCACATGATAGCAATTTTTTGTCTCTATTGTACACGCTATGAACTAACAATTTTTTATTGTAAGCATACATAGAGATATTTAATAATAATCAACTGACTAAAAAAGCACCCGCCCTTGCCTGCGTAGCCCACTTTACCTGATCTACTGGTAAGCATGACTCACACAGAACTAGCCAAAAATAGCCATACCATGAGCCTTGTGAGAGCCTTCACTGATATGTTGCTGACACAGTTTCTTCCTATTAGACCACCAAATCTCCCAACCAGGCATTCAGTGATGGCATCAAATCCTTCTGAGTGATATCAATGCGCAAAGGTGTAATTGACACCCGCTTTGCAGCCAAAGCACTGAAATCAGTGCCTTCACCTGCATCCTGTTCAAGCCCAGGCAAACCAATCCAAAAACGCTTATTACCTCTAGGATCCGTTATTTTCACGGTAGGCTCAGCAATATGTCGAGTCCCCAGACGTGTCACTTCAAATCCTTGCAAATCAGCGTAAGGAACGTTAGGAATATTGACGTTAAGAATAGTTTTTTCAGGCAAAGGATGCTCAATGACCTTTTTCACCAAGGCCACGGCGACTTTGGCTGCCGTATCGAAGTGATCAGTACCATCCAAAGACAAAGCAATAGCTGGCAAACCAAGAAAACGTCCCTCCATAGCTGCAGCCACGGTGCCAGAATACCAGACATCATCACCCAAATTACTGCCATCATTAATTCCAGACACAACCATATCTGGCAGTTCATCCAACAACCCCGTCAAAGCCAAATGTACACAGTCGGTAGGCGTGCCTTCAACACTGACAAAACCATTGTGTAAAGTTTTAACCCGCAACGGCGCTGATAAGGTGAGGGAATTAGACGCACCACTACGGTTCCGGTCAGGGGCAAAAACAACTGTTTCTGCAATAGATTCAAGGGCATTATTCAATGCGGCAATACCCGGTGCATAAACACCGTCATCATTACTCAATAATAATTTCAATGGAAGCTCCTATTATTCATCCCAAATGAGTTGTTTTACTTCTCGCAGCACCAAATCAACATGTTCAACGGATCTGGGCAACACCAAAATCGTGTCATCCCCAGCAATAGTACCCATAATGGCATCTTCATTTTCGCAATAATCCAACAACCTAGCCACAACCGAAGCAGCGCCCGGGCTGGTATGAATTAATACCATATGCTCATTTTTGTTAACGCGCAAAATCAAGCTACCCAAAGTAGCCTTTTTGGTAGGCGGTGCCGGCTCCTTTGGGAGACGGTAAACAATATCACCATGTTGATTATAGCCTTTGACGGCGCCGATCGTTTGCCGAAGCATACGAGAAATTTTTGATTGATTGACATCCTCATGGCCTTTTTCGACCAGTTTCTGACAAACCTCCTCTTGAGTACCTACAATGCCCTCAGTGAGAAGGTCTTTTAAATCTTCAACCAGTGTCTTACCTGTAACAGCACTGACTTTTTTCTTTGTTCTTGGCATATATTTTCCCTTTTTTTACCAATTTATTCGGGCTAAAATACACCTAGACCTAATCTGACTCTATCACCAACATATTGGGATAACAACATTAATTTGCAAAATTTAACCCTGGCTGCTAGCCTACCTCGATAATCGGGGTACACCACAAGCCAAAAGGGGAAAACGCTGTGAACACAGGGATAAAAATCAAAACAAAAAACAACTTTGGCTTAAGCAAAATGCAACTGGCATTGATACATTGCTTGAAAAAGCAAGCAAGCTGGACCAAGAAAGCACTGAGCCAAAAAGCGAAACTTAGCGAAGAACAAACTCAGGCTGTTATCAAGCAATTGATAGCATTAGGCGCCAGAATAAGTCTGGGCAGCACCATCAACTGCCAGACTGATTGGCTAAACGTTCAAACTATCCACCAGCATTTGCCAGATGGGCAACACATGCCCCACTGCTACTTGTTTAATACTGTGCCATCTAGCAACAGCACGCTAATGCATCTAGCACAAACATACCGTGAGAAAGCAGCACTATGCCTCAGCGAACATCAAAGTCATGGCCGTGGCCAACACAACAATCGCTGGGTATCCCCACTCGGATCTAATTTGTATTTTTCTTTATTACATCCTTTCCGACAGCAAGATGCATTAACACCCATGAGTGAACAAGTGGCCCACTGGGTATCACAAGCAATCAAAGACTATGGCATTGATGCTGAACTCACTATCAAAGCGCCTAACGACATATTGCACCAAGACAAAAAACTCTGTGGAATCTTGATTGAAACTCTGGTTCGCCCCAAGCACTCAGCTATTGTCATTGGCATTGGCATTAATCTAAATATGTCTATGACAAACATTTCACCTCCAATTGATCAACCCTGGACAGACTTGGCATCCATTTCCGGCAAGCCTATTGATAGAAATCGTTTTTGTGCGTGTCTAATGAGTGTTTTACTCAAACAATTGTCTCAGACAAAAACCACTAACTAGGGCTAGCGAGAATCTGGGCCCAAAAATGAATCATCCAAGTCACCATCTTGAAGAAATAGGTGTTCAGGATCGCTGGCATCAGCAATTTCATCTCGAATACGTTCCATTATGCTCAGTTTCTCTTCCAATAAGACCAACAGATTTTTCAAGCTAGGGTAAGACTCTTTATGAAGTTCCAACTGCACTTCAGAGGAAAAATCTGAAGGTATTTCATCAACTTCTGCAGATATTTCATCAATTAATGCCTTCAAATCAATATTACGATCAGCTTCAATCGTATCAATATCTAATGCCTTCAAGCCTTCTAACAGCATATTAGCTAAGTAGTGTCGATTACTGGACAAGCTAACTTTCCCACCAGTTCCATCTTGCAACTCAAATATAAAAGCTTGATCTTGATCACTACAATCAATTGCCATCGAGATTAAATCTTTGACAACATCCTCTTGACATTGAACAGCATCAGAAAAGAGTTCAGCAGTTTTTTCTGACATTTGACCCTCATCTTTAACCAAAGCTACTAATGCCTCTGCAAGATAAAGAACTGCGCGAGATTCAGCCGACAAATAAATATTAGTGGCCAGAGCTGCCGTATCCCACTGCATCCACAAGTTTCTAACTGATTTAGGACATTCGCCAGCATTTATAAGGGCAATCATCCCAGGAACATTATTATATATGGCTACAATGGCGAGAGGTGGCAAAACAACCTCTTCGGTCAATGAAGCATCACTCTCAGCCAACTCTGCAAACAATCCGGGGTTAGCCTCAGCCAAATCTTCATCCGCAAACAATCCGGGATTGGCCTTAACCAAATCTTCATACACAAACTGGGGATGGCGATCTGCAACATCCATCATTAAGTCAAACAAAGGCATTGGAAAAGCTGAGTAGCGACCATGAAAACCACAATCCTCCAAAGAAATATTGTGCGTCAATGATGATTTTATCAGCCATTTTACCAGCTCAAGGTTACCTGCATGTAAAGGTTGCACGCATGCCATACCCAAAGGAAAAAAACCCTGAGCATTTTGGACCCGCAACATACTTGGCTGAGTATCTATCATGGTTTTTAAACACTCAAAAGCAACCTTTGAGTTATCATTGAAATGTATCCACAAAAACAAGGCATGATCACCTTTGAATTCACCTGCAGCAGGTGCATGGCTCAAATCAAACTTACCTTGCTTAGATAGGGCACTGACAAGATCCCAATCTTTGTTGGCAACAGCCTGGTGCAAGAGTGAAAAATGATTGTCTTCTGTAACAAAAACATCAATCTCGCTGAGACTTTCCTGCATGCTAGATCTGGATGAAGACAAACGATGTGCTATTTGCTTTTGCTTATCTTGCAATTTACCAAGTTTAGCGATCAATTCATCATATTTACCTACTGGTTTTTTAGAACTGCTAACAGCAAATGTTCCTAGACTGAAAATAGCATTTGCGCTTGCTGACCAACCTTGGCTCCTAAGCCAGTTACCTGCAGTATCCCTAAGACCCGGGTCAATAGTAGCTAACATATCCACCTGGCTGGGAACGGCTTCAGAAACAAATGCAAAATCAGGATCAACCCAACCAAAACACGCTTGATATGATTTTTTAAGATCACTTAACTCATTCTCAAATATCTTTTTCTCTGCATTGGAAGATTGGCTGAGTGCTTTTTCCACTCGAGTATTTAAAATT
>JAGYIW010000060.1 GCA_018402195.1 Gammaproteobacteria bacterium
CCCATGATTGCCTTGCATTGTCCAGCTTTAATTTCAACTGCCTGTGATGGATTAGTATAAACAGCCAATAAGAAAATGTTCTGTACCTCCCTTGTCATACCTGACTCAGTCCTGACTCAGCTTTTGGCAACGTTGGTCTAAAGCATCAATAAACGCATAACATTGCCGATTCCATTCAAAAAAGTCTTTGGCAAAGTTCAGTGAATTAATCTGGCATGCTTGTACTCTATCCACATCTCCCAAAAAAGCTGCAAGCGCCTCAACTGTAGCTTCAAGGTCAAAAGGGTCATAAACCATACCAAGCTTACCTTGGTGAATTTTCTCAGGAATATTCTTGGTATTAGATGAAATAACTGCTATGCCTGCATTCAAGTATTGCCCAAACTTATTCGGACAACAGAAATGATGATTACGAATAGTCGGCAAATAAGGAATCACACCAAAATGATAGCCCCTCATACTGGAAATCATATCATCTTCTGAAACTGGATCGATAAAACACCAACTTTTTTCATAGGTATTTTTGCCCGCAGCCAGTAGTGCTTCTTTCATGCCAGGATCAAAACGCGTGCAACGGATGTGCAACTTAGCATAATCCGGATCTAATGCATTCCAAATATGAAGAAACTCTACAACTCCCCTATGCGGTGTCACTGCCCCTAAACTCATAATACCTTTTAGCGGATAACTAGGAACGGGCATACTATCGCCTTCGATGGTCGCCAAAAATGGCATGGCATTTTCCAACAAAACCATTTTATGCCCATAACCAGGGTGCAGTTTTTGCAAAGCCTGTTGAATCCCTGCCGCAACACATGGTGCAAGCACTGCAGCAGCAAAATAATCTCGCTCTTTGGCCTCAATATGCCTACGCACATACCAAGGATAATCATCTTGGTAAGCATAATGCTCTTTGACATCATCAATGAACAACTTGCCATGTTTTTGTGCCAACAAACAAGCGTACTCAGCACCAAAATGCATTTCACAACCGTAGAATATATCTACATCTTGAACCAGAGCATTCAATATAGAACTCTGCACATGCTTGGCAATGGCTTGCTCATTGCATCGCAAAAAAAGCCAATACGACAACCAGGGCAAAAAGCGCTGTACCACCCCTTTAAGCTTGACCAAGCATCTTGCCAGACACGATGAATGTGATGGGGCATGGATCATCTTAGTGTTAGTAGGCACTGTCATTTTCTCAACAGCACCAGAGCGCATGACCTTAAGATTCACAAAGGCAAAGCGCTGAGCAAAATCACAGGTATCATCAATATCAGCACACTGATCCCCACGAAAAAGATTGATCCCAGAAACATCATAACCACGCTCTCTCAAGCAATCAGCCATATAGAGAAATCTAGGGTCCCTGGTCAAACTGCCCGATGAAATCAAAACAACATGCATATCAAACCTTCATCAAATAGAAGCCTTCCATCACACAAAAGCTCATACCCTAGACAGGCAATTTTTTAACACTTCAACAACGTAACGTTGATCTTCTGGCGCAAGATATGGATGCATAGGCAGGCTCAACACCTGCAGACTCAAAGCTTCGGAATGCTGCAACGTGGGTGCTTGAGGGAAAAATTTATAAGCCTCCTGTTGATGCAAAGGTTTGGGATAATAAACCATAGTAGGCACACCTTCGGCCCTCATGGCTGCTTGCAGTGCGTCCCTACCAATATTTTCAGGTATACAAAGGGTATATTGCGCCCAAGCCGACATAAAGCCATCAGGAACCTGTGGAAAAACAATATCAAGATCTCGCATCAAGTAAGCATAATGCTCAAACAAACGCTGCCTTGCCGCAAATTCATCTGGATAAATAGCCAATTTTTGTAATAGAATTGCCGCTTGTATGGTATCCAAGCGCCCATTGATACCAATACGAACATTGTCATACTTGTGCTTACCCTTGCCATGCACACGAATCGAGCGCAACAATGCCGCCAAAGCATCATTGTCAGTAAACACACATCCACCATCACCATAACAGCCCAAAGGCTTAGCAGGAAAAAAGCTGGTGGCAGTGATTTCTGCCAAAGTACCCACTTTATGGCCATAAGCACTGGCACCAAAGCTTTGTGCAGCATCCCCCATGACCCATAAACCATGATGTTT
>JAGYIW010000061.1 GCA_018402195.1 Gammaproteobacteria bacterium
TATAAATAGATCACGTGGCCGTCTATGGCTGATAGCTTCGTCATGGTGTCACTATCGGGATATTTGTTACTGCTTCTAACGGGGTCCAGCGACATAAGCAGTGACGACAGACACCGTTTACGACAAAAGTGCTTGTCCAGTAGGCGGTTTCAAGCAACCTTAGCTCCATAAGCTGGTCGTGATGTGCGCAGGTAACCACCACGAACTGCAAGAAGACAAGGAGAGAAAGATGTTTGGCTTTTTCAAACGCAACATTGGCAAAGAGAGAAACGTGTCTGCTGCTGGCTCAGCGGCACCAAGCCAAACAACATTGGTACCTGACCCAGTGGCTGCCCCACAGGTGCAGACATCGATAGATAAGGTGATGGATATAGTTAGTAAAAGATGGACCTCAAATGCTTCCAGTAGTCTCTTTTTTGCTCAGTGTGGGGGCTTTGATCATCAAGTTATTGGCTTTGAAGAAACTAATATTATTAGTTATAATGAAATAATGCTCTTTGGTGATCCAGACAATTTTACAGAAAACGATAAGGTCAAAGCTGTCCAATACTTCGCTATTGAAGCACCCAGTGATTTTAAAAAATATTATAAAGAGTTTAAAGTAGAAACAATTGCTGAAGCTATGTTTCACTTAGCGATTTCAAAACGCGACGGTGATTGGGAAAAGTTAGTATCAAAAATTGATGAAAAATTTGAGTTTATTGGGCCAATATTTAGCCGTCTCTTCAACTCTAGTGTTGATAAATATGGTGAAGAAGACTGGGGGCCATCACTTGACGAAATGAACGAATTCATAGATCGTTTTTTTACAAATGACGACTTTGATTTTTTCTATCGGTTACGGCCGCTTGGAGCGCTCCTGACATACATAGAACAAAAACTTGAGTTTGAAGCCACAAAGCAAGGCATAGCACTGCCGCTCGACGGTATTGAATTTGAACACTGGACCGCAAACGAGATTTCCAGACAAGGCTGGGGAGTGCAGGTGTCTCAGGCGAGTGGAGATCAAGGTGTAGATGTAGTGGCTAGGCGTGAGGGGTGCAGTGTGGCAATTCAGTGCAAGAGGTACACTCAGCCTATCGGAAACAAGGCTGTACAAGAAGTTTTTGCAGCAAAGCAATTTTGCTCAGCAGATCATGCATGTGTGGTTGGAACTGGTGGTTTTACTCGTTCTGCTCGTGAGCTTGCCGCTGCGACAGGTGTAATACTGATTGAAGCAGAGGCTGGTCTTCAATCTTTTTCAGAGCGTTTTGGCTTTGAGGCAATGGAAGACCTTGATGGTGAACCCTTGGCGGACATTGATCACGAAGCCCTTAGCCTAGCAAGAAAATACATGGATAAGGATGGAAATCCTTACAAACATGAGGTGTTGATTGAAAATAGAAACCAGCTTGGTATTTTCCTCCACTCGCGGAGTACTATTGATCAGCACACCTATTCAAATGACGATGGAGAGACTGTTCAACGGTACCTTTCACAGACCAAGCATATAGCTGATACGGCCCTGCCATTCACAGTTGAACTCGATGCATTCACGGCTATGGTTCATTTAAACGTAGGGATTTTAGTTCTAACTTCATCCATAACTGACCAGCAACGCCAAAAGACCTTAAATGACCCAGATGAAGAGCCACGAGTCTTGTCCATGTTAGAAAGCAGAGATGAGAACGAAGAGGTTTTTGTATTTGAGATTTTGAGCATGGCAGCGCTTAATGAGCTAGTTGTCTTCTTGGAGACGATAGCAAGCTCATTTAACATAGAGCTTGAGGATGAGGGATATGAACAGATCAAGCACCATCTCAATTTTGCAGCTTAGCTTTTTTACGGGATTTTGGAGCTACATAAGGCATAGTTAACAAGGTTTGCACTGGAGTAATATTTGTCTTTTTTCACTTGTAATCCCAAATCCTATGAATCCTCATTCGTATTTATGAAAAAGACTCACTACCAGTATGTCAGATGAAATCGACCTCGAAAGTCTGGACGCCTATTGCCAAAGCCAAGGCTGAGGGAAAGTACACAGGTCGCAAGCCTACTGCCATGAACAAGTCAGATGCTGCTTTGTCGCTACTCAAGTCTGGTCTGTCCAAGGCGAAGGTGTGTG
>JAGYIW010000062.1 GCA_018402195.1 Gammaproteobacteria bacterium
ATTAGATTAATAATAGTCCTTATTCCTCTGTAGAATGAATTTATTCATCGGAGGTTCACATGAGTACCAAATTGTTAGATAGCCCAAGCTGGTTCAATGCAGCAGAAATGCATGCGAAACAGCACCCATTAACTGCCATTGCTTTGCTAATTGCTGTATTGGGTGTTGTTGCCTTGATTGCCCAAAGCACCTATGAAATTATTTCTGGCCAACAGTCCATGGCACTCAGCTACGCCCTAGCGGCCGGTCTCATTGGTTTTGCTGCTACCGCTTTGGGGGCTATCCCCATCTTATTCATCAAGTCCTTGCCCACAAAGCTTGAAGATAGCATGTTAGGTTTTGCGGCTGGAATGATGTTAGCTGCCAGTGCATTCTCACTCATCATCCCAGGTATTGAAGCTGGAAATGCTATTTTTGATAACAAGTTCTTGGGGGCTGGCTTGGTTGTTATCGGGATAGGCTTGGGTGTTTTTTTGATGTTGGGTTTAGATCAATTCACGCCGCATGAACATCATCAAACAGGTCCTTGTGGCGCTGGTTACGAGCGATGTGGCAAGGTCATGCTGTTTGTTATGGCCATTGCATTACATAACTTACCTGAAGGCATGGCCATGGGGGTCAGTATGTCTGCCGGTGATTTATCTGTGGGCATTCCTTTATCGATGGCCATCGCGATTCAAGATATCCCAGAAGGATTAGCTGTTGCGATGAGTTTGAGAAGCGCAGGCATTAAACCAAAGCTCGCTCTTTTAATTGCGATTGCCAGTGGGTTATTGGAGCCGATTGGAGCTCTATTAGGGGTCAGCATTGCCAGTGGTATGGCGTGGGCTTACCCAGTAGGGTTGGGTTTGTCAGCGGGAGCGATGTTGTTTGTTGTTTCTCATGAAGTGATTCCTGAGACTCATCGCAACGGTCATCAAACGACAGCAACGATTGGGTTGATGATAGGATTTTCATTGATGATGATTCTTGATACAACCCTTGGATAAAAGCGCATACTGAAATAAGTAATACAAACTAAATAAAGGAATTGATATGAAAAAAGTAAGCTCTAGTAAAGATGCAAAATCAATGACCATTAACATTGGTATCAGCGAAGCTGACCGAAAGAAAATTGCGGATGGTTTGTCTAAATTTTTAGCTGATAGCTACACGCTTTATTTGATGACTCATAACTTCCATTGGAACGTTACTGGCCCACAGTTCAATACTTTGCATACGATGTTCATGACTCAGTACACAGAGCAGTGGGCTGCGCTAGACATGATTGCAGAAAGAATTCGCGCCTTGGGTCATCCTGCACCTGGCACTTATAAAGAATTTGTAAAACTTTCATCAATCAAAGAAGTTGAAGGTAAACCAAAGGCTTTGGAAATGGTGCGTCATTTGGTTCGCGCTCAAGAGGCAACAGCTAAAACAGCAAGAAGTCTTTTCCCAATCATTGAAAAAGCCAATGATCAACCCTCTGCTGATCTATTGACTCAACGAATTGATATTCATGAGAAGACAGCTTGGATGTTGCGCAGCATGCTTGAGGAGTAAATTACTAAGAAAATGGGTTGTGGTGGTTTAGTTCACGTATGGGTCACTCTTTCCAATTGTGCAGATTGGGCTAAGCTCTGAAATTGAACCCTTAAATTGTTTATGGGAATGCAAGAGGGTCTATTCAATAGACAGCACCTCTCGCTAATAACTTGAGTCTTATAAACTAATTCCTAGAAGATTTTGGTAACGATTTTGGTAAAAAGGGCTAGAGATCACCTCCAGCCCTTCATTTACATATTGACTTGGCGGAGAAAGCGTCCGCTAAGGTCTAGACTCGTTCTTTGGTTGTAATCAGCAAATCGAGCATTACTTTAAGTAACGCTCACCAACCATAAGCAAAAAACAGTTAGGAGCAACGAAGTGTTAGATGGTTGTTCCAAAGATCCTGTGGTTTCGTAAACTAAAGACCGAGAGACCACTTCTTTTAAA
>JAGYIW010000063.1 GCA_018402195.1 Gammaproteobacteria bacterium
TCACAGATAAAACATCATTTAATTCAAAAGATATTTTATGGCGATTTGAATAACCCAGCATATAGAGGAAGTCGTGGGCATGATTGTTGCTGAAAAACTCAGAGGTATCTAGGATCTCCATCAGTGCTGTCATTGGTGATGTGATAGTGGTGTCATCTCGACTGATATTTTTTGATTGTTTATCAAAATTTTTCAAGCTGGATCTCAAATGATCCAATTGCTCAATATTGATGTTATAATGAAAGAGAATGCTTGTAAAAAAGATACAGAAAAATATCATACCCAGAATGTAGCTCAATACTCTGGTGGACTCCAATAGTGAGTACCAAAAAGATTTTTTGTTATTGATTGGGGTGAATTTTAGTATTCTCTCTAATGCGCCTTTAACAAAAAAACTTTCACGTTCAATGGGTTGTTTTGCTGCTGTGTTGTCTTCAATGTCAAAATTTTCATAGGTCGAGGGGTTGAGTATTTCACATGTATTGCCATCCTGCTTTACGCTGGTAAAATAGACGCCGCAAAGTGGGTTTTTCTTTTTGTTTTTCCAGAGATTTTCCTTTAATGACTCAATAAATAAAGCTTTTGTCATGGCTAATTGTGCTGGGAAGTTCATTACAATACGCCGACTATTTAGATCATCAAAATCATCAAGAATCGAGAGGCACTTATCATTAAGATAATCGATGAATGTATCAAACTTTTCGTTGAAAATATTTTCAATTGAATCAGTGTCATGCGTGTAGGGTAAATCAAAACCTAGGCTGCTATTTTTTTCTTCCTCGTTCATGGCAGAGAAAAATTCGCGGAATCCTTGAATTTGATCAATCTTGGTAATGACTAGATAAACTGGGTAAACATCACCAAAAGTTTGATCAACTTGCTTTAGTCTTGCAGAAATCACCTGCATTGATTGCTCAATGGCTTTTTTATCCTGACTAAATGAATAGAGGATAGGGCGTGATACAATTAGTCCATTAAATGGATTTTGCCTGTGGAATAGGTAATCCCTTTTTAGGTAGGAGAGGATACCTCGCCAGAAAAGTTGATTTTTCTCCGTGTTCCACTGTAAATTTTTTTGTTCATTATTCTCATAACGAGAAACGTCTAATACCACTGCATTTTGGCTTATCCACCACGTGCATGCATCCAGAGAATTAAGCATTTTTTGGGTATCAGTCATGTCAGCTTTCAATCCCAAATCTGAGCATGACAATATTGAAGTTTTCCCAGATTGAGGCATGCCAACTGAAAGAAACCAAGGTTTTTTTCTTAAATCATCATCAATAGCTTGAATTTTTTTTAAGTCTTTTATGAGCATTTTAACCATTTTTGGAATATTTTTGACAAATACTGTGACATCTCTATTCCTGTTGAAATGTCTACGGAATTGCTTAGAGGCATATTTGGATGTGAGCTGAAACAAAAAATATGAGCAAACAAGAATCAATACCAAAGCAGCTACCAATAATGTGCGGTTGCCCATATCTAGAAACGGCTTATAGCCTGATATAGTAACATTTGGACTGATAAGCCATAAAAGTGTGCATGAGCAAAATATGCCGAGAGAATTTAAAAGTATGGCTATTTTTTTAGGACTAATTTTCATTTTATGCTCTCCGGAAACAGGTTTCCTTTGTGTTGAGGGGCTTGTTTGTTTGGTATTACATGGCTACTGTTGTCCGTGGTTTACTCATCGATTCTTTCCTCGCAAATAACCTAATTCGTCTGAAATGACTTGCTCATGAAGCTCTTCAATTTCTGACAGTACAGGCTTGGATAGAATGTTTAATGGAATATTACTCATGATAAAAATAAGAAGCGTTAGTGTACACACCGTTAGATAAAACACCCACAATGAGATTTTTCTAGGTTGTATGGGTTTGTGAATATTTCTTTGTGTGTAGAGGCGATGAAGTT
>JAGYIW010000064.1 GCA_018402195.1 Gammaproteobacteria bacterium
GCTTTAAATATCATATTGGACGTCTGGCCATAGCCATAGTTGGCTGCCAGACAGGGCAGCACTATCACACCGGCAAAAACAATCATCATTCTTATCAAGCGCTTACTTTTTTGTTTCATCATCCCTCTCATTACAGGTAAACCCAGTATTCTAATGGTACACAATGCTAAACAGCAAGTCTATGCTCATTCAGCTCCGAAGACATTGCCACGAAAATCCACCCACAAACGTTCAACCTGGCCACCACAACGCAACACAAAGTGTCCCTTCTGACCAGCACTAAAACCTAATGGTTTAAAACACAGAGGGCCATTGTGTGCCAAATTACCTTGCCAATGCAGGGAGATAGGATTCGGCCAAGACAATGGCAGGAGTTGCTGTCCTGATGCATCAGCAATCATCAAATGATTACCTTGCCAGTGAGGCTCACATCGCTGTCCTTCCTGACTCAAGCACAAACAGCGCTGAGCGTGGTCACGCAAAGCCTGCAACCGAGTTTGCAGCACCAACTCGGCCAGCAAGCCCTTGGCCTGGTGAATATGACAGGATGCGCCAGCTTCGTAAAAAACTTTACCCGCAAGTGCAAACAAAACACTGACAATAGCGACAACACAAAGACATTCAAGGTGGCTAAAACCTTCTGAAGCTGCCTCTACCTCTACTTCCCTACGCAAGTACTTCATGAAGATTCTACATCATCAGGATTATCTGAGTGCCATAATCCAGGATAAACCTTGGCCATTTTCACCCGATGACCGGAAACATGAACTACCTCCATAGGATAACCATTCACCCGCAGGCCCATGCCTTCTTTCGGCATGATTTCTAACTGTTCCACAATAAGACCACTCAAAGTCTTGGGCCCAAGCTCAGACAAACACCAACCTGTTTCGCGGTTAAGCTCACGCACAGCAATCCTAGCATCGACCAACACGCTACCATCTTTTTGCACAAACACATGTGTTTCGTCAGAAGAAATAGTACCTGAAAACTCGCCAACAATTTCTTCTAGCACATCATCGAGGGTAACCAAGCCTTGAATATCACCATATTCATCAACGACAAGGCCTATTTCTCGCTGTTCAATACGGAAAAACTGTAATTGTTTACTCAAAGGAGTTTGTTCAGGAATAAAATATGCTGATTCAGCAATTTTCAATGGTGTTTCATGTTCAAACTCTCCCACTAAAATCGCTTGCAATCCCCTACGAACACGCATCAAACCATGAACATGGTCGATTTGCCCTCGATACAACGGCAACCAAGCATAGGGACAGCTTTCAATACCTACACGTAGCTCCTCAATAGAAGCATCCAAATCCAAACCAACGATCTCAGACTTAGGCACCATGATATCGTTGACGGTGACCTGCTCCAAATCAAGAATACGCAACAACATATCTTGGTGAGAAGAGGAAAGTTTGCCTTTAGTTTCCATGACAATGGTACGCAACTCTTCCCTAGACAAAGAGTCAGCATCCGAATACCCAACCTTGATACCAAACAACCGCAATAGCCCATTACTCATGACGCTCAATGCCCAAACAACGGGATAAAGAATTTTCTGCAAAATCAATAATGGCAGTGAAACCAAAA
>JAGYIW010000065.1 GCA_018402195.1 Gammaproteobacteria bacterium
AATGTGTGGTTTGCCTGGGGGCAAAGGGTCCTTTCACTACGCTTATAAGGGGTATTAACGTTAATGTCTTTCACCTAGATATCAAAAGTAATCCTATTGGTTTGATACGATTGTATCGAATAATTAAAGACCTTAGTCCGGATGTTGTACATACTTGGATGTATCATGCTGATATTATTGGTGGGCTTATTGCAAAATTGGCTGGTGTCAAAAACTTAATATGGTCGATTCATAACTCAAGCCCTACTGATCTGCGTTATGCTTCAGGATCAAGAATCGCTGCATTTTGTTCTGCAAAACTTTCTTATGTATTGCCCAGATATATTTTATCGCCATCAGCGCGCACGACAGATCTGCATATCAAATATGGCTATGCAGCATCTAAATTTGTCGAGATACCACTTGGTGTTGACCTAAGTAAGTTCATATTTCGCCCTAACCTAAGAGACACGTTTCGTCAAAAGCATATGGTAGAAGAGGGTGGACTAGTTATAGGCATGATTGCACGGTATCATGAGCAAAAGCGATTCCCAATCTTTTTTGAAATGGCCCATATTCTTTCATTGAAATCCAGTAGATATCATTTCATACTTGTAGGTGATGGCGTTACTTATGAAAATGACGATTTGATTGGCATGATTAAACACTATCGGCTTGATGGAAGAGTGTTGCTTCTCGGTGAGGTAAGCGATACGTCTTCGATACTTTCATCGTTTGATGTTTTGGTTTCTACCTCGATGGCTGAATCGTTTTCGTTGATATTGCTTGAGGCTTTGATCACTGGCATTCCTTGTATTGCCTCAGAATCAGCAGATCCACAATTTTTTATTTCTCACAATGGTTTTAGACTAAGTGATGCTGATCCAGGTGCGTACGCCAATGCCGTTATGATGATAGATGAAAATGCCATGATGCCTGGTTCAGAATCGGCAATAAATAATTCTCATGAACTGTCTGCGAAGTTTTCAAATAAAGTCATGGTTAAAAGATATAATTATTTGTATGGATCCTTGCAATGAAATACCTTGCCTCTAAACTCAGGTCGGTCACACCTTGGTGGTTAAAAATTGCAATAAAACTAATAGTTGGAAAGTTGCCCATTAATTATTCATTTTGGAAAAGTATTGGTCTTTTTGAGCATGGGGCGATGAACAATCCAGACTATGCTTATCAGTCACTTGTGAATCTTGCTACATCCAGTGAGGTATTAACGATGCAGCATGGGATCGCCTATTACAGCAAGTCAAATAGCGGTCATTATACTGTCCTTGAAGTTGGTTGTGGTGACTCTCTTTTTTCTGGGATT
>JAGYIW010000066.1 GCA_018402195.1 Gammaproteobacteria bacterium
GTTATTTTCAATATAGGTGAGCAGGCGCTGAACTTTTTCTTGCCTTTTTTTGTCATCTTTTAATGAATGACATATTGACTGTAATCTTTCAATAGCATTATCCGGCAAGCCATGCCATAAATACCATTTAGCCCCCGCGAGCTTTTCATTCATCGTCTCTTGCCCGAGGCGTGTATTTTGAAATTTCATCGCAATGTGGTGCCAATCTAAAATACGCTCAATTGACTGGCAATGTCCTTCCAATGCATCAACAATATTCCAACAATTTGCTGCTCCATCACAGAGGGCCGTCATCTTTGTTTCTAATGTCATACCTTGCTTCATGGCTGCATTTAACGTCCTCTGCATCATGCTTTTGTGATCATCCAATAACGCTGATGCAGCACAATGTTTGCTTGTTAACTCACCACGTATGGTGCTTATCCCCCCATCTTCTTTTTCTTTTCCACCAGTATATTCAATATTTTTTGCATCAAATACAATGGAGGTCATTACTTCAAAAGTTCGTTTATCTGGTTCAACAGTTGTGACATGACCACCATCCACTTGGACATAAAGATGAGTAGCTGATTTGACCACACTGGGCGCGGTATCTGGGTGATCAGCAATATCCTGACCCACTGTTTCTGTCATACGTTTTATTTTGTCATGATTGTTAGTCGTTCGAGACGTATTAGACAGGGAATTTATGATGTGTTGTGCTTCACGAAAAGTGTGGTTGGCACCAAGCTCACATTGAATTTTAACAAGATCAGGATGGGATGAATCACCAAATAATGAGCGTACACTCGGCGTGCTAGTCCATTTACATACCTTACATACTTGCCTGCTCGCAGCTACCTTATGATCGGTAAATACAGAATGAAAATCAGATTTGACCGAACCACTTTTATAAAGTTTTCCAGAACACTTGGGGCAAAGAGTTAGCTCTTCTTTAAGGTAAATCGACTGTTTATTGAGAAGCTGCTGCTGAATATGCCTCAATAGATCAACTTGCTCTGCGTGACGCAGACCAAGATCAATAATAGAATTAGGCTTAATAACGCTTTTTGTCATAACAATTTCTTTACCAACTACATCGCCTGCATCATTTAGTGATTCAACTATTACTCTGATCTGTTGAGTCATAATCGTTTCCTTTAAAGAAAATTTAGTATCCTTATAGGATAGACTATAATCTCAATTTACACAAATTAAATTACACATCCGCCAGCGATCGTTTCCGCTTTTGATTCAGGCAACCTCAAGTCGGTGGTGAAATCATTGCATGAAAAAT
>JAGYIW010000067.1 GCA_018402195.1 Gammaproteobacteria bacterium
ATCGCTATGCACATCATTATTGTCAACCCGAACGCATCATACCGACATCTGGTCCAAACCCACTGAGCAATTTTCTTGGCATGGACGTGAAAGGATCTTGATTTTCTTGCTATTGATTGTATTATTGATCATCCAATTCATTTACTGGTACTAATTGCAATGTCGCTCTGTGACTTGCGAATATGCTGTACCTGGTAACCATTTACAGCTCAATCACAACGTTGATATGGCACTAAAGCACTACCACCTGGCATTATCGTAAGTCGTGGTCTTGCCTAATGCTTGGGTGATTGACATTGCTCGACAGGGCATTCAGATTTTGAACCATGGACAGATTAAAAATGCTGACAATGCAACGGCTGGTCTTGAAAAAATCAGATCACGCAACTCTTAGCAACCCACCATACGATGAACTGCAGCCCGTGAGAGACGATCTAAGGATTTGTCAGCATTTTCGACATCCTTATGCTGTTTCGCTGGTTCTGCCTCTAATTTGCTTCTGCAATTCCTCTTTACGAGACTTGTCTTGCGTGGTGTCAACCTTTCCCTATAAGTGAGTGATTTTAACGGTCTTTCACCGCGAATTCCCGACAAGTATTTCTCTGCTGTACAGTGCAATGTTGATAGATGTTACCCGTTGATGCTGCGGATCTGCTCAGTGTAAATCCAGATTATGAGCCTGCCAAAGAGGGGATTGCAGCAGCCATGAAAGCGCTGCACAGCAATAATGCCAATGATGTTGATGACCACGAACATCCTCAGGTTGTCAACATGAGTGTCACTGGGTGATCACTTTCAAACAAATCATTGTTGACATGCGTGAGGAGCCTTGCGTAAGGTACAATTTGGATAGGTGATTAAACTTCGTCACCCATATCATATACTACCACACCTCCCAGCATAGGTGATGATAGCAATGTAACCATCATAACGATTCGTTCTTGTTTTGTTCGTTTTTGTTGCAACTTCATAGACCCCAGATGTGGATGGCACACCAAGTTTTGATGGTATGGGCGAAGAAGAGGATCTCGGGACACCACCATGAAACATGCTCTTGCCCAAAGAAAAGGGCTACCTGGGGGTAGAGCAAGCTAGTCAGGTGCTTTGAAAACTGGACTTTTACGCTGTTAAGGAAACAATATTTTCTTGGCCAAATTAGTTTGTCCAAAAAATGGAGGCATCTCAGAAATGAAGG
>JAGYIW010000068.1 GCA_018402195.1 Gammaproteobacteria bacterium
ATTGTGTCTGCCTTCAGGAGATTGGTGATCATTCATTCTCAAGATCATCAACTACCACCAGAATCACCAGGTACGTTCAGAACACATATTATCACTTCATTCATAACGACAACTGGATGATCCTCTTGTTGCTAATGTATCTTTCAGGAGAATGTATTGTGGGGCTGGCACTCTTCAAAGACAATCTTAACGTCATAGACGACAAAGAAATGACTTTCAAAGGCAAGACCCGAGTTCACATCCTGATTCCAACACAGTTCCAATCGCAGCGCTTTCTTCTTAAGGGCCGTCCTCAAATTGGCAAAACTGGCACGTATTTTCATTTCATTGAGATTTTACACCAATTCTTGAAGGGCAATGTGCTGCCATCAGCTACTGAGGAGACGCTTGACAATACTATGACGTATCCCGAGGCACCGATCGGTAAGGAATCTGTTGGAATCATTTTGCTTGATTCATGTCTCGGTGAGGGAAATATACTGAAGAGTCACTTGCATAGCCGTAGAGAACTTAGGGCAGTACATTGCTAGATATGCAGGGCAGCTAATGCAGTCATGGCTCGTGCATACAGGTTTGCCATACTGGGGTGATGGGAAAAAGGAGCTGGGCAAACCTCTTTGCCATGATCTGCGATGGGCGAAATACCACAATCGTGAAGCCATGTTTCGGTTGCAAGCACTGGGGCAGGCTTGTCAAAATGGCGAGAATTGGTTGGAGTCCTACAAGAGACTGCTGATTAATCACGAACGGGCAGAGTGGACCCCGCATCGCAGGGATTCCATTAAAGGACTGTCGGTCTTTGGACTGCTATCAAAAGAACTGCCGCATGGAGTGCGTCGTTCGCTATGATATTGCTCACTCTTCACTAAGAATACGGGTAACCAGTGAGATCAAAAGCACCGCCAGGTTAAGACAAATGATCTGAGCGACAGTATTTGTGACCGCAATGTTTACCCATTTCTTTGGTAGATCAATGACGATTTAGATTCTCTATGACAAAAGCTAATACCTTCGTCGAGATACAGGAGAATTACTTTATTTCAAGGTTCAGAAAAGGGGATAATTCTGAGTGGATTTGAAAGAATATGCAAGTATGTTGATCTAATTATTGGTCGTTTGAAATGCGATGGCGCAAATGAAGCCTCATAAAATACCAAAAGTGTGCATCAATTGTGTTTACCAG
>JAGYIW010000007.1 GCA_018402195.1 Gammaproteobacteria bacterium
CAATGACGCCAGCTAAAGGCAAAAGTAACGAACTCCAGCAGCTCATGAGCATGTATGCGTCATTAAATGAATCCGGTGATGACAAGATTTTCGTTAAGGTATTTAATAAGCTCATATTCAGCCCAGTAGATAGACAAGTTTGGCCAAATGCAGATAAGGTTTATCCTGAATATGCTAGTGGTGGGCCTGAAGGCCATAGTGTCTTGATGCAGTACTTGCAAGATGGCACTGAAGATATGGCCACGTTACAAAAAAGGCCGCAGTTAAAGGTTTGGTGGGCTTCGGCGCGAGACTTTTTGTTGGCGCATGTTTATGAGCAATCTAAAGATCTATGCGAAGGACAACTAGAGGGAATTTCGAGCAATTGCGACAAAGCTCTGCAGGTGCTGGCATGCATGTGGCAAGATTATGCTCAGTCAGGATGTGATCGCAGTGCAAGACCCCGAAAATTAGTGGTGTGTGGTGATGATAGTCATGTGATCTTGGAGAATACATGGAAAATATTGCAGGCAGTGCAGAAGTTTGCTCCAGAACTGATCCCTCCACACGTTAAAAATATTCGTTTCTCTCAGTACGATTTTTTTGGTGAAAATGTCAATGATTTCGATGTTGTTAGAGGCTATATCCGGGGTGTAGATTGTTCTGATTTCTCACCTGTAAGGACTGCTTTTGCTGAGGTGGTCAGTGCAAAAGGTGGTGTTCTTGATATCATCGAAAAGGGCGTGTCTTTCATTGAAAAGTATGGAAGAGCTGGCTGGGTGTCTGAGCATCTCCACCAAGCAAAGATTAAAGTTAGTTCAGACCATCAATATCGTGAGTACGTTTCCTGTAGAAGAGCATTGAGAAATGATGACGATAAGGCGATGATCTTAAATCCTGGGGAAAAAAATGAGTATTATCATCCGGGTCATGTCAAACGGTTGGCCTTTGAGTGGAGCGATGCTGTGGTGCATCCTTACATTAGCGAGTCCAAAGCATTACATAATGTGAATCCGGCCACTAGTGATTTCAGGAGTGCTTAGTGCTTAGTCCCTTGGTGCCAACAAAGATTTCTGCTGTCTTGTTGATAGGCCTGGTTTTTATATTAGATCAGTTGACCAAGATATTGGTTGTGCATCATTTGGCTCTTGGGCAAAGCGACTTTGTGCTACCTATTTTATCCATGACCTTGGCCTATAATCATGGTATTGCCTTTGGCAAATTGTCTGGATTGGATGGTTTGCAAGCCATAGGATTAACTGGCGTAGTAATGGTAGTTATTGCTTATTTGACGATTTGGATGTGCCGGCTTAAAGATCATGAGCAAGGGCTAAGTACTGCTTTGGCGCTGATTCTAGGCGGGGCACTGGGTAATATGATAGACCGAATAAAACATGGCTACGTCGTCGATTTTATTGATTTTCATTGGGGAAATTGGCACTGGTATATTTTCAATGTCGCTGACGTTGCCATCACCTTTGGCGTCATAGGTATGTTTGTATTGATGTGGCTCTACGATCACAATGGGCCATTTCAAGCGGATAATTCTGCTGGTTCTGCGGCCAACGTTTCTTGAGGCGCTTGATAGCTCTCTAAATAATTCAGTGCTGCAGCAATTACAGCGCATCCTGCCAATACCCAAAGTGTGTTGGTGATATTTTGGGTATCCATGATATCGGCAGCAATCCAAGTGACTACAATGCTGGAACCAATTTGAATAAATTTCATGCCAGAAGAAGCACTGCCAACTTGCGAGTTAACACTGGAAATAGCACCAATCTTACTCCCTGGCATCACAATACCTGTACCAATCATACTAATCATAACACCCAGCCAGCCAAAAGTTTGACTCAAGGCCCAGTCAGGGAAAAGTCCACCAATAAGTAGCGTGAGGTAGCCTGTGACCAAAAAGCCAGTGCCTGTCTTGGTTAGCTTTTTTACTGGTATACGTTGAATCCACTTTCTTACTGCAATGGTGCTTAACAAATAAGGAGAAGCAGCTAGGGCGTAAAGCGTGGCATACTGCATGTCATTAACTTGCATGACTTGGGTAAAAATAGGCTTGGCATTTTGTTGAAATAAGATAAATGTGCTAAATGCCAGCGCCAAAGTAAGGCAGTAGCGCAAATAAGGCCAATTACGCATTAGGCTGGCAAAGCCTGTGGTTAATTTCGGACGAACAGACGACACCCTGCGGCGTTTGATCTGAGCCATTATCCCTAAGCTAAGTAATAGGCTATAAACACTGAGCGCCTTGAATAACATCGTCCAACCCCAGTTATCAGTTATGGTCAGACTTATGCGTGGCGCAATCACTGGGGTAATTGCCATAAAAATACTGATGGTAGCGATGATTTTTGCGGTTTTTGCAGGAGGAAAGGTGTCGTAAATCAGGGCATAGCCAATGCTATTATATGCTGCCTGAAAGAATGTCAGTGTGGCCAATAATAAGTCAAAATTTGCTGCTGAATGGCAGTTAGGAATAGCAAAAGCCGTTATGCCACCAGAAATAGCAGCGGTAAGTAGGGCATTTTTTCTGCCAAAAAAGTCTGATAAAGTGCCCCAGAATAATTGCCCAGCGGCATAGCCACACAAGGCAGTACTAAGGGCATAGGCCATCTCTTGGGGGTTAAGCCCAATAGATTCAGCGATCAGATGTTGGCTAGGTAAATATAAAATCAACGAAAATTGGGTCAACACAAACCCAGCAGCAATGGTAATAAATGATAAAAACTGAGTGCGTTCCATGACCTATCCCCCTAGAGATCATTGATTTTAGGAGCCACATCAAGGATAATGCCTAAACACCTCCCATATGCTTTCTTTTATCTCCATGTTGGGTAATATAACATAATTTAACGCATTAATTAAGTGGTATCGTCTTATGGCTAAGTTTGAAATTAGTGATTCTGAAGCAGGAAATAAAGTACTGAAAACCTCTTTGCGCGGCAAAGACCTGCTGGCTTCACCTGTCTTGAACAAAGGCAATGCTTTTTCTCTAGAAGAACGCATAGACTTTGGCCTTTTGGGTTTGTTGCCTAATGCAGAAGAAACGCTAGATCAACAAGTACAGCGACATTATAAGCAGTACTGTGGTTTTCAAACTGATTTGGAAAAAAATATTTACCTCAATGTATTGCTCAATAACAATGAAACCCTGTTTTTTAAATTGTTAAGCGCAAACTTGGAAGAAATGCTACCCATCGTCTACACGCCAACTGTAGGTTTGGCGGTAGAAGAATTCAGTTTGCAGTTTCGCCGCGAGCGTGGTCTGTACGTCAGTTATCCTCATAGGCAAAATATGGTGGCATTGCTGGGAGGAGACGTCAATACCGACATTGATCTCATGGTTATCACCGATGGTGGGGCTGTGTTAGGCATTGGTGACCAAGGTTTGGGCGGTATGGCAATTTCTGTTGGCAAGATGATAGTCTATGCCATGTGTGCAGGCATTGATCCACAACGTATTTTGCCAGTGCAGTTGGACGTGGGAACTGACAACGAAATGCTGCTAGCAGATGGCACTTATTTAGGCTGGCATCACAAGAGAGTGCATGGGAAAGCCTACGATGACTTTGTTGATCATTTTGTGCGAGAAGCGCAGCGGCTATATCCCAATGCTATTTTACACTGGGAAGATTTTCAGCGTGAAGACGCCAGTCGGATTCTAAAACGTTATCAAGATAATATTTGTTCTTTTAACGACGATATGCAGGGCACGGGCGCGGTTACTTTAGCATGTGTGTATGCTGCACTGCATCGTGGCCAGTTAGGGTCGTTGGTAGATCAGCGTTTTGTCATTCACGGTGCTGGAGCTGCAGCCATTGGCATTGCTGACCAGTTGATTGACGCTATTGTGGCTGAAGGCAGTTCTTTAGAGGATGCCAAGGCCCAATTTTGGTTGCTAAATCGGGAAGGTTTGCTCACTGAGCAGTCGGCTAGTTTGAATGTTGAACAAGCACGTTATGCCCGCCCGTTGTCTGACCTAGAGGATTGGGATAGCTGGGAAAGCTTGCTCAAGGTTGTGGAAAACGCCCAACCAACTATTTTGATAGGTTGCTCAACGGCAACGGGGGCTTTTGATCAGCCAGTCGTGCAAGCTATGGCTAAAAATACGCCAGTGCCGGTAATTCTACCTTTATCTAACCCTAGTAGTAAGTCAGAGGCTGTACCCCAGGATCTCTACAATTGGACAGATGGAAAGGCTTTGGTGGCCATGGGTAGCCCTTTTGATGACGTGACATGGCAAGAGCAGTCTTACCCAGTGGCACAGTGTAACAATGCTTTTATTTATCCAGGCCTATCTTTTGGGCTTGTAGTTTCTAGGGCTGAAAAGCTAACTTCTAATGTATTGATTGCCGCCAGCAAAGCACTGGCCGCTTACGCAATAGAAGATGATGCTAAGTCTTCACGGTTGCTGCCGCCATTGTCGTATTTTCCTGCTTATTCGGCCAAAATTGCTTTGGCTGTAGCTGAAGCAGTGCGTGCAGAAGGCCATGCCAGGGTGGCTGATAGTGTTGATTTTGCTGAAAGCATTGCCCAGCAATTCTGGCAACCTGAATACCTAGACTATCACTTTGATCCAGCCGTGGCATGAATTATACCGTGACACTCAGGGTAAGAAAATTAAGGCCGTGATTGGGTTTACGGTTGTGTTCAAAAACCTTAGTGCCGTTAGAGAAATGTTTTAAGCCAAACGCTAGGGGTCCACTATTGAATTTCAAACACAGCAAAAATTGCCAAAAAGTACCTAAGGAATCATTTTTCGCACTCATGTGCCCAGCGCCAGCTTGAAAAGATACACCATGAAATCCAGCACCCCCAGTGTAAAATACAGCACCAGCGGATTTGCCACCCATCCAGCCACCAAAGTGAATTTCATGAAAAAAAGGCGGAAAATGTTGGCTGATCGAGGTCATCAGTAATTTTTTTTTATCGTCAATAGCACCAAAAATCTTGGCAGACTGGCCAGCTTCTATGGTAACCATAGCCTCATGGAGAGAATGGTGTTTGGCAGTCCGGGCCATTGCAGACGATATGCTAAGCAAAGCAAGTAGAAGCGCAACGGAGCGAAAAATAGACACGATTGCCTCCTGTGCCAAATAAAGGTTAGGATACTTTGCTTTGCTTTTTCAATTTGTCGCGGTACATGCGTTCGAACTTAGACTGCGCGTCTTTCATGAACATCATATAGGCAGTTTCTTCATCTTCAATGGTTTTTAGCGTGTCATGACATCCAGCGCGATAAGCGTTGATCTTCTCTTGCTCAAGCATTTTATACCACTTGCGCTTTTCAGTTTCGTGGTATTTTTTTTCGGTGTCGATACACTTTTTAAGTCGTTGAATTTCTTGATTGAGTTTGTTGATTTGCTTGGGAAAATCTGGCCTCCTGCCCATGTCGCCTCCATATTAAGTTATCTTCCGTGACATTAACATTGTATGTTAATTTTTGCCCCATCACAATCCTTATCGCAGCAATTCTCGGTGAAGCTACTTTACCCAAATGTTCTGTGCAATAACAGCCCAATTTATTGATCCAAAGTTGGTCATTCAGTCACCCAACTGTTCCTAATGCTCCTTGTTGCTTCATAAACAATGTAGCAGCACCCTTGCTACAGAATACATGCTACGAAAATTTTATTTTGTTTGCACCTTTACAATACAAAAAATCAACTACTTATAATTCACCGAGCATTGCTGATAAGTGTTTTAAATTAGATAGACCATAGCAGGCTCCCAATAGCTTTTAGCCAGTTTTTTCAACTGTTAGAAATATGAGTAAAAACATTGACGCATTTAGTCGAAAAACATAGACTAGGGGAGTAAAATAAAAGGTGAGGTTTAGGTATGGCTCTTGAGTATACCACTGAAATTTTGTCACGCATCCAATTCGCTTTCACCATTGGATTCCATATCGTTTTTCCTACACTAAATATCGGCCTTGGCTTGTTCCTAGTCATCATGGAAGGCCTTTGGTTAAAAACCCAGCAAGCTGTTTACTACAAGATTTGCCGCTTCTGGGGAAAAATTTTCGCACTAACCTTTGGTATGGGTGTGGTTTCAGGCGTGGTCTTACACTACGAAATCGGCACTAATTTTTCCCACATGACCAAACTTATAGGTCCCGTACTTGGCCCACTGTTTAGCTACGAAGTCATGACCGCATTCTTCTTAGAGTCTGGCTTTTTGGGTATCATGCTATTCGGTTGGCATCGAGTCGGCAAACGCCTACATTTCGCAGCAACTTGCTTAGTGGCTGTCGGCACCATTATCTCCGCCTTCTGGATCATGTCAGCCAACTCATGGATGCAAACGCCAACCGGTGCATCACTGGGCGCAGATGGCATTTACCATGTCAACAGCTGGGTGCAAGTCATTTTCAATCCTTCTGTAGTAGCGAGATTCATCCACATGATACTGGCATCGCTGGTGACCACCACTTTCGTGGTTGCCGGAATATCTGCCTGGTATTTGCTGAAAAATCGTCATATTCAATTATCAAAATTGACCCTACGCTTCGCCATGGCCTGCGCCTTGATACTAGTACCTGGGCAAATCATCGTTGGTGATTTGGTTGGCCTCAATGTCCACCACTATCAACCCATTAAAACCGCTGCTATCGAAGCCAACTGGCAAACTCAAAGGGGTGCGCCACTGATACTCTTTGGCATCCCCAACGACAAAACCGCCAGCACCTCTTATGCTATCAGCATTCCCAAACTGGGCAGCCTCATCAATACTCATGACATGAATGGCGAACTACAAGGCTTAGACAGTGTCGATCGCAGCGAATGGCCCATGGTTGCCGGTGTATTTTACAGTTTCCGCATCATGGTGGGCATAGGTTTTATCTTCTTAGCACTTGCAGGTATGGGATACTATATCCGTGTCAAAGATCATGCATACCAGAATTATCCCTGGTTTTTAAAAGGGCTACTTGCATCTATTCCCTTGGGTTTTATCGCCACAATCACTGGCTGGATGACAGCAGAACTAGGAAGACAACCCTGGACTGTTTATGGTCTAGTAAAAACCCATGACATCGTCTCAGACATCCCTGCAGCCTACGTTAGCCTTTCCCTAGGCGCTTTTGCCATCATTTATGCACTGATTTCTATTGCCTACTTTGTGTATCTATTCAAAGTCATTGCCAAAGGGCCCGTTGCAGCTACTACAGAACCAGAAACCACGATCGCTTACATGGATCATGCGTTACCAGAAAGTGACACAAACCCTAGAACAAGGAGTTAACCATGATGGATGCTTTACTGCCTTACTTAGCTGCCGGTTTGGTCAGCTTTGTCATCATGATGTACGTGCTCTTAGATGGCTTTGATCTCGGTATCGGCATCCTATTTCCCTTTATCAGGGACAAAAGCCATCGTAGCATAATGATCAATACCATTGCCCCGGTTTGGGATGGCAATCAAACCTGGCTGGTCTTGGGCGGCGCACTGCTCTATGGCTGCTTCCCTAGCGCATTTTCAGCGCTAATGCCTTTGTTTTACTTTCCCATCATTATCATGAGTTTGGCTTTGGTACTGCGTGGTGTGGCTTTTGAGTTTCGCTTTAAGGCTGCCAAAGAAAGTACCCTCTGGTGCTATGTATTTAGCCTAGCTTCTATCACTGCAGCTTTTTGCCAGGGCACCATTTTAGGGAGCTTTGTCTACGGCGTTGGCCACCCCACTTGTACCCGTGCGCTTGGTTGTAATACATTTTCATTTTTTACTGGACTATGTGTAGTTGGTGGATACGCTTTGCTGGGCGCTACTTTCGGTGTACTGAAGACCAAGCCACCTTTACAATCACAATTGGTGAAGCTAAGCAAGTATCTGCTAATCTGCATGCTGTTCATGTTGGTGGTGATATCCCTATGGACACCACTTTCCAGCACAATCTATGCAGAAAAATGGCTGCGCTACCCCACAATTTTATGGCTATCTCCCTTACCTATCGCATCTATCATTGCTCTAATAACAGCTTGGCTTGGTCTACAAAAGAAACCTGACAGCGCCATACCTTTTTTAAGTGTGATAGCAGTTTTCGTGCTGGCATTTGTTGGCTTTTTCTATTCCGTCTGGCCATACATGGTACCCAACACCCTAACCATTACCCAAGCTGCCTCCGAACCTAAGTCATTGGGCTTCATTTTAGCTGGTGCTATCGTCATGATTCCAGTACTAAGCGCATATACTGCCTATGGCTATTATGTGTTTCGTGGCAAAGTGGAGGAAAATACTTTTTACAACCACTAAGATCTTACTTTCTCAATATAAAACCAACATGGGAAAGTGTGTCAGTGGGATGAATCAAAACATCGCCCTCCTTTTTCTTTTGTTGTTCATCCGATACTGCTTTGATTCAATTTGATCTTACTACAAAGCCCTTGGCTTCAATTTATTTAAGGTTATTTCTCGTTTTCAATCAGCATAATGCCTTATCTGTTAATTAATTCCTGATAGTTTTGACTTGATTATCAATCACCCAACCCAAAATCGATTGATTCTTTGTCAAAAAACATGCTAGGGTAAAGCTTTGTTCTACCAAGGAGTGATCATCATGACACAAATAAAACACTTGCTGTTGAGCCTAGCATTAGCAGTAACGCCTTTGGCACAAGCTGCATCTTTCGACAACGCCCAAACCAAAGACATCGAAGGTATTATCCACAAATATTTAATGGCAAACCCAGAGGTGTTGGTGGAAGCGTCTCAAGCTTATAAAAATAAGCAAATGAGCAGCATGAAAGAAAAAGCCAACCAGTATATAACCTCACACAAAAAAGATTTCTTCAGCGACAAATCCAACCCTGTCGCCGGCAATAGTAAAGGCGACGTAACCTTGGTTGAATTCTTTGATTACCAATGTGGTCACTGTAAAGAAATGGTTTCTACCGTGCACAAATTAATGCAAGAAGATAAAAACTTACGTGTGGTATTCAAACAGTTGCCTATCTTCCAAGGTAGCTCTATCACAGCAGCCAAAGCAGCTCTGGCTGCGGAAAAACAACATAAATTTATTGCTTTCCATGAAGCCTTGCTAAAAGAGAAAAAAGCCCTGACCCAAGACCAAATCATGAAAATAGCCAAAATAGCTGGTCTTGATCTTAATCAATTGAAGAAAGACATGGACAGCGAAGCTGTCACCAAGCAAATTGAGGCGAATACTCAACTGGCACAATCGTTCTTGAAAGACAGTGTCGGCTATGTCTTCACCCCTATCTTTGTTGTCGCCGACCAATCTGGCAGTAAATTCCAGTTTATCCCTGGTGGCTTGGACTACGACAACATGAAAAAAGTGATTAAAGAAGTACGGTCCTAACTATGAATTTTCAGCAGCTTATCCATGCGCTCCAATCTTTTTGGAGCGCCCACAGCTGTTTGATAGCACAGCCTTTAGATATGCCGGTTGGTGCGGGTACTTTTCATCCGCACACTTTTCTTAGAGCCATTGGCCCAGAGCCCTGGTCAGCAGCTTATGTCCAACCATCTCGACGCCCTACCGATGGTCGATATGGTGACAATCCCAATCGCTTACAGCATTATTATCAGTTTCAAGTGGTGCTCAAACCAGTCCCAAAAAACATTCAAGCGCTTTACCTAGGGTCGCTAAAAGCCATTGGCATTGATCCTAGCATTGATGACATCCGCTTTGTCGAAGACAACTGGGAATCCCCTACTCTTGGTGCCTGGGGCAATGGCTGGGAGGTCTGGCAAAATGGCATGGAAGTTACCCAATTTACCTATTTTCAGCAAGTGGGTGGCCTATCCTGCGACCCCATCATGGGAGAAATAACCTATGGGTTAGAACGCTTAGCCATGGTGTTGCAGCAAGTTGACAGTGTCTATGATATTGCTTGGTCAGATAACATGACTTATGGCGATATTTTCTTGCAAAATGAACAAGAACAATCGCACTACAACTTCTCCTATGCCTCGATTGAGGAAGGCAAGCATCAATTTGAACAGTGTGAGGCCACGGTGCAGAAGTTGTGTGAACAAACCATGCCTCTACCCGCCTATGAGCAAGTGCTAGCCGCCTCTCACGTATTTAATCTATTGGACGCAAGAAAAGCACTATCAGTCACCGAGCGTCAAGCCTATATCCTGCGTATCCGTCGCCTGGCTTTTGCTGTAGCTGAAACCTATTATGCCAAACGCGAGTCTTTGGGTTTTCCCTTGTTAAAGGAAAGGGAAAAGGCAAAGACCAATGATTAACCATTGCTTGAGGAATAAAAGTCGTGACTAGCACAGATTTTTTGTTAGAAATCGGTTGCGAAGAGCTGCCTGCTAGGCAACAAGAAAGCTTGGCTCAAGCCTTATCCGAACAAATAGCTAAGGGTATAGCAGAATTACAACTGCCCTACAAAAAAATGAACGCTTACTCAACACCTCGACGCTTGGCGGTCTTGATAGAAGGTCTAGCGACATCACAGCCAACACAAAACATAGAAAAACGTGGGCCTAACGTGAAGGCAGCTTTTGACGACCAAGGGCACCCTACCAAGGCATGTTTAGGCTTTGCTGAATCCCTTGGCATTACCCCAAATAAATTGGAAAGACTGCACAACAATAAAGGTGATTGGCTGGTGTATCGTGGTGAACAGCCTGGTGAGCAAACCGAAAAACTACTGCCTGCCATGATCACTGAGGTGCTAAAAACCCTGCCCATAGGTAAGTCGATGGTCTGGGGTCGCAACATCGCAGCATTCCCTCGCCCAGTGCGCTGGTTGGTAGCAATGCTTGGTAGCAAAAAATTACCGTTTCACGCCTTTGGTATCGACACTAACACACAAACGTTTGGCCATGCCATCCATGCCCCAGAAGCTATTACCCTGAAAAAGGCCAGTGACTATTTATCTGTATTAAAGACTGCAAAAGTACTGGCAGATAGAGAGCAACGCAAACAAACCATTGCCAAAGATTTGGCCAAGCTAGGTGACAACAACCAAAACGTCAATATCGACGAAAAATTACTGGATGAAGTCACTGGTCTGGTCGAATGGCCTTGCGTTCATCTGGGAGCTTTTGACAAAGCCTATTTGTCGTTGCCATCGGAAGTCTTAATCACCGCCATGAAGCATCACCAAAAATATTTTGCCGTCTTCGATAACAAAGGCAAATTATCACCCTATTTTGCGGTAGTAGCCAATATCATCAGTCAGAAAAAAAAGCGCATGTTGCAGGGCTATGAACGGGTACTAGGCGCGCGTTTGGCAGACGCCCACTTTTTTTTCGAGCATGATCAAAAAGTATCTATGGATGATTATTTAGCACAAGAAAAACGGGTAACTTTCCAAGAAGGTTTGGGCAGTATCCATGACAAGTCCCAACGTATGGCTGCCCTGGCAAAACTATGGGCTCCCTCATTAGGAGAAAATTCTAAACAGGCGTACCAAGCAGGAACTTGTGCCAAATTTGACCTCATGAGTGATATGGTCAATGAATTTCCCAGTCTTCAAGGCATCATGGGCGGTATTTACGCCAAGCACTATGGCCTAGATGCAAGCATATGCTTGGCCTTGCGTGAACATTATCGACCCAGCTTTTCTGGTGAGGCCATCCCCAGCAGTAAGCTAGGGCAGATTTTGGCTTTAGCAGACAAGACGGATACGCTCATAGGATTATTTGCTCTAGGAAAAAACCCTAGCGGGACCAAGGATCCTTTCGCCCTCAGGCGACAAGCTTTAGGAATTATGCGCATTCTTATTGAAGGTGAGCTAAGCCTAGATTTTGCTAAATGTCTCCAACAGGCTGCTAATCAGCTGCCTGTAAACGCAGATAAAAAAACCACTGAAGCATGCGTTCAATTTGGTTTAGAGCGCTTGCGTGCTTGGTATTTAGAGCAAGGAGAGACGCCTGAAATAATCGCGGCACTGTTGCAATCTAACAGTACCAACCCCCATGATTTGCACCTACGCTTACAAGCCATGAAATCCTTCTTGAAAGCCCCCGAAGCCAAATCACTCAGTGCTGCCAATAAGCGCATTGACAACCTACTGAAAAAGCAGGACCAAGCACTCGGCAACGTGAAAAAATCAGCACTAGAGCAAGACGAAGAAAAACAATTATTCGAGCTCATATCAACCTTAAAACCCAAAGTCGCAACATGGCTTGAAGCTAAAAATTACAGCATCCTACTCGAACATTTGGCAAGTCTGCGTGAGCCCGTGGATAACTTTTTCGAGCATGTGATGGTAATGGATGAAAATCTAGACCTAAGAAAAAACCGGCTAGCCCTGTTGAATGAGCTAGCACGGCTCTGCAATTGCGTGATGCCTATGGCAGGCATCGTGCCAGAAGCATAATACTAAACCCAAGTGGCTCCGCCTGGGGTTAAACCAAACCCAAAAGCCAGCAAGGCTATGCCATAACACAAAGCAAAAAGACCGCCATACAGGGAGAAGTTACCATCCTTAACTCTATGCATCATATGCACCCAGGTGCTGTTAAACAGCAACCGGAATACACCAGCAAACAAAACCATATAGCCAAGCAACGTAACCAAGAAAGTCCAGTCATAATTAAATGTTGGATGGTGCACAACCAGAGTACTACCGACTAAAATAGGTAAAATACTCGCCATTAGCTGAATGCCAGGGTGGTGAATCATGTCTTCAATAACTGTACGAATGAAATGCTGATTAGTGACAACGCCTAAGCCAATCAGGGTAAAAAACAAACCAAAAATTTTTGCAACTGTGACCGTATCCATAATGTTTCTCCGTGAATATAACGAGCACTCATTATAACACAATCAAAAAACGGGAGCAAAAAACACTCTGGCATTATGGAAAAGTGATAATTTTTCACACCCACTACTCAACCGTCACCGACTTCGCCAAATTTCGAGGCTGATCGACATCAGTGCCAAGAACAGTGGCAACATCGTAAGCCAACAGCTGGAGAGGGACTGTATAAAGCAAGGGGACCAACGCTGGCATGATTGCCGGCATGGGAATAATCCGGGTATTTTGTGACTTGGCAAAACGTTCAGGTGCATCCGTCAGCACCACCAAATGCCCTCCACGCGCCGCCACTTCTTGAACATTGGCCAATAATTTGTCAATCATGCCATCGTTCGGTGCCAAAATAATGATAGGCATATTTTCATCCACCAAAGCCAAGGGCCCATGTTTCAGCTCACCCGCAGGATAAGCTTCTGCATGAATATAAGAAATCTCTTTTAACTTTAACGCCCCTTCTTGTGCAATGGGGTAACAGGTATGACGCCCCAAATACAGGGCATGCTGATAATGACTTAGCCACTGGGCAATAGGCTCAATTTGCGATGCCAAGTCCAATAACTTTTCAACAGACTCCGGCAGCAATGCCAAACCTTGTTTGATAACATTCAATCCTTCACATTGTCTCTGCTGTCCCATACCCAAAACCAACAGCAACAACACAGTTAATTGCGTAGTAAAAGCTTTAGTAGAGGCCACACCAATCTCTACCCCTGCCTGAGTCAACAAAACATAATCTGACAACCGTGCCAACGCACTATTGGCAGCATTGCAAACAGTTACCGTCGCTTGATAACCAAACATCTGCGCGTGTTTCAGGGCTGCAATGGTATCTGCCGTTTCTCCTGATTGAGAAATAGTCAAAAACAGAGCATTGTCTTTCACCACATGATGGCGATACCGATACTCACTGGCAATTTCAACCTGGCAAGGAATGCCAGCAATGGATTCAAACCAATAACTTGCTACCATCCCGGCATTGTAACTAGTACCACAAGCGACAATCTGTACCCTATCAATACCCTCCAACATGGTCATGGCTTCCTCAGGAAACAAACTTGCCAATACATCTTCTTGGGTCAATCGCCCTGCCAAAGTATTTTTAATAACCTCAGGCTGCTCATGAATTTCCTTAAGCATATGATGGCGGTACTCACCCTTACTGGTTTGACCAACACTCAAAGATAATTCGTGCAATTCACGGGTAACTGGCTGGTTGCGTTTGTTAAAAATTTGCAAATGATCCTGGGTCATGACGACAGAATCACCATCTTCCAAATAAATATACCGCGAAGTCAACGACGCCAATGCCACCATGTCTGAAGCAATGTAATGAGCTTGGTCACCTATGCCCACGACCAATGGACTTCCATGACAGGCAGCCCAAAGCTTACCTGGTTCATCACGCAAAACCAAACCAAAGGCATAGGTACCATGTAAGCGGTCACAGGTTTGTCTAAGCGCTAAAATGGCATCTTTAGTCTCGCCATAAGCCTGATGAAAAGCGTGGGCTATCACTTCGGTATCCGTTTCTGAAGCAAAAACATAACCATCGGCCAGCAATTCTTCACGAATGGCATCACAATTGTCGATAATCCCGTTGTGAACCACGGCAACACTATCACGAGAAACATGTGGATGTGCATTGGTTTGTGTAGGCTTACCATGGGTTGCCCAACGGGTATGTGCCAAACCACATTGGCCGAAAAGCGGTGACTTTTGCATGGATTGATTAAGCGCACGAACCTTACCCACCTCACGTAATCGCGCCAATCCTTTTTCACTAACTGTAACTACGCCAGCCGAGTCATATCCACGGTATTCTAAACGCTGCAAACCATCGACCAGAAGTTGGCCCACTTGCTCATGACTGACGGCACCAATTACACCACACATAGACAACTCTTAAATATGTTATTTTTAGATAAGCTAGCATGGCTATTGATGAATCTCAAAAAATTATTACCTGTTTTTCAGCGTTTCTACATTACCAACCTTAAAAAGTTATTTTTTATCTATTTATTTCATTATGTTAGGAAAAAACCTAATAAAAATCAGCCCAGCAAAAAAGTTGTGAAGCAACTACGAACACTGGCTCTCAACAAGGTTTTATGGCATCATGGACAATAATAAATCCAATTAACGAAGAGCATGTCCCAATCTACTACGTCTCGCGAGCGCGCCAATGCCATCCGAGCACTGGCGATGGACGCTGTACAACTGGCCAATTCTGGGCATCCAGGCATGCCCTTAGGTATGGCAGATATTGCTGAAGTGCTATGGCATGATTTTCTCAGGCACAACCCCCAAAACCCCCATTGGCCAAATCGCGATCGTTTTATTTTATCCAATGGCCACGGAGCCATGTTGCAATACGCGCTGCTGCATCTCAGTGGCTATGACATCAGCATCGACGACATCAAACAGTTTCGCCAATTATATAGCAAAACCCCAGGCCACCCAGAACATGCTGACACACCTGGGATAGAAACCAGCACTGGCCCGTTGGGTCAAGGTTTAGCCAACGCTGTAGGCATGGCTTTGGCCGAAGCCAAAATGATGCAAACCTTTAACCGCGACGGCTTTCCCTTAGTTGATCATTTCACCTACGTATTCTTAGGTGATGGCTGCCTGATGGAAGGTATTTCTCATGAAGCTTGCTCGCTGGCAGGTACACTAAAGCTAGGCAAACTAATCGGCTTTTGGGATGACAACGACATTTCCATCGACGGTCAAGTCAACGGCTGGTTTACTGATGACACCCCTGCCCGTTTCAAAGCCTACGGGTGGCATGTCGTCTCTGGTGTAAACGGCCATGATGCAAAGGCCATCGCTAGTGCTATCAAGACTGCACAAAAAGTCACAGACAAACCCAGTTTAATTTGCTGCAAGACCACCATTGGTTTTGGCTCTCCCAACAAAGCAGGCACAGCTGGCTGCCATGGAGCGCCTTTGGGTGAAGAAGAAATTCAAGCCACCCGTAAGGCCTTAAACTGGACTTATCCTGCTTTTGAAATACCTGAAGCCATCGCAAAGGATTGGAACGCTTGTGAACAAGGTAAAGGTTTGGAGTCTGCTTGGCAAGCTATGTTTGACCAATATACAAAAGTCCATCCAAAGCTAGCGGCTGAATGGCGAAGACGTCAGCAAGGCCTGCTACCAGACAACTGGGACCAGCTCTGCTTGAATTATGTAGCATCTTGCCAACAAGAAAGCAAAGATATGGCCACACGTAAGGCTTCTCTACAGTGGCTCAATCATATGGCTGAACATCTTCCTGAATTAATTGGTGGCTCAGCAGATTTATCAGGTTCTAACCTAACCCTACACCAACACTCTCTAGCACTGAGTGCCCCGGAATACCAAGGCAATTACGTACATTACGGCGTTAGAGAATTTGCCATGGCCGCCATCATGAATGGCATGGCCCTGTATAACGGGTTTATCCCTTACGGTGGTACTTTTTTAGTATTCCAAGATTATTTAAGAAATGCCATGCGACTCAGCGCCTTGATGCAACAAAAAGTCATTTATGTGCTCACCCACGACTCCATAGGCTTAGGCGAAGATGGCCCAACCCATCAACCGATTGAGCAAATCACCGCAATGCGCGCGATGCCAAATCTGCATTGCTGGCGTCCCTGCGACACTACCGAAACTGCTATTGCTTGGCAAAGTGCCATTGCCTATCAAGGTCCTACTGCCCTAGCACTTTCTCGCCAAACCTTGGTGCATCAGAAACGTGATGCCAATACTTTAAAATCCATCGCCAAGGGTGGCTACATCTTGCTTGAGCCAGAAACGGGCATTCAAGCCATTATTATCGCCACTGGCTCTGAAGTATCACTGGCCATAAAAGTGGCTGAAGCAGCCAATCAGCAAGGCCAGGGTGTACGTGTCGTTTCTATGCCTTGTATAGAATTATTTGCTGAACAACCAAAAAGTTTCCAAGATAAAATCCTCCCGCCCAGCATACGCACCCGCATGGCCATAGAAGCTGGCTGCACTGATAGTTGGTACCGTTGGGTAGGCTTGGATGGCAAAGTCTTAGGTATCGATCGTTTTGGCTTGTCTGCACCAGGAGATGTAGCCTTCGAATCCCTAAAGATCACTTTTGAGCAGACACAAAAGGTCTTATACGAACTTTTACAACAACACACAAAAACCACGAGGTAAAGGCATGAGCATCAGAGTTGCAATCAATGGTTATGGGCGCATCGGACGTAACATCTTACGCGCACTTTACGAATCAGGAAAAAACCAAGACCTGCAAATCATCGCTATCAACGATTTGAGCGACCCTGCTATCAGTGCTCACCTCACCCAATTTGACAGCACCCATGGTCGTTTTAACGCTGACGTCCACCTGGAAGGCAACCACTTGGTAGTTAACGGCGACCGTATCGCCCTACTCGCCCACCGCAATCCCAATGAATTACCCTGGGAAAGCCTCGACATTGATGTTGTTATGGAATGCACAGGAATTTTTGCCAGTAGGGAGAAAGCTTCAACACATATAAAAGCTGGCGCAAAAAAGGTCATTATCTCCGCCCCTGCAGGTACAGATGTTGACGCCACTGTGGTCTACGGTATCAACCACAACATCCTAACTTCTGAACACACCATCATATCCAATGCATCATGCACCACCAATTGTTTAGCGCCTCTAGTCAAACCATTGCACGAGTCCATTGGCATAGAAAGCGGCTTGATGACAACAATCCACGCTTACACCAACGACCAATGCTTAACAGATGTTTTCCACCCTGACGTGAGAAGAGCACGCTCTGCCACACAATCAATGATTCCAACCAAAACTGGTGCAGCTGCAGCTTTAGGCCTGGTGTTGCCAGAACTTAAGGGTGTTTTGGATGGTTTTGCCATGCGTGTTCCTACCATCAATGTCTCAGTGGTAGACCTCACCTTTGAAGCGAAAAAAGAAACTTCGGTAAAAGAAGTCAACACTATTCTTAAGTCTGCATCTAAAGGCGAACTGGCAGGCATTTTGTCTTACAACGAACTGCCTTTAGTGTCTATTGATTTCAACCACAACCCAGCATCCTCTATTTTTGACGCCACCCAAACCCGTGTTTTAGGGCGTACAGTCAAAGTACTAAGCTGGTACGACAATGAATGGGGATTCTCAAACCGCATGATCGACACCACTTTGGCTTGGCTAAAATCGGCCTAAAAAGGAGCCGAGCATGCCCTACCTATCTATTGAGCACCTAGACTGCCGAGGCAAACAAGTAGTGCTGCGCGCAGATCTCAATGTGCCTCTGCGCGACGGAAAAATCACTGATGATTCGCGAATTGTCGCATCCTTACCAACAATACGATATGTGTTGGAGCATGGTGGCAGCGTTGTGGTGTTATCGCATCTTGGGCAACCTAAATTTGAAGCTTTCGAAAAAGCATTAAGCTTGGCCCCAGTAGCAGTGAAGCTAGGCGAATACTTGGGAAAAAAAGTACCACTTTGGCCAAATATCGCATGTCCACCCTCTTTGCCACCTGGCGAAGTTGTACTTTGCGAGAATACCCGCTTTAACCATGGTGAAAAACAAAATGACAAAACACTTGCCAAGCAATATGCTGGTCTAGGCAAGATTGTTATCATGGATGCTTATGCCACCATCCATCGATCTCATGCATCAATCTTAGGTATAGCAACCCTGGCAAAAGAGGTTTGCGCAGGACTGTTGATGACAAAAGAACTCGAGGGTATACAGAGTATCACCCAAACACCAAAACGTCCGCTGATAGCCATTGTGGGCGGTTCTAAGATATCTACCAAGCTAACCCTACTCCAGTCTTTGATCAACAGAGTCAATACTCTGATAGTTGGTGGAGGCATAGCCAATACATTCCTTGCCGCTCAAGGTGTAGACATTGGCAATTCCTTATATGAACCATCCTTAATAAGAGAAGCGCAAGCATTGCTAGCCCATGCTCGAACCAATGGCGTTACCATACCCCTCCCTATAGACGTCATCACCAGTACAAGCATGCGGGCAACAGATCAAATACAGACAAGAGATATCAATGACATCCCAGAAGACCAAGCGATCTTTGATTTCGGCCCAAAAACGAGAAAAAATATCAGTGAACTGATTGCTAAGGCAGCAAGTATTGTTTGGAACGGTCCAGTTGGTGTATTTGAAATCCCTGAATTTTCACAAGGAACTCAAGCCATTATTGAAGCCATTGGCCATAATCAAGGCTTTTCTTTGGCTGGAGGAGGAGACACACTCGCCGCTATTGCTCAATTTAAAGCAGAAAACAAGTTATCGCAGATATCCACAGGAGGAGGAGCTATGTTGAGCCTTTTGCAAAGTGATGACCAGCCAGGATTAAAGTATATCCCTCAAATTTAACAAGACATACCGGAACTAGTTTTCAGCAACACGCACAGCCAAAACATCACACTTCGCTTTGGTGATAACACTATCTGCAGTCGACCCAATAATAAGCCGAACACCGTGAACTGCATGACTGCCAACCACAATCAAGTCAACATTTAGGTTCTCAGCTTCCTCGAGAATAACATGCGCGCTACTACCTTGTCTTAGAATGGCATGCGAACCATCCACCCCAAGCTTTTGACAAACACTATCCAGTGACTCTTTAGCCCTAGCATGAATAATAGCTTCAATATCAGCTCCAGCAGCCACACCATAGGCAGCACCATAACTGCCCATATGTTCAATCACATGCAAAACATAGAGCTCAGACTCACATTCCTTAACCAATTCCAGCGTATGGTTAATAGGATAAGTATCAACTTTATCGTCCAGCTCAAGCGCAAGTAAGACCTTACTGTAAGTTTTCAAGATTTTATTTCCATCAACTTTGTATCTTTTCAAGTTTAGAGTATATCCTAGCTAAGTCAATAGCCTGTATCGGTTCTGTACCTATGAACTTTTGAGTAGCAGAGGTTTGATCTGCATCCTAGGACTCCCTTTGTCTGCTTAATCAACAATCTTGGTGACCGTGCTTTTACAACACTTTTGTCTCAACGGTTTCTTAACCTATACATAGGCAATTGGCTTGGTGATCTGCATTATTTGCCTGTGGATAACTCTGTGGAAAAGCTGTTAAAAACCTGTGCTCAAATCCATCAATCCCTAGTTATCCCCAAATCATGCACACCCTATGCACAGGTTTTCCACACAACTATCAACAGGACAAGAGGTTGATAATAAATATATAAAAAAACTTATCCACTGAAAAACGCCGACTTAATAATAATAACAAAAAAAGATTATTCTTATATAGGTTTTCCACAATCTAAATCCCTAGCCCGCTCAGAGCGATTTTACGTAGCCTCTCGAGTCAACTGATCTGATGCAATACTATGCACTGCTTTTAAACCAGTCTTAAAGAGTAAATCCAATATGTTTTGTTGACATTTTTTCCCAATTTAATTAGGATGTCTCGTTCACGTTTATTAGATTACAGGCAAACAAATGAAAAGAACGTTTCAACCAAACGTACGTAAACGCAAGAAAACTCACGGCTTTCGTGCCCGTATGCAAACACCTGGCGGCCGTAAAGTGCTCAGTGCTAGACGTCGCAAAGGCAGAAAAGATTTGGTGGTTTAACTTGGCAAAGCCTTTTGCGTTGAACAAAAGACAGCGTGTTGTTCCTCAACAGAAGCACCAAGTTGCTTTGCTTAGCTTCAAAGCCAAAAAATTGGTGATGCTTGTTAGAAAAAATCACCTAGATATGGCAAGAGTCAACGTCATCGTGCCTAAGAAACATGTGGCTTTGGCGGTAAACAGAAACAGAATTAAGCGATGGGTAAGAGAACTCTTTCGTCTGCGTCAAGTCACGTTAAAAGGCACCGATTTGGTCGTCATTTGTCGTTATTCAGCAAACAGCTTAACATTTTCTCAATGCGAAAAAGCCTTCGATGGATTGATCGAAGCTTATCAAGAGCTTGCATCTTTTTAGTAAAAGGTTATCAACGGCTTTTTAGTCCACTAACTAGGACATCATGCCGTTTTTATCCAAGCTGTTCTTCCTATGCCATGAGCTGTTTTCAAACTCATGGAGCTGTGTTGGGTGGATGGCTATCATTAAAACGCTTGTTGCGCTGCCATCCGTGGCGCGCCGGAGGCATTGACTTACCACCTGAGTAATGTGAAAGAGGGTTTATGATGGATTCAAAACGATTGTTCGTTTACGCTGGATTAATGGTGTCGGGGTTGCTGTTATGGCAAGCTTGGCAACAAGAACATTTATCTGGTGTAGTAGCCACACAAAGTGCCGAAATTTCTACTGTCGCTCCGGCCATTCAATTACCAGAAAGTAGCCAGTTTGACAGTGGCACTATTCAAACTAGGTCAACGCCTAAAAAGCCCCAAACAGGCAGTATTAAGGTTCAGACGGATACTTTGAGAGTACGTGTGGGATTACTTGGGGGGAATGTTGATCAGGTAAAACTCAATCATTATCCTCTATCGTTAAAAGATACTAGATTGGAAGCGGTACTGGATGATTCACCCACATCTGTACGCGCCAGCCAAGATGGGTTAGAAGGGCCCAAAGGTCCAGATAACACAAAACTTGGCCAAGCTGTGTATCAATCAGAAAAACAAGCCTATGTGTTAGGAAGTCGCCAATCACAGCTTCAGGTTGATCTACATTGGCACAGCCCAGAAGGTGTCAAAGTAACTAAGCATTTATCTTTCAAAAGAGGTAGTTATGCCATAAAACAGTCATACACTATCAATAATACCAGTGCAAAAAGTTGGCAGGGTAGGGTATATCACCAACTGAAAACCAAGGAACAGCAAGGCAAAGGTATGTTTGGCATGCGTACTTATGCCGGCAACGCTATTTCTAGCCCTGATGATAAGTACGAAAAGCTGACCTTTTCAGCATTGAAAAGAGAAAATATCGATCGTGACATCCGTGGTGGCTGGCTAGCTGCACAAGAGCATTACTTCATTGCCGCATGGGTCCCAGAACCCAGCGAAGTGTTCCACTATTATAGTTTTGTTGGTAATGATGATACCTACACAGTGGGAATGGTAGGACAGCGTTTTAGCTTGAAGCCTGGCCAGAAAATAACCACCAAGCCAAGCGTATTGTATGCAGGGCCAGAAGAAGCCCAGCGACTAGATGCCATTGCCCCTGGCACGCTGAAGCTAACCATCGATTATGGTAGTTTGTGGGTGCTATCTGCACCAATTTTTTGGTTGTTAACCAAAGTGCATCAGGCTATGGGTAACTGGGGTTGGGCCATTGTCTTCGTTACCCTAATCATCAAGCTGGTTTTCTATCGCCTGTCAGAATCAAGCTATCGATCTATGGCGAAAATGCGTCAGTTGCAGCCTAAGCTTGAAGCATTGAAGGAGCGCTTTGGCCAGGACAAAGCCAAGCTAAGCCAAGAAACCATGGTGCTTTACCAAAAAGAAAAAATAAATCCGTTAGGCGGGTGTTTGCCCATGATTATCCAAATCCCGATTTTCTTAGCGTTGTATTGGGTGCTGATTGAGTCGGTGGAGTTGAGACAAGCGCCTTTTGTTTTTTGGATTCATGATCTTTCTGTCAAAGATCCTTACTATATATTACCTTTGTTGATGGGTGTGAGTATGTTAGTGCAACAAATGCTTAATCCCAAACCACAAGATCCTATACAAGCAAAAGTCATGATGTTTTTGCCGGTGATGATGACGGGATTATTTATCTCATTCCCAGCAGGGCTAGTGCTGTATTGGTTGTGTAACAACGTGCTTTCTATATTGCAGCAGTGGCTGATCATGAGGCGCATGGGTGTGAAGCAATCCTGGATGGCGTAATGGCGACTCAGGATACCATTGCAGCAGTCGCCACGCCCAAAGGGCAGGGGGGTGTAGGGATTATTCGGGTCTCCGGTCCTTTGGTACCAACCTTACTTGAGCCAATTTTGTCACAAACACCTGAGCCTTTGAAAGCATTGGTTGGGCCCTTTTACAATGAGGAAAGGGGTGTGCTTGATGAAGGGATTGCCTTGTTTTTCCCAAATCCCCATTCTTTTACTGGTGAAGATGTTTTGGAGTTGCAAGGACATGGTAGCCCAGTTATACAAAGCGTTATTCTAGACAGGCTTTTTGCCCTAGGAGTTCGTTTAGCAAGGCCTGGGGAATTTTCTGAGCGTGCATTTCTCAATGGGAAAAAAGACCTGGCTGAGGTCGAGGCCATTGCTGATCTTATCGCTGCTCAATCAGAACGAGGCGCAGCGATGGCGCTAAGAAGTTTGCGAGGAGAATTTTCTCGCGAAATCAAAAGTCTGATGAAACAACTTACCCAGCTTAGGGTTTACGTAGAAGCAGCCATTGATTTTCCCGAGGAAGAAATCGACTTTTTGTCAGATCAAAATTTGATGCAGTCTTTCGCTGACCTCAAGGCACAATTGGAAAAAACTCAGCAATCTGTGGCACAAGGTGTGATGATGCGAGAGGGGATTAAGCTGGTATTGGTAGGTGATCCTAATGCGGGCAAATCCAGTTTGCTTAACTGGCTGACTGGTGAGGACACGGCCATTGTCACTGATACCCCAGGCACGACTAGAGATGTTCTCAAAAGTGATATTTTGCTCGATGGTGTGCCGATTCATGTGCTAGATACAGCTGGGTTGCGCCAAACTGAGGATCTCATAGAGCAGGAGGGCATTCGGCGTGCTGAAGCGGCTTTGTTAGAAGCTGATCATATTTTGTGGGTGGTCGATGCAAGTCTGCCCATGGGTGAAGGTGTGAAAGAAAGGCTGGCGGACCTTAACCACTGCAATGTGACTGTGGTGTTTAACAAAATAGATTTGACCCTCAACCAGCCTGGAGAAGGGTATCATCCCGAGCTCAATTTTCCTGTGATTTATTGTTCAGTAAAAAACATGTTGGGCATGGGCATGTTGAAAAAACGCCTTTTGTCATTGACAGAGGGACAGCAAGGTGGCGAAGAGGGGCACTATATGGCTCGATCTCGCCACAAGCATGCTTTGGCTATGGCTGTGGACAATTTAGAAGAAGCTGAAGTGCTGCTGGCTTCTAAACAAGGTGAGCTATTGGCTGAATCCTTGAAATGGGCTCATCGTTCTCTGGGTGAGATTGTTGGAGAATTTACTACCGACGATTTACTGGGTGAGATCTTCAGCTCTTTCTGTATTGGTAAATAAGGAAAAAAATCTTTATAAAAGCTAGTGTCTGTTCTTTTTGTACAAGAAATATGCAATTGCCGTTGCATCACTTCTTAGAGCAAATCGTGCAACAAGAACAATGACATTTCCTTATCAAGCCTGGGTACCAGATTAGACATCAATAAGGATCAGAAGACATGAAGTTGTCCAAAGTCTAAAGTAGCTTTAGAAGCTTAGAGAGAAAAATTAGTTATTCAGTCTTACTGAGATGGGAAATACTTAGTCGAAGATCCCAATTTTGTCAGCTGGATTAACAGCAATATTCAAGCATTGATGTTTCCCTAAGGAGCTCCGATGCCACGAGGCTCTTCTTCGACATGTCCTTCACCCTCGCCTTCATCCTCATCTTCATCCAAATCGTCAGCTTCTGCCATGGTGGTTCCAGGTAAGTCACCTAGAGCATACAGTGTTGATTGGCCATCATTATTGACTGCACTAGAGTTTACTGGAATCATATCGAGGTTGTGAGCCCAACAAGAATCTGCCTGTTCTAAATCAACCCGGGATATGTCTTGTTGAAATAGCTCATTAGCTGCATTGCCTGCGGTATTTTCTTCCTCGGTTTCAATAGTTACGCCAACGCCAGACATAGAATCAGAAGCAAGTTTAAACCAACCAGGTGTGATAGCATCGCCCTCTGTTTGCTCAGAGGGCGCCACTTTTTTGGCATTGTTGGTAAAAAAGCTCGCTACTTTATCATGAAAACTATAAGCGAGGTAGATTACCGAAAAAGTGATAAATGTTGCCAATAAAGGTGTGGCAGTTGGAGGAAGAACAGCGGCAGTGATGATAAAGCCCAACACACATAAACTCATTAGAACATTGGCTGCTTTTTGCTTAAGGACCTGTTGTTGCTCAGAGTTTTCAATTTTTTGTATGCGATGTTTTCCCCATTCATAGCCATTGCTCAGTACGCTGTAGCCAGCAGCAGAAATACCCACAAAGACCCCAATAAAAGGAAAAGCGATAACTGCTGTTGCCAAGGCAGAAAAAGCCAGCCCAAGGACAATACGGACGCCCATGTCAAAATTACTCAGGTGCTTGCGATACCAAATTGCTGAAGCAAAGGCGCCTAGACTGGAGATAAACAAACCTACCACTGGCAGTGTCCCAGCAGTTTTTCCGAGGATATGTTCGGCAGTCATGATCAAAGAGCCAAAAAAACCTGGTTCAGTTTTTTCATCATGGCCATGATTGTGTGAATTGTGTTTTTTTGATACCATAAATACCTCCAAATTCGCTTATTATATCCATTTTTTATTAATAAAATCTGAAAGAAAATGAAAAATTGTTTTGATGTCATCATTGTTGGCGGCGGCCACGCTGGAATAGAAGCAGCCATGGCTTCAGCCCGTGTGCACGCCGAAACTTTGTTACTGACACATCAAATGGAAGCCATTGGGCAAATGTCCTGCAATCCTGCGATTGGTGGCATTGGCAAAAGCCATTTAGTTAAGGAAATAGATGCATTGGATGGTGTTATGGCCAGAGCGACTGATCAAGCAGGTATTCAGTTTCGGGTTCTTAATGGTCGCAAAGGCCCTGCTGTGCGTGCCACCCGAGCGCAGGCAGATAGACAGCTTTATCGCCAAGCGATTCAAGACATGGTGCACTCGCAGCCGCATCTGCAAGTTTTTCAGCAAGCCGTGGTGGACTTATTGTGGGATGACGATGTAATTCAGGGCGTAGAAACCAGTATGGGTATACGGTTCTTCGCGCCCACGGTAGTTTTGACAACGGGTACTTTTTTGGGAGGAAAACTGCATGTTGGTACTCAGCAATCTGCTGGTGGCAGAGCAGGAGATCCAGCATCCAATCAATTGGCGGACAAACTTAGGGCCATGCCTTTTCAGGTAGGGCGTTTAAAAACAGGTACGCCACCCAGGGTAGATGGGCGAACAGTAGACTTTTCCGTGATGCAAGTTCAACCTGGTGATGAGCCAAGACCAGTGTTTTCCTTTTTAGGGTCATGTAATCAGCATCCTCAGCAGTTGCCTTGCCATATTACTCATACCAACGAAAAAGGCCATGACATCATTAGACAAAACCTTGATAAAAGCGCCATTTTCTCTGGTGGTATCAGTGGTGCGGGTCCAAGGTATTGTCCTTCCATTGAAGATAAAATTTATCGTTTTGCTGATAAAGTTTCGCATCAGATTTTCGTTGAGCCAGAAGGCCTACGTTCTCACGAGCTTTACCCCAACGGTATCTCTACCAGTCTACCCTACGAGGTTCAGCTAGCCTTTTTGCATACCATTAAGGGTTTTGAACAAGCATCCATCACTCGCCCTGGCTATGCTATTGAGTACGACTTTTTCAACCCTATAGGCTTAAAGGCAACTTTGGAAACCAAATCCATCAAAGGTTTGTTCTTTGCGGGTCAGATCAATGGTACCACTGGTTATGAAGAAGCAGCAGCACAGGGATTGATGGCTGGAGTAAATGCGGCATTGCAGGCCAAAGGTGAATCACCCTGGACCTTATCTCGAGAGGAGTCCTATATCGGTGTTATGATTGATGATTTGATTACCTTGGGTACCAAAGAACCGTACCGAATGTTTACCTCCAGAGCAGAATATCGTCTATTGTTGCGTGAAGACAATGCCGATTTGCGTTTGACCGAGAAGGGTCGCCAAATTGGCTTGGTTGGCGATGTGCGTTGGCAGCATTTTTCTGAAAAACGTGAACAAATTGAGGCGTTACGCTCATCCCTCAACAGCACCATGATTCCCATGGGTAGCGAGGTTAACCAACGTTTGAGTGCTCGTCATGAGCGCCCAATTGACAAGGACATTCATGCCCTTAATTTGCTGCGCTGGCCAGAAATTCAGTGGCGGTCACTGCTGCAGGCTTTGAACATGCCTCTCCCTGAAAATCCACTGGTCGGGGAACAGGTAGAAATTCAGGCCAAGTATCAGGGGTATGTAGAAAGGCAGCAAAAAGAAATTGCAAGCAACCGTAACCGCATGCATACCATGATTCCCAAACATTTTGATTATGGTAAAATTTCAGGACTTTCCAGTGAATTAAAGCAAAAATGCAGTGACATACGTCCTGAAAGCATTGCCCAAGCTAGTCGCATTCCTGGTATGACCCCTGCAGCTATTTCGTTATTATTGGTGTATATTAAAAAGCATATAGCACTAAGAGAAATAACCAAATGATCAGTGCTTGCCCCTGCGGTTTGAACGTTAAATATGACCAATGCTGTGGGGCGTGATGAATCAAGCGCTTCTTTCTCATCTCAGTGAAGCTCTTCAACTGCAAAATATAGTTTTGGATGATAAAGCCAAGCAAAAGCTGGTGAGTTATGTCATGCTATTGTTTCAATGGAATAAAACCCAAAATCTGACGGCAGTTCGCTCAACACAAGCCATGCTTGATCGGCATGTGCTCGACAGTTTGGCACTATTGCCTTATTTGTCGGCATACGATTGTTTAGATGTTGGGTCCGGCGCTGGATTGCCTGGGATTCCTTTGGCTATTGCATTACCAAAAAATAAAATTTGGCTTTTGGAATCGCGGTTAAAGCGAGCGATATTTTTGCGACGTTGTGTCGATCAATTGGCCTTAGACAATGCCACAGTTTTGCACACACGCTTAGAGGATTACCAGCCAGAAAAGCTGCACCAAGCTGTGGTGGCAAGAGCATTTTGTCCACCAAAGGATTACCTAGGTAAAATCACCCATGTGCTAGTACCAGGCGGTACCGCCTTTCTGCAAGTCGGCGAGCAAACCAACCCTGAATCATTTAACCAAGGAATCTGCCACGATTTGCAAGGTACTCGAGGCAGGCTCTGGGTCATGGCTTCAGAAGGCTAAGAATGTTGCTTTTGGAGCTTGATTTTTGTTAGGTAAAACCTAGTCGTGTTGTCACCATTTGGCGGTTGTGTCAGAATCGGGCACGGGGTACAATCGTGGTTTACTAACGCCAAGGTTTTTTCTATGGGCGCAAAAGTGATTTCGGTGGCCAATCAAAAGGGTGGCGTCGGCAAAACCACCACGTGTGTCAACCTTTGCGCGTCTTTGGCTGCTATGAAGCGGCGAGTTCTGTTGGTAGACTTTGACCCTCAAGGCAACACCTCTGTAGGCTGCGGTGTGGACACTCGCGAAAACACTATTACCATCGATAAAGTTCTATTAGGCAAATCCGCTGTAGAAAAAGCTATCATCAAACTTAAGCATGGTTTTGATCTTCTGGCTGCCAATTCTGATTTGATTGCTGCCGAGTTACAGTTGTTGCGTTTGGACAGACGTGAGTATTACTTGCGCAAAGTTTTGGCATCACTACGTCAACAGTATGATATCATCATGATTGACTGCCCCCCTTCGCTGAATATTCTCACTGTCAATGCTCTTATTGCCTCACACTCTGTGCTTATCCCCGTTCAGTGCGAGTACTATTCTCTGGAGGGATTAAACGGTTTGCTCAACACCATCGAGCGTATTAGACGTTCAGGCAATCCAGGCCTTACCATTGAAGGATTATTGCGTACTATGTACGATGGGCGCAATCGCTTGACCATTGAGGTCTCAGACCAGTTGCAGAGGCATTTTCCCCAACAAGTTTATCAAACTGTGGTTCCACGTAATGTACGTTTGGCAGAAGCACCTAGCCATGGCAAGCCTGCATTGACTTACGACAATCGTTCCCAAGGCGCCGTGGCTTACTTAGCTTTAGCTGCAGAGCTACTGCGAAGACAGACGGAAGTTGTTGCCACTGAAGTTGCATAGGAGTAAATCATGACACTGAAAAAAAGGGGCTTAGGCCGAGGGTTGAACGATTTGGGCTTGGATCAATTGCTCAGTGAATTCGATCAGCCGCAGCCACTCAAAGACAGCTCTCTTAGTATGTTAGCGGTAGATTGTCTTAAGCCAGGTAAGTATCAGCCGCGTCAAGATATGAATTTTGAAGCGCTGCAAGAGCTCGCTGATTCTATTGCAGAGCAAGGGATGATTCAGCCAATCTTGGTCCGTCAAGTTTCAGCCACATCGCCCTATGAGTATGAAATCCTTGCAGGAGAGCGACGTTGGCGTGCTGCAAAAATGGCTGGTTTGATGGAAGTACCTGTCGTGGTAAGGCTTGTAGAAGATCAAATGGCAATGATTGTCGGGTTGATAGAAAATATTCAGAGGGAAAATCTCAATGCCATGGAAGAAGCTATGGCTTTCGATCGTCTGCTGAATGAATTCAGCCTTACACACATGCAAATCGCCAAATCCGTAGGGCGATCGCGTTCTGCTGTCAGTAATATGCTGCGTCTGATTGCTCTGCCCAAAGAACTGAAAACCATGCTCTCCCACGGTGACATAGAAATGGGCCATGCTCGTGCCCTACTTCCTTTAGAAGTGGCTCAGCAAATGCAGCTGGCCAATGAGGTCATCACCCAGGGGTTATCGGTAAGAGAGACTGAGCAAAGAGTGCAGCAACTGCAAAGACAAGAAAAGTCTAAAGTTCAGCCCTCATTTGTCAAGCATCCTGACCCAGATGTATTAAAGTTACAAGAAAACTTGAGTCAAAAGCTCAATACCAAGGTACAAATCAAGCACAATACTCGAGGTAAGGGGACGGTGGTGTTGCACTACAGTAATATGGATGACCTTGAGCGCATCCTTCAAACAGACTTTATGCAAGGAGCATAGTCGTTTGCAAACGATCTTCGATTAGCATGCCTTTCTAACCCCCGTTTAATATGTTAAATATATGAATTTAAATAAATATTTTTTCTTCATCTTAACTTTTCTTGTTTTGATAAGTGTTAGTTCAGAATTCTCTTTTGTGCTTAGGGTATCTTAAGGAATTATTACCTTAGCTTTTTATGACCCCATCCTTGGGTAGCTGAAGCAGCAAACAAGAATCACCTCACCTGGACAGAATTATTTTATAAAATCCCCATATTTTTTAATAGGTTGTTGGACTTTTTGTCTCTTGAAGCATTGACCTCTTATGGATTATTTTGTTATAATCAACGAGTGATTTTTGTCTTTTGGGGGGGTAGTTAGTGGACAAAATTAGCAATAATATACAATCTGAAAGTGATCTTGAAAAAGGTATTTTGCTGCCTAATTCTGATGGAAGTGATAATGATTCTGATTTGTTGGATATTGATTGGAACAGCTTTGTGGAAGGCTTGCCAACATCGTTATCTAGTGAAGATAATGGAGATAGTGATTTGGACTGGGATAATTTTAAGATAAGCTTTGAAGCGGAGTCTGGATCAACGCATGGAGAATCTGCTGAAGGTGATAATAATCCTGATCCGTTGGGCACGCAGGCTATAGAAAAGTCAACACCACCATCTGAAAAAAGTATCGTTGAGGAAGAGGTTTATCAAAATAGTAGTTTGATAACTGTTGATCAGATAAGTATGCTGGTAGATGATGTTACACAGGTTACAGAGCTTCTTCAAAGACATGTGGAGACTGATAACAGCAGTAATAACGCAACACAAGATAAAAAAAATGATATTCCGTTTGACATGATATTCGCAGAAATCGGAGAAATTATTAAAGAAAATGGTCCAATGGATGGTAAGTGGGGTGTATTTACTTTCATTCATCAGATAATCAATCCTCATATCAGTAGCTTGAACTCAATCAATAAAAATGATGCCACAACTCTTTTGAAAGAGTTGATTTCTTGTCTCAATAAGACTTCTAACTATTTAAAAGATGCGCTGGTTGAAGCTGCCATGCCAGCCATTGTTTTTTTGCTCGATAAAGACGCAGACCCCAAGTTTTTGATCAAGAACAATGTCATTTGTGGGAATGATTTTGTTACCAATATTTTGGCGACATTGATTCTTTCAGGTAAAGCTGAAGAAGATGTTTTGAAAATTCTTGATCATGAGCGTTACAAAAAATACCTGCACTCAAAACCAACACTGAATTTGAAAGGTTTCTCAGAACAGTTAGGCAGAGGTGAGAAACGTAACTTGGCAGAACTTGCTGCCTGGTACAATCAGCCCAGGGTTCTAGATAAACTGCTTATGGCCGGTGTGAAAATGCCTAAGCCTAAGAAGTCCAAGATTGATAGGGATTCTATCAAGGATGGTTTGCAGGTCCAAGATAAAGCAGTCCATATGATAACTGGCGAGTGTAGCAATGTTATGCGTGGCTACGAAAAAGCCAATTATACATGGAAGAGAGAGTATGATGTCACCTTGCCAGATCCAAGACCACGGCTTTACGGCTACTCTGAAGAAGTAAATAAGGTACTGGTTAAGCATGTAGTGAGGCTGTATCTGCGTTACCATGGCCAGACAGTCGATGATAAAGAAAGACGAACGCTATGGATGTGGATCAAAAACGCTTGGATGCATGTAAAAGCGTTTTTTGGTTATGCGTTGACAAAACATAAAGTGCTGAACATAAAAAAAATGACAGGTATACTTCAAAAAGTGCCTGTGAGCAGAGTCAGAGACTGGATGGACAATTTGCTATATCTTTACATTGAAGCAGGCAAAAAGATCAGGGTTTTTAAGTATCAAGATAAAAGTGATGGGCATATAACCTTCCCTATGCCAAATATGGCTATGAATGGCGAAGCCAGACCTCAGTTTTATCTAAGTCAAGAAGCTCCAGGAGATGATATACCATACAAAGCTCATTTTACTTTGTTTAGGAAAAAGGATAGGGGTTCTCAGTTGCGAGCATTGTTTGAAAACGCACTTTGCGAACCTAGAGGCGAAGATTTACCAAAAACCTCAGCTGTTGATCACTTAACAAAAGCATGCCATGGTCCAATCATGACCGGTAATGTGGGGAGTTCACTGTGGATACTGTAGAGGCACAAGGCGGTAACTTAAAGCAACTCTGGGAGGACGTAGAGAACCTTTGCAAGCAGGAAGAAGTTAGTGCGGCTGAGCTACCTTACCGGTTGTCTGAGATTTTGTCTGCATCAGAACAGAGCGAGGAGAACAAGTTTGCGCCAGCTGATCTAGAAACGGTTTCCACCACAGACATTGACTTCTACAATAAAACCAATATCGCACTCATGCATGCCTACGCTTTCAGAGGTGATAAAGATCACGTACTTAAGTTTTATTATGAGGTATCGAAAACAGTCAAGCTCTCTGATTTTGTGCCCAATTTGTTGGCAGCATTCATGTATTCAGAAATGCCCGAAGCAAGCTTTAACGACTTATTTAAAGATAAAAAGATTTGCCAGCATGTAAAAGCCTGCCCTACCATTTGGTTGAATGATTTTTCACAAAAAGATGACAATGGCAAGCTGGTCAAGCGCAACCTTGCTGAAGTAGCTGCCTGGTGTAATCGGCCTAAGGTGCTTGATGCATTGTTGAAAGCAGGTCTCAAAATGCCAAAACCTAAGATTTATAATAGGGCTAGAAACAAACTCAGTGAAAAAAGCATCAAGGACTATTTCGCCCTCAAAGAGAATACACCTATTCCCCCCACAACACTTTTTGGCTATTCTGAAGAAGTTGAAGGCGTGCTTTGCAAACACGTAATTTGGCAGTATTTGCGTACCAAAGGCCAGACAGTTGATGACAAAGAAAGATACACATGGTTGATGTGGATTAAAAGTGTCTGGATGTCTGTAAAAGCTTGGTTTGGCTTTGGTTTAACCCAATACAAGGTGGATGCAGCTAAGCGTATTGACGGAATGATGAAAACATCTGGACTGTTTAACTACAGTGCCCATAAATTATTTAACGATAATTTGGTACGCCAGTACACCAATCGTTGCTATTGTGTATTTAACGAGGAGCAGAGTGGTGACAGTCGGGGAGAGCTTTCACTGCCTGATAATCAAAACAAGCTTTCCAAAGCTAGGCACTTGTCTCTACTCAAGAGGCATCATCGTCGGTCAGAGTTTAGCGCATTGCTGGATAACAGCTGTTGTGTAGTTAGGGGGGCAAGCTCACCTAGAGGCAGAGGCGCTAGCGCATAGCTTCCATGGCATTGCGTACGGCGTTCATCAAAGATTCGAGGTCATCAAAGGCATTGGCCTCAATAGCCTCACCAATGTGGATATTCACTGGGCCATGACGATTGAGCATCAATGAATGCTTAGGCAGTAAATCGTAAGCGCCATCAATATAAACTGGAATAATTTGTGCACCACTCTGTTGAGCAAGTTTAAAGCCACCGATTTTGAACGCTTGCAGCTCGCCATCTTCGGATCGCGTACCCTCGGGGGATATCCACATCAATTGCCCATCCTGGATGGCTTGTTTGGCTTGAGCAAGGCCTTTGACGGCTTGCCTAGGATTGCTCCTATCTACCAGCGTATGGCCAGTATGCCGCATGGCTTTACCAAAAAAAGGCACTTGGCCTAGTTCTTTTTTGCCTATCATTCTCAGTCTATGTTGAAAAGCACAGTAACTGATAGGAATATCAAAAAGACTGGTGTGATTAGTCATGACCACTGTCGGTATTTTTGGATTTAGGTCTACTTGGCAAGGGTTAAGCACAGTAATTTTAGTGCCTGTGGCCCACATAAGTTTGCTTGCCCAAGCCACTAAAAGAGTATCAGCGTGGTCAAAATTCTTTTGCAATTTTTTACTCATCAAACAAATCTTGAGGGCGTAATAGGCTGTGATGGCTAGCATCACCCCCACCCACCAGGCATTGGTTAGTCGTTGTATGAGGGGGTTGAGCATGAGCCATTCCAATATCAGAGATCGAACCATTCTCTATCAAATATTCATCATACACAAGAGCTAGGCATACAGTATGGATGTAGGCAACAATAGCATTAGAATTAGAATAGCGGGGAAAATTGTATGAGTGATGACCAAAAAATAATTCCACCTGATAGATTCATGAAGGTTTTTGAAGAAGAGCTATTTAATGCATGCAAAGAAAATATTAAGCGCACCATGTCAGAGTCAGCTAGGGAGAGTAATGCCGAACCTGTATCAGACGGAGGTGCACGCGAATTTTTGCAGTATATCTTCGAGGAACATCCAGATAATGTGCGTCAGTGGTACGACTCAGCGGATACTGCGGTATCGAAAAAAGAGGCTAAAGTGGAGCTCCTGAAGCAGGTGAGTGATGCTGATTCGGAACAATTCAATCCTCATCCATAGAGTTCTCACCTATATCATTCGATTAAATCAAAAAAATCATTGCGTTGCGCAATCAAACCACGTATACTCGCCGCGAAAGTTTGTACGGAGGTTGTTTTGACAGCATCTGCTGAGTCCCAAACAAGCTTCATGTGCGCCAGACTCAAGCAAAGGGCTTGGCTAGCCTTGCTGCCTATGCTGGGTATTGCGGCAGCATTTGGGATCAAGCAAGCAAGCGCATTTTTAGGTGGCTTTTGTATTTGGTGGTTGGCAAGCTACCGCTTCGCGGAGCGGTTAGCCAAAAACATTCAACCTCAGCACCCCAAAAGGATGTGGGCAGGCATTATCAAGGCAGAATTACGTAAACTTTTGGCTTCAGTGGTGGCTTTGGCCGTGCTGGGTGTGTTAGTTTGGTATCACGCAGCGTTCATGTTCGCAGGCTATGCACTAGGGCAACTAACGCTAATTGGTCGTTAACCTCACGATATTAGGTTGAGAGATACATGAGTGAATTATTGACATCGTCTGAATATCTGCACCACCACTTGCAGCACTGGGCCGTCAATGTTTTGCCAGGGTCTGGAAGTCAATTCTGGGTTTTAAACCTGGATACTTTAGTTGTATCATTCCTGTTAGGATTTGGCCTGCTGTTCTTTTTGCGTCGTACTGCTGTTGCTATGACAATCGATAGTCCCAGTAAAAATCAGCTTTTTGTCGAAATGGTCATCGATTTCGTTTCAGCTACAGTCAAGGATGGCTATCATGGCAAGAGTGCCTTGATTGCCCCATTATCTCTAACTATTTTTGCTTGGGTATTCCTGATGAACTTCATGGATTTAATCCCTGTTGATTTAATTCCTAGGCTGCTTTCTTTTGTAGGGATTCACCACTTTAAAGCGGTTCCCACAGCTGATCCAAATGCCACATTTGGCATGTCGTTTGGTGTATTCTTACTCATTATTTTTTACAATTTCAAGATGAAAGGTGGTTTGGGTTTAGGCAAGGAAGTTTTAACCACGCCATTTGGGAAGGGTTCCAGCATGGTGTGGGTGTTATTTCCACTCAACATTGGATTTCACCTGATGGAAGAGGTGGTCAAGCCTATGTCGCTTTCTTTGCGACTTTTTGGTAACCTATTTGCAGGAGAGCTCATTTTTCTGCTTATCGCGTTACTACCGTGGTGGATACAGTGGTCTTTGGGAGGTTTATGGGCAATTTTCCATATATTGGTCATCACCATTCAGGCCTATATTTTTATGATGTTAACCATCATTTACTTAAGCATGGCGAGTGAAGCACACTGATGAGCTCGTTGGTTATTATTGACAATAAGAGGTGATAAAAATGGATATGAATTTAGTAGCACAAGTCGCAAACGTACAAAGCATGACATCATTGGCAATTGCTTTATTGATTGGTATGGCTGCTTTCGGTACTGCCATTGGTTTTGGCCTATTGGGAGGCAAATTCCTTGAAGGCGTTTCACGCCAGCCTGAATTAGCGGGTATGCTAACGGGACGTATGTTCCTGATGGCTGGGCTTCTGGATGCGTTTTCTGCGATCTCTATTGCCATGGGCTTGATGTTGTTGTTCGGTGGTAACAACCCATTGCTAGAAGCTGTGATGCAAGCAGCTGCTGGTTAAACTTCTGGTTTTTTAAAAAGAGAGTAAGCATCGATGGATATCAATTTGACCTTATTTGGCCAGTTAATCACTTTTGCCATCTTTGTTTGGTTTGTCATGAAGTTTGTTTGGCCACCCATTGCACAAATCATTCAACAGCGCGAAGACCAAATTGCAGAAGGCATTGCCAAAGGCCATCAGGGTGAAAAAGATTTGCTAGAAGCACAAGGCAAGGCTGCAGTTGTGCTGCAAGAGGCCAGACATGATGCGGCATTATTACTTGACCGCGCTAATCAACGTGCCGACAAATTATTATCAGAAGCGAAAACCCAATCACAGCAAGAAGCTCAACGCTTGCTTAATGCAGCTGAAGATGAAGTGGGGCAATTGATCAACGTGGCACGTGAAACTATTCAGAAAGAAGCCGTAGATTTGGCATCTGGCATGATGGAAAAGCTGTTGCAAGGGCTTGATAAAAAACAGCACAAGGCCCTTTTAGCTAAGGCGTTAGAAGGAGAGCAATAAGCATGAGTTCACAAGCAGCTAGCATTTACGCCAGAGCGGCATTTGAATATGCCAGTGAGCAAGGAGAGATTGCTTCTTGGGTGACATGGTTTGATCGAGCTGCTCAAGTTTTTGCGTTGGATGAGATAAAAGACACCATCCGACTCAGCCAGCTGGGGCAACGCGAGCTTGTGGAATCGTTGACAGAGCCTTTGCAATCCAATCAAGGCCAGCAACACTTTCTTTGGCTGTTGGCAGATAAAAAAAGATTACTTGCTATACCAGTTATCCAAAAGGCTTTTCAGGTATTTTGCTCTGAGGCCAAACAAGAAATTGCTGCAACTGTGGCTTCTGTAGTGCCACTGAGAAAGACACAATTACAATCTTTGGCTGATGAGCTGACGCAAAGAGAAGGCCAGTCTGTGACACTGGAGAACGTGCTCGATCCCACCATTTACGGAGGGGTTGTTGTACGTATGGGTGATAAGGTGATAGACCGTTCCATTAGGGGGTCTTTCATGAAGTTACAAAAACATATGTTAGGGTAGGGCTATGACACAAAAAATTGATGCTTCAGAAATCAGTGAAATCATCAAACAACGTATTGCAGAGTACGGCGTGAGTGAAGAAGTGCGCACAGAAGGGCGTATTGTCAGCTTGCAAGATGGCATCGTGCGTATTGTGGGGCTGGAAAGTGTAATGCTAGGTGAAATGATAGTTTTCCCTGGTGACGTTTATGGCATGGCACTAAACCTAGAAGAATCTTCAGTGGGTGCCGTAGTTTTGGGCGCTTATGAGCATTTAGAAGAAGGCATGACTGTCAAATGTACTGGTCGTATCCTTGAAGTTCCCGTGGGTGAAGCCTTGCTAGGCCGTGTAGTCAATGGTTTGGGACAGGCCATCGATGGCAAAGGTGAAATTAAAGCTGAAGCTTTTGATGCCATTGAAAAGCAAGCACCGGGTGTGATTTGGCGTCAATCGGTAGATCAGCCTGTACAAACAGGTTTGAAATCTATCGATGCTTTGGTTCCCATTGGGCGTGGGCAGCGTGAGTTGATCATCGGTGATAGACAGACAGGTAAAACTGCAGTTGCCATTGATGCGATCATTAATCAGAAAAATACCGGCATCAAATGTATTTATGTTGCTATCGGCCAAAAGTCCTCTTCTGTTGCAGCTGTTGTGAAAAAACTGGAAGAACATGGTGCACTTGACCACACGATTGTTGTAAACGCCACTGCTTCTGACCCTGCTGCATTGCAATTTATTGCGCCATATGTGGGCTGTACCATGGGTGAATACTTCCGTGACCGTGGCGAAGATGCTTTGATCATTTATGATGATTTGACCAAGCAAGCTTGGGCTTATCGACAAATTTCCTTGTTGCTTCGTCGTCCACCAGGGCGTGAAGCTTATCCAGGTGACGTTTTCTACTTGCACTCACGTTTGCTAGAGCGTGCTGCCAGAGTCAATGCCGATTATGTGGCACAACACACTGGTGGTAAAGTCACAGGAAAAACAGGGTCTTTGACTGCATTGCCAGTGATTGAAACTCAAGCAGGTGACGTATCAGCATTCGTCCCCACTAACGTAATATCCATTACAGATGGGCAGATTTTTTTGGAAACTGAATTGTTCAACGCTGGTATTCGTCCTGCGATTAACGCAGGTTTATCCGTATCTAGGGTAGGTGGTGCTGCGCAAACTAAGATCGTGAAAAAAGTCGCAGGTACCATGCGTTTGGCATTGGCTCAGTACCGTGAGCTGGAAGCATTTTCGCAATTTGCTTCCGATTTGGATGAGGCGACCCGCAAACAGCTTCAGCGTGGTGAGCGTACCATAGAATTGTTAAAGCAAAAACAATATGCACCATTGCGTGTATCTTTGTTGGCTATCAGTTTGATCTTGATTGAAGGTGGTTATTTGGATGATGTTGCCGTTGCCAATGTGCGTAGCTTTGAAGAAGGCTTGCATGCCTTCTTGGAAGATAATCATGGCGATTTGTTGGATGCTATTGAGGCAAATCCTGTCATGGATGATGGCAACAAGGCAGCTATCGATGCGGCAGTAAAAGCGTATAAAAGAACAGCTGGCTAAATGAGTTAGGGCTAAAAAATGTCTATAGGCAAACAGGTTAGAACCAAGATCAACAGCGTTAAAAGTACGCAGAAGATCACGAATGCCATGGAAAAAGTGGCGGCCAGTAAAATGCGTGCTGCGCAAAAGTTGATGGAGCTTTCCAAGCCTTATGCCGAGAAAATTCGCCAAGTAGTCGGACATGTGGCCAGAAGTCACAGTGAATATCGCCACCCCTACTTGATTGGTCGTGAATCTATTAAGCGCGTAGGCTACATCGTGGTTTCCAGTGATAGAGGCCTTTGCGGTGGGTTAAACAGCCAACTTTTTCGTGATGTGGTTTTAGCGATGCGGGAATGGTCACGCAAAAGCGTGAAAGTAGACTTGTGCGTCATGGGTAAAAAAGCCGATGCTTTTTTTGGTCGAATGGGTGCCAATGTGGTAGCAAAAATCGATCAATTGGGTGACAAGCCTAAAGTAGAAACCTTGGTAAAAGCAGTCACCGTGATGTTGGATAGTTTCGATCGTGGAGAAATAGACGCGATCTACATCGCCCACAATGTTTTCGTCAACACCATGGTACAACAGCCTATCATTTCACAATTGTTGCCTTTGCCAGAAGTAGGCATTGAGCAAGAAGTTAGCACTGGACATTGGGATTACCTGTACGAGCCTAATGCCAGGGGACTATTGGATAAGCTTTTGGTCCGCTACATTGAAATGCAAGTATACCAAGGCGTGGCAGACAACCTTGCTTGTGAGCAATGTGCTAGGATGATGGCGATGCGTAGTGCTACCGACAATGCTAAGGACATGATTGAAGAGTTGAGTAGGATTTACAACAAAGCGAGACAAGCGGCCATTACCCAAGAAATTGCCGAAATTGTCTCGGGTGCAGAAGCAGTTTAATTGAACGACATGATCAGAGGGGTGTTGTATGAGTGTTAAGACTAAGCAAGCGTTAGGGCACATCGTCCAAATTATTGGGCCGGTGGTTGACATCGCTTTTCCTAGGGAAGCTATTCCTCGGGTGTATAACGCCTTAGTGGTAGAAGACACAAACTTGGTACTGGAAGTGCAGCAACAGCTAGGTGATGGCGTTGTGCGTAGTATTGCCATGGGTGCCACTGAAGGTTTAGCAAGACATCAATCTGTAAAAGATACAGGTGCTGCCATCAGTGTGCCTGTTGGACAAAAAACCCTAGGCCGTATCATGAACGTGCTTGGCGAGCCCATCGATGAAGCTGGGCCTATTGGGGCCGAAGAAACCATGCCCATCCATAGAAAGCCTCCTGCTTACACTGAGTTGGCTTCGACAACCGAGCTACTAGAAACAGGGATCAAGGTTATTGATTTACTATGCCCATTTGCCAAAGGAGGCAAAGTGGGTTTATTTGGTGGAGCCGGCGTAGGTAAAACCGTAAACATGCTGGAATTGATTCGTAACATCGCCATTGAGCACAGCGGTTATTCAGTGTTTGCTGGCGTTGGTGAGCGTACCCGTGAAGGAAACGACTTCTACCACGAAATGAAAGAGTCTGACGTACTTGACAAGGTATCCTTAGTATATGGTCAGATGAATGAACCACCAGGGTCTCGTTTTCGTGTGGCTTTGACTGGCTTGACCATAGCGGAGAAATTCCGTGATGAAGGTCGAGATGTATTGCTGTTTGTCGATAACATTTATCGCTATACCTTGGCAGGTACAGAAGTATCAGCGCTGTTGGGCCGTATGCCTTCTGCAGTGGGTTACCAACCAACGTTGGCGGAAGAAATGGGTGCTTTACAAGAGCGTATTACCTCGACAAAAACGGGTTCCATTACTTCCGTACAAGCGGTTTATGTACCTGCGGATGATTTGACTGATCCATCGCCAGCAACCACATTTGCTCACTTGGATGCAACGGTGGTATTGTCGCGTCAAATCGCCGAATTGGGGATTTATCCTGCGATTGATCCTCTAGATTCCACCAGTCGTCAGTTGGATCCTCTCGTCATTGGTCAAGAGCATTATGATGTGGCGCGCAAAGTGCAAGCAATCTTGCAGCGTAACAACGAATTAAAAGACATTATCGCCATATTGGGTATGGATGAATTGTCCGAAGAGGATAAACTCATAGTACGCCGTGCCCGTCGTATCCAGCGCTTCTTTTCACAACCATTCTTTGTGGCAGAAACCTTTACGGGGCAACCTGGTGTTTATGTGCCATTGAAAGATACCATCAAAGGCTTTAAAGGCCTTATTGAAGGCGAGTATGATGATTTGCCAGAGCAGGCTTTCTACATGGTTGGTTCTATCCAAGATGCGGTGGAAAAAGCCAATGGGATGAAGGAAAAATAAATGAGTGAAGCAGTCATTCAGCTAGACATTGTTAGTTTAGAAGCCATAATTTTTTCGGGCGAGGTAGCGCACTTGTCTGCGCGTGGTGAGCTAGGTGAACTTGGCATTTACCCCGGGCATACACCTTTGTTGACTAGCCTAAAACCAGGTCAAATTGTTGTGACTTTGCCTGATGGCAAAGAAGATCTTTTTTATGTTTCTGGCGGCATGTTGGAAGTTCAACCAGGCAAAGTGGTTGTGTTGGCGGATGTTGCCATGCATGCCAGAGACCTCGACGAGGCGCAAGCCATCAAAGTTGAGCAAGACACGCGCCAGGCCTTGGCAAACAAACACTCGGAGCTAGATTACTCACGTGCGTTATCGGAATTGGCCGAAGCTTCTGCACAAATCCGTGCCATTTCTGAGCTCAAGCGCAAACTCAATCGCGCTAGGAAGTAAGCTTTACTCCATCCTTGCTGCTGCAAAGCAAAATATACAACAAAACATGTATTTTTACTAAAGAGATACCTTGTGATAGATTAGCCGATATTACAAGATTAGGAATAATTGTATGGCACTAAGTGTGGTAATTTTGGCTGCAGGTCAGGGCAGACGGATGCAATCATCCCTTCCCAAACCTCTTCATTTGTTGGCGGGGAAACCTATGTTGATGCACGTGCTCGAAGCAGTAGATCAATTGGGCACAGACGAAGTTTTCGTCGTATACAGTAATGGCCTAGAAGCCTATGAAAATGCCTGCAAAAATTCAGGCTTTGATAATAACATCTCTTTCATCTACCAAGAAAAGCAATTAGGCACAGGGCATGCTGTGCATCAAGTATTACCCCACGTAAATCCTGGGAATCAGGTGTTGGTATTATTTGCTGATGTGCCGCTGCTTCCCATTAGCTTGTTGCAAGAATTGGTAAATACTCAACGTCACGATACTGTGAGTGTGGTCACCACTGAGCTTGACGATCCCAGTGGCTTTGGGAGAATTGTCAGGGATCAAAATCGACAAATTGTCTCCATTGTCGAACATAAAGATTCTTCAGATCTTGAACTCGCCATAAATGAAATCAATACCGGTATCATGCGTCTCCCTGAGCCTTACTTATCAAAATGGTTACCTCAATTAACCAATGAAAATGCGCAAGGTGAGTATTATCTTACGGATGTGGTTGCCTTAGCTGTGGCTGAGGGCATTGCTGTGGAAGGCTTAGTTGCAGAAGACTCACAATCGGTCTTAGGTGTCAACGATCGCACCCAATTGGCGCAAATGGAACGGTATTATCAACTAAGTTTGGCAGAAGATCTGCTGAACCAAGGCATTTCTTTGGCTGATCCTCATCGTTTTGATTGTCGCGGAGATGTAGAAATAGGCAAAGACGTGTTTATTGATGTTGGTGTGATTCTTGAGGGGACAAATAAAGTCGGTGATGGATGTCACATTGGGCCACATGTGGTAATGAAAAACGTCACATTGGGCGATAACGTGCGCATAGAGGCATTTAGCTTACTAGATGGCGCAGTAGTCGGGAATCGTTCTATTGTAGGTCCGTACGCGCGTCTGAGGCCATACTCTCATCTAGGTGAAGATGTGAAGGTAGGTAATTTTGTTGAAATCAAAAAATCTACACTCGCAGCCGGAGTCAAGGCTAACCATTTAAGCTATATCGGTGATGCCCAAGTCGGCGCTGGGTCTAACATCGGTGCAGGTACCATTACCTGTAATTACGATGGTAAAAACAAGCATATCACCGAGATTGGCAAAGGCGTATTCGTTGGATCAAACTCATCTTTTGTCGCACCAGTAAGTATTGGAGAAGGCGCTACTGTGGCAGCTGGATCGGTCATTACCGACAATGTGCCAGCCAACACCCTGGCGATTGCTAGAAATCGTCAGCAATTGGTTGCTGACTGGCAAGCTAAAGTCTCAGAAAGAGTGCCGCTAGAGCAGGAAGAAAGCACATAGCTTTTCATGGCCGCCGTGTTATTGTCGCCCACATGTGCGCAGGTTTTGCTTATCCAGTACAATAATACCTAAGCAGCGTTGGTGTGTTTGGCTTGAGGGGATGAAAAGTGCAAAAAACTACGTTTCATCACTGTAGTATTTTTCGCCTATAACAATACGCTCTCGACCGTTCTCCACCCGCCAATTATTGGTGTCTCGCCAGGAATAGGCACAACCACAGTATTCTTGCTGATAGAATTTTTCACGTTTAGAAATATCAATCATACGTCCCGAGCCACCACCTTTACGCCAGTTATAAGTCCAGTAGATGAGGTTGGGAAATTTATTGGCAGAACGTAGCCCTGCGTTGTTGATTTGTGTCATGTTCTTCCAGCGAGAAATGCCTAAAGAAGAACAAAAAACATCAAAGCCATTCTCGTGCGCATGTAGCGCAGTACAATCGAAGCGCATGTCAAAACACATGGTACAGCGTGCACCTCGCTCAGGCTCGTTTTCTAGACCTTTAGCGCGTGCAAACCAGTTTTCTTTGTCATAATCAGCATCAATAAAAGGGATGCCGTGCTTTTCGGCAAAGACAATATTTTCGTGCTTGCGTAAATCATATTCTGTCTTCGGATGAATGTTGGGATTGTAAAAGAAAATGGTGAAATCAATATCAGAAGCAATCAAGGCTTCCATCACCTCACCAGAGCAGGGTGCACAACACGAATGCAGTAGCAGCTTTTTTGTGCCATTGGGTAGGGTAAGTTTTTGTCTTTCTAGCATGTGGACATCTTAGTTTACTTAGCTTCTGTGAATCAGTGTGGTTGAGGCTTGATCGGAAGGTAGTATCAATATATCTGCCATGGTCACATGTCGTGGTCTGCTTGAACAAAAATAAATGGCTTCAGCAATATCTTGGGCTGTAAGCGGTGTCATGCCCTGATAGACATTTTTGGCTTTTGATTTATCACCTTTAAACCGAACTTCACTGAATTCAGTTTCAACCGCACCAGGGTCAACGCTACAGACACGAATACCTTTGCCAACAGTGTCTTGGCGAATGCCTTGAGTAATCGCATGAACAGCATGCTTGGTGCTGGCATAGACATTGCCTTGAGGATAAACTTCATGACCGGCAATAGAGCCAATATTGATAATATCACCCTCTCCACGATCTATCATACCGGGGAGTAGGGTATGTGTAACGTAAATTAAGCCTTTAATATTGGTATCTATCATCTGATCAAAATCATCAAGGTCAGACAGATGAAAGTCTGCTTTACCCACAGCAAGTCCAGCATTATTAACAAGGGTGTGCACATGTTGCCAGTCTTCGGGTAACTGCTGAAGGGTAGCAACTACTTGCTCACGGCTGGTAACATCCAAGACCAGAGGAAGTACGTCAACATGGTATTCACGTGAAAGCTCTGCAGCTAACGCCTGGATACGATCTTGTCTCCGGGCAGTCGCAATGATGCGCCAGCCATGTTGGGCGTATACTCTGGCACAAGCAGCACCAATGCCACTTGATACGCCAGTAATCAGAATAATTTTCGATTGTTGTTGGACCATATCAAAACCTCTCCTTTGAGCCAAGATTCGAGATGCCGCTAAACGTCAATATTTTCAACGTCTAAAGCATTCTCCTGGATGAAATTGCGTCTAGGATCAACCTGATCACCCATGAGGGTAGCGAATATCAGGTCGGCGTTGACAGCATCTTCGATAGCTACTTGGCGCATGATGCGTACTTCAGGATCCATGGTGGTTTCCCACAACTGATGAGGGTTCATCTCACCTAAACCTTTATAGCGCTGGATTTTCATGCCTTTCTTGGCATGATTAAGCAGCCAACCATAAGCTTCAGCAAAGCTGGTCACAGGAGTTTCTGAGCTGCCTTGAATCAACATAGCACCAGGCTCTATAGGTTGACAGCAAAGCTCCGCTGCTTCAGTGATGGTTTTGTAATCTAAAGAGTCAAAGAATTCAGCAGGTAGGTCGGTAATCGTGGTAGAGCCGTGGCTAGTGATTGCTATTTGCGGGTAGTAGCGATGATGTTTCTCATTAAATAAAACGTGGCCTCCATATTTAGAGCCATCATGTTGCTTTTTTTGCATGCTGGCAACAAGTTGCTCTGTCCAAATTTGCACAGCTTTCTCATCAGATAGAGAGCTTGATGCAAGCTTAGGCATATTAGGGAGCTGGTCTAATATAATTTGTGGATAGCGGTTGCTCATTTTTTTAATCAGTACGAGCACGTCACGGAAGCTGCGCATCATGCCCTCAAGAGCCACACCAGAAATTGCTGGTGTGCCTGGGCCAGGAGTCAGCTGCGATTGTTCGATGGCCAGTTGAATAAGGTAATTATCCAGCTCAACATCGTCTTTGATATATTGCTCTTGTTTGCCTTTTTTTAGCTTATAGAGTGGTGGCTGTGCAATATAAATATGGCCGCTGCGAATGAGCTCTGGCATGTGGCGGAAGAAAAATGTCAGCAACAAAGTACGAATGTGTGAACCATCAACGTCAGCATCAGTCATGATAACCACTTTGTGGTAGCGCACTTTTTCAGGATTGTATTCGTCCTTACCAATACCACAACCGAGGGCAGTGATTAGATTGCCCAGCTCTGCTGAAGACAGCATTCGGTCAAAGCGGGCTTTTTCCACATTAAGAATTTTTCCACGCAAGGGCAGAATAGCTTGGTTTTTACGCGAACGCGCCTGCTTGGCTGAGCCGCCCGCTGAGTCACCTTCGACGATGAACAGTTCAGAGTTGGCAGGATCTTTTTCTTGGCAGTCTGCCAATTTGCCAGGCAAGCCGGCGATATCCAGCGCAGTTTTGCGGCGCGTCATGTCGCGGGCTTTTCTTGCTGCTTCACGTGCTCGGGATGCATCAATGATTTTCTGCACAATCGCTCTGGCTTGGGTGGGGTTCTCTAAGAGGAAATCTTGCAAATGCTCAGACAGCAGGCTTTCTACAGCAGGCTTTACCGGTGAAGAAACCAATTTATCCTTGGTTTGAGAAGAAAATTTGGGGTCAGCCACTTTCACAGAAACAATGGCGGTTAGTCCTTCACGGATATCATCCCCAGAAATGGCAGCCTTTTGTTTTTTGTTCAAGCCTTCCTTGTCGATGTAATTATTGACAGTACGAGTGATGGCGCTTCTAAATCCCGCCAAATGGGTACCGCCATCCTTTTGGGGGATGTTGTTGGTGTAACAATAAATATTCTCCTGGAAGCCATCATTCCACTGCAAGCCAATTTCTACACCAGCCTCTTTGTGGTCAGCCATAAAATGGCAAATGGTTTCATGAGAAACCACTTTATTGGTATGAAGATATTCGACAAAGGCTTTAATGCCACCTTCATATCTGAAAGTTTCTTGACGATTATCACGTTCGTCGCTAAGTTCAATGGCAACGCCAGAATTAAGAAATGACAGCTCACGAATCCGTTTGGCAAGAATATCATAGTGGAATTCGGTGAGGGCAAAGATATTTCCATTAGGGGTAAAGCGAACTTCGGTACCAGTTTTATCTGTCTCACCGATAACCTTAAGTGAATCTTCTGGGAAGCCTTCACGGTATTCTTGGTAGTGGACTTCACCATTTTGGCGAATAGTAAGTTGTAGATGAGATGATAGGGCATTGACCACAGAAATGCCCACACCGTGTAAACCACCAGAGACTTTATAGGCGTTGTCATCAAATTTTCCGCCAGCATGTAACACGGTCATGATGACTTCTGCAGCTGAAATATTTTCTTCTGGATGCATTCCTGTAGGAATACCACGGCCATTGTCGGAAACACTAACCGAGCCATCATTATGGATAATGACTTTGATAATGCTACAGTGACCAGCAAGGGCTTCGTCAATGGCGTTGTCTAACGCCTCAAAAACCATGTGGTGTAAACCAGAGCCATCATCGGTATCTCCAATATACATGCCCGGGCGTTTTTTTACTGCATCTAAGCCTTTTAATACTTTTACACTTGAGGCGTCGTAAGTCATGGAGTGCTCTGTTTGGTCTAGTTAGTTAAGAGGTAAATTGTAGCAAAAAACAGCAAAAGAATATAGCGCTACTTAGTGTTTGTTAAGGGCTGTCCCATTAAAAAATTTGAGTGATTTTAAATACAGATTTAAACTTCTTGTTTTTATAAAACAAGAAGTTGGTTAGGTATATTTATTCGTTCCACGCAAAAGCGCGCAGAGCATTTACAGAGCCCCTCTTAGGAAGGCCTTTTACTAGAATTATTCCCAGGGTTTTCATCTTCTTCATCACTGCTGCTTTCAATTACGCGGCGTGCCTTAAAATGACCTGCTCTACCTTGTCCAGAACTGGGTGCAATAGCTGATGCCGCTTGACCATGAGTATCATCAATAGCATCGTCTGCCTCTTTTTCTCGGGCAGGCCCAGCCTCATCTTCACCAACCAGTCCTTGGAAATAAGGATCTTCATGATAATGACTTTTTATGTATTTTATATCTGTTGTTGATGAAAAAATGGCTTTTGTATCTGTGGTACCAAATTGATAAGCTGTTACCGGTGTTCGTTGGTAAAAGGCTATGCCTAAACGTAACAGTTGATTGACATGTTGATGTTGGCTAAGCGCATATTCATAGCCACGCATTTTAATTTGCATAATGGCTTCATGAGCAGCGTTTTGTGCAAAACGTTCAAATTCTTCAACGTCTTTTTCACGTTTTTTGCTTGGGTGTAAATGCTTGAACTCAAGGACAACAGCGAGTTTTTTTCCCGTTTCTTGTTTTGGAATAATAATACAGTCAGGACGGCCAGCGGCATATTCTTTGTTGGAAAGAATAAAATGTGTATCGTATAAGCTGCATAGTAATCCTAAGACAAAACAATGATAGTCTGCCTCAGCTTGAAAATCATGGCCCGAGGTGCAGCTTAATAAAAAGCCTCTTAAATTCTGGGCAAAGCCATCGACATCACCTGTCGTAAGCTGGCTTAAAAAGCTTTGGTAGTCTCCCTTCACCTTTGATTTTAACCAATCAATAAAAACAACTTTATATTGCGCAAATATTTCTTTATTAGGAATGGTAAGTTCACACTGATAATGGGTGTCAACAATGGTTCGATCGTTAAAAGTCAGATAACCACAAAAGAATAATAGGGTCCATAGAGACGATGGATTTTCGATGAGCTCATCATATTTTAAGTTGGGATTAATCTCAGCCACCACCACTTCACCTTCAAGTAGGCGCTTAAATTTTTCTTGCTCCTGTTTAGGAGCTTGGATTAAAGAAGATCTGATGAGCACATCGTTTGATGTGTGTATCCAGTAAGGCTCTAGCTGTCCATTGTCTAAATAAGAGATAATAGCAAAAGGATTGTAAACAAAAACACTGCCAATTCGATAGCCGTTATAATATTTTTTTACAGATTTGAGATGCTTAGAGAAGCCAAATTTTTCAAGCAGTTCCTCGACTTCCTTCTCAGTAAATCCGAAATGGGGCGCATATAGTTTGTCAAACATCGTACGAACTTTTAAATTATTGAGTCCTGAGAGCATGTTGTTTTTTGAGACGCGCAAAATACCTGTCATAAGACTTTTGTAGAGATATTCATTATCTTTTAAAGCTGAACTGAAAAAGTCACGAGAAAATAATGTCACTTCTTCAAGACAATCACCTGAATATGCGTTGGCCAGTGGCGAGTCGTATTCATCGATTAAAATAACGACTTTCTGTTGATAAAATTTAAACAAGCATTCACTTAAAAATTTTAGAGAAGATTTTAACTCTTCATTGGTTGCGGTGCCTGATAGGTATTTTTTAAATTTAGTTCTGTAATGGTCAGGAAAACTTTCTTCTTCTAAGAGGGAACCATGGTAGCGGTATAGTTCCTCCATTACTGCTTTGATAC
>JAGYIW010000008.1 GCA_018402195.1 Gammaproteobacteria bacterium
CAAGTCTCCACTAAGAATGAACGCCCATTAAGCCTGCACTTCCCCATAGGTATATGCACAAGCAAAAGATAAATGATTCAATCAAAAATTGTGAAATACCAAAGATCTTGCTAAGCAACAATCATTTACCCTATACTGGTTGGAGCTTCATCCACGCTCCCCCCAAATGCAACCAAGCTTCATTCACCTCAATGTTCACAGTGAATATGCCATTTGTGATGGCATTATCCGAATACCAGAGCTTATCAGTGCTGCCAAACAAGACCGCATGCCTGCAGTGGCCCTTACCGATCCAGTCAACCTTTTTGGCTCCATCAAATTTTACAAAGAAGCTCTAAAACAAGGCATCAAGCCCCTGATTGGTAGCGAGCTTTGGCTGTCTGACGGCGATGAAATCAGCAATATTATCTGTTTGTGCATGAACCAAACTGGTTACCTCAACCTGAAAAAACTTATCTCCAACGGCTATCTCACAGGCCAAAAAATGAACAAGCCTTTGGTATCAAAATTGGCTCTATTCGATCTTAATCAAGGACTGATTGTCCTACATGGCTGGAAGCAAGGGCCTCTCAAGCTGGCTTTGCAAAAAGACAACGGCCTAGCAAAAAAGCAGTTAGCACCTTGGCTAGAAGCATTTTCAGGCCGTTTTTACCTAGAAGTACAACAAATCGATCACCAGGGTGAAGCAACCTTGCTAACGCAAACCCTAGCTTTTGCCGAAGCAGAAAAAATTCCTGCAGTCGCCAGTAACGCCGTGTGCTTTCTACAAGAATCCGACTTCCACGCCCATGAAGCCCGCGTATGTATTAACCAAGGTGTACAGCTGAATGACCCCAGTCGCAAACGTACTCACACCCAAGCGCAATTTTTCAAAACCCAACAGGCCATGACGAATTTGTTCCAACAAAATCCCGCATTACTAGCCAACAGCGTAATCATCGCGCAGCGCTGCAATCTTACCATTGCTTTGGGAACACCTTGCTTGCCACAGTTCCAAGCCCCAGGCCAACAAAATACTGACACTTATTTTGAACAACTTAGCAAAGACTCGCTCAAAAAGCGCCTAGATCAACTCAATACCCCCAAAGACCAACATGATAATTACCACAATCGCTTGCGGTTTGAGATCGACATCATTCGCAAAATGGGTTTTCCTAGCTACTTTCTCATTGTTGCTGACTTCATTGGCTGGGCTAAAGACAATAATATTCCCGTAGGTCCTGGTCGTGGTTCTGGTTCAGGTTCACTGGTGGCTTACTCTCTCGGCATAACCGACCTAGACCCTATCGGTCATGAACTGCTGTTTGAACGATTCCTCAACCCAGAACGGGTATCCATGCCCGACTTTGATATAGATTTTTGCATGGACAGACGTGATGATGTCATTCGTTATGTCATGGAAAAATATGGGCGTGACTGTGTCTCACAAATCATCACTTTTGGCCGCATGGCTGCCAAAGCAGTGGTGCGTGACATAGGACGAGTTCTGGGGCATCCCTATGGTTTTGTTGATAAAATTGCTAAACTCATCCCCTTTGACCTAGGCATGACCTTAGAAAAAGCCCTGATACTAGAACCACAACTTGACGCACGCTACCAAGATGAAGAAGAAGTACGTGACCTCATCGACTTGGCAAAAAAACTTGAAGGTATCACACGCAATGCTGGCAAGCACGCCGGGGGGGTAGTCATCGCCCCTTCTACCCTAACAGACTTTACTGCCCTGTATTGTGAGGAAGATGGCAGCAACTTAGTCACACAGCTGGACAAAGACGATGTTGAAGCAGCAGGCCTGGTAAAATTTGACTTTTTGGGCCTAAGAACCCTCACCATCATCCAGTGGGCTGTGGATAGCATCAACCATCGACGCAAACAAAAAGATGCCAAGGCAGAACCTCTCGACATCGTCAATATACCCACCAACGACGCTGAATCATTTACCCTGCTCAAACGTTGTAGCACCACCGCAGTATTCCAATTAGAATCTCGGGGCATGAAAGAACTGATAAGCCGACTGCAACCAGATTCTTTTGAAGAAATTACCGCTTTAGTGGCCCTGTTTCGTCCTGGCCCATTGCAATCGGGCATGGTGGACGATTTCATCGACCGTAAGCATGGTCGTGCTGCCATAGCCTACCCACACCCTATGCTTGAATCAATCTTAAAACCAACCTATGGGGTAATCTTATACCAAGAGCAAGTCATGCAGATTGCACAAAAGCTCTCGGGTTACTCACTGGGTGAAGCCGATTTGCTACGCCGCGCCATGGGCAAGAAAAAACCTGAAGAAATGGCAAAACAACGCAGTAGTTTTGTCACAGGCGCCACCAAAAATGGCATTGAAGAGAACCTTGCTGGTGAAATTTTTGATATCATTGAAAAATTCGCCGGTTATGGCTTTAACAGATCCCACTCTGCAGCCTACGCCTTGATTGCCTATCAAACTGCCTGGCTTAAAGCCCATTACCCCACTCATTTCATGGCCGCTGTGCTCTCCTCAGATATGGACAACACTGACAAAGTAGTAACATTCATCGATGAATGCCAAAGCATGGGCATCAAACTTATCCCACCTAGCATTTACAAAAGTCTAAAACACTTCCACGTCAACGACAGCAACCAAATCATCTTTGGCTTAGGAGCCATTAAAGGCGTGGGTGAAAATGCCATCGACGCCATAATATCTGCCCGTAATGAACACAGCAGTTTTGACAGTTTATTTGATTTATGCCAGAAAGTTGACTGCAGAAAAATGAATCGCAAAGCACTAGAATCTTTAGTTAAATCAGGGGCTTTGGATGATTTTGGCCAACATCGTGCTAGCTTATTTGCTTCCATTGACACAGCGCTACAAGCCGCTGACCAACAAGCCAAAAACGACGCCCAAGGACAAAGCGATTTATTTGGCGCCTGTTCTCAGGCCCCCAGCTTAAATCATACCTATGCTGAAGTACCCACATGGCTTGATCACGAGCGACTAGATGGTGAAAAGCAAACTCTGGGCTTTTATCAATCTGGTCACCCCGTCGACGCCTACTTGCATGATTTGACAAAACTCACCACCAAACCACTAAGAGAAATCAACACCCACCAAAACAAAATGGTCACTGTTGCCGGTATAATCCAACAATGCAAAACCCGGATCAACAAAAAAGGCAGAAAAATGGCCTTCCTGACACTAGAAGATCACACAGGCTCAGTTGAAATTGCCATATTTTCTGATGTCTTCCCCCAAGCTGAACCTCATTTAAACTCACAGAACATAATCCTTATCCATGGGGAAGCATCTGTGGATAATTACACTGGTAATATGAGCATTCAAGCAAAGGAAGTACTAGCCTTTGATGACGCCAGAAGCATCGCTGCCAAAGCAATTATTCTTCATCTATGCCCCATGGAAAATTGGCAACAAGCTGGCACAAAGCGTCTGAATGATATCTTATTTCCCTACAAATCTGGTCGTTGCCCTGTTTTCCTCAATCTGATCAATAGTCACGCCAAAGGGAAAATGCGTCTGGGCGCCCAATGGGATGTTTCTCTCAGCCAAGACCTACTAACCCAGCTGCAAGAAACGCCTATGATTGAGCGCATAGAAATAGTATATTAATCAAATAAATGGCCTGATATTCGTCAAGCTTTTAGATTCTCTACTGCCATTGCGTTGATTATTACCTTGATCATCGTTATCTTCATCATGTCGATGCCGTTTAAATACTAAAGGACGACAGAGTCTATTTATAACTCAGACACTGCTTTTGCTGCTCAACTCAAAATTGGCTTTGATAAAAGCATGGGCAGGATTAATGAATGCCTTTTCATGAGGGCTAAATTATGGCTACATGCGCACCCTGAAGAATTGGTTATGAAAACAGGCAATAGCACTTAGGTAGATTTAAATGCAAAGCATTCAAATCAATTTATTGTTTATCACTTCACCTTTAGATTTTAGCAATCCTAGGCGCATAAAAAAGCCCGCATCAGCGGGCTTTCTCATCTTGATCAAATGATTAATGATTAGTACTCGCCTTTAGTGAAGGCAGCAGCAGGCTTAGAATCTTCGGCAACAATAACTGTTGCACCATCTTGAGCTGCAGCTTTTTGTTGAGCTTCAGTAGTGTGAACTGCCACAGTTTTGCCTTTTTTGCCGTGCGAACACGCGGCCAAACCAGTTGCCAAAGCAATACCAGCAGCCATGATAAATAACTTCTTAATCATGTTACGTTCCTCGTTGTTGTTATACACATGTGTGCAGCTCTATTTAGACTCAATTAACATAAAATTGCAAGGAAAAAATAACATCAATACCCTAGTAAAGTGAAAAGTGTAGAAAAACTAGCTATCTTGAGGGTTTTGCACCAAGCAAGACTTAGCCAAAGACGTTAATTCCTGACTCACCACCGTCAGCATGGCAAAATCATGCCGCTCAGTATTGCGCAATACTTGCACTGTTTGCAGCCAACGCTCCACTTTATCTCCATGCATTTTCAGCCAATTAGCAAGTTTCTTATCAACAGACTTAGTTGCCGTATCTGCCTGAAGCACAGACGTAGTCAACATACGCTGGCTAGCATCCAAATCGCCCTTCACCGTCGCCCTAGCCAATACTGCCCAACGATCATCCACAGGAAATTCATTGATACGCTCGCGCAACCAAATCAAATCCAAATAATTAGAAATTTCAAAATAAGCAGAAGCCACTGTATTAAGTGGAAATGGACAAGACTTGCTAGATTCAATGATATTCAAAAGAGAATACAAGGGCCATAAACCAGCGATTTTACAGGCAATGGCTTGAGGCACTTTGGCTTCAGCCAGTGTCTGCTCACTGATGGTATACTCATCGAAACATGATTTAGAAAGCAGCTTTGGCAAAGCTTTAAACAAAGAAGCCACATTACCAGAGAATTGGTCCACCACCTCAGTGATATTAACATGATGATCTCTATTCCTAAGGAACCACCTTGAAGCCCGGCGAACCAAACGAATGACATCCTGCATCATCTCAGCACGCAATTCAGCAGACAAAGTCTCACCCAGTGCTTCAAGTCCGCACATCATTTGATCCATGCCATAAACCTGCTTCGCAATGGCGTAAGCAATGACAATCTCTCGAATACTGGCACCAGTTTCATCCTGCATTTGATGGATAAAAGTGACCCCCATATCATCGACTAAGTGATTACTCAACTGCGTAGAAATAATCGCTCGACTAAGCTGGTGGCTATCCATGTATCGACGATAAGGCTTGCGCAAAGCTTCTGGAAATGCAGATTCCACCATATCTCGCAAGTGTGGATCCTGCCAAAGATCAGAATCAATAATATAACGTTTAAGACAATTTTTGGTATGTGCCACCAAAACCGCGATCTCAGGCCGCATCAAACCAATGCCACGAGATTTACGACTCATCAACTCTTTTTCAGTCGGTAAAGCAAAAACCTCACGACTTAAACCAAAATTTTCTTCCTGTTCAGCCATATAGCGCTGATACAAATTGATATATCGCAAGGACTCCTTGGACGCTAAATTAATGCTGCGATTCTGTTTAATGTTGTTCATCAACACCAATGCCGCTACTTCTTCCGTCATATCAGCCAGCAAAGCATTTCGCTTATCCAAATTTAACTTGCCATCAGCCATGACTGCGTTGAGCAAAATCTTTATATTAACCTCATGATCAGAGCAATCTACACCAGCAGAATTATCAATAAAGTCAGTATTAATAATGCCACCAGCCAAAGCAAACTCAACCCTCGCTTTCTGGGTCAACCCTAAATTACCACCTTCAGCAAACACTTTACAACGCAAGTCTTTTGCCATCACTCTCGTATGGTTATTAGTAGCATCCTCAGCATCTTGATCAGTCTCAGTAGAAGCACGTACATAAGTACCAATGCCTCCATTCCAAATCAAATCCACTTCCGCCATCAAAATAGAACGAATTAAAGTATCAGGCTCACAATGGTCTTTTTCAATACCTAACATGGCCTTAATTTCTGGTGTCAGCGTCACTGACTTAGCAAAACGCTCAAACACAGCTCCACCTTTAGACATGACTGACTTTTTATAGTCTGCCCAAGTAAAATTAGGGGAGTTAAAGAGACGCTTACGCTCTTTAAAGCTTTCTTTAGGGTCAGGATTAGGATCTAAGAAAATATGAATATGGTTGAAAACCGCCTTTAGCTGAATGGTATCGGTCATCAACATACCATTACCAAAAACATCACCCCCCATGTCACCAATACCTGCCACAGAGATAGGCTGTCTTTGCACATCCACACCTATCTGCTGAAAATGATGCTCCACTGACTTCCACGCGCCTCTGGCGGTAATGCCCATGCGCTTGTGATCGTAGCCAGTGGCTCCACCTGAAGCAAAAGCATCACCCAACCAATAGCCATAGCCTTTGGCAATCTCATTGGCAATATCAGAAAAAGTCGCAGTGCCCTTATCAGCAGCAACCACCATATAATGATCAGACTCATCGTGACAAACCACATGATCTGGCGACACAATTTCGCCATTATCCAATAGATTATCTGTCAAATCTAACAGCCCACGAATAAAAAATTGATAAGCATTGATAACTGCAGCCATCTCTGCCTCGCGCGACAACCCTGAATGTAAATCAGTCAAGACAAACGCACCTTTTGCCCCACTAGGCACAATCACAGCATTTTTCATCTGTTGTGCACGCTGCAATCCGGCAACTTCTGTACGATAATCTTGACGTCTATCCGAGCGACGAATCCCACCTCTAGCCACCTTACTATCACGCAAATGCACACCTTCAAACCCATGTTTACAAGAGCGTACATACATATCATACATGGGCAAAGGCTTGGGCAATGGCAAATCAATAATTGAACGGCAATCAATTTTAAACGACACATAATCAGGAAATTCACCCACCGAAATGGATTGAAAATAGTTGGTACGTACCGTCGATTCAATAAGATTGGCAAAACAACGAAAAATACGATCGTGATCAAGATTGGAAACAGCCACCAAGGCTTTCATGAAACGTTTCTTGTATTTCTCCATAAGCTTAACACGCTCATCATCCGTCACATTGGGATCAAAACGAACATTAAAATAACGTGCTAACACCTCAGCAATACTTGGGTGCTCCAACAAAGCCTCAGCCATATACTCTTGGGTGAATACAAAGCCCAGCTGCCGCAGATAATTAGCATAACTACGCAACACTTTAACGCTTTTACAAGAAATTTTCGTCAGCAGCACGAGCTTATTAAAAGCATCATTCTCTATCTGGCCAGTCCAAGTACGATAAAAAGTCTCTTCCAAATGCGATGAAATGGCATCAAGATCAACATCACAAAGAGGAGAAACCATGATAAAATGACTTAACCAAACATGACGATTGCGCCCTAAATCAATACGATGAGGTTGCTCACTCAATACCCGAAAGCCCAAATTCTCTAGCATTGGCAACACATCTGAAAGGTGGAGCGTACGCCCCCAAGAAAACAGCTTTAAATTCACCTCGGTGCAATCATGCTCAGGCCGATAAAAACATATCTGAATATCATGGTCTCTATCCAACGCATCAATAAAATCAATATCTCTAGCAGCGTGTTTGGGTGAAAAAGCCTCTTGATAACTTGAAGGAAACGCATAGGAATAGCGCTCAAACGTTTGTTTAGCTCGAGCAAAGTCGCGGGTATGCTCAACCAAAGCCTGTCTAAACTCTCCATACCAAGAACGGCACAAATGAATGACTTGCTTCTTTAAATACGAAATGTCACATTTTCTCGCATGATCAGTTTCAGACAAAGTCACCACAAAATGTATGCTTGCCAATACTGAATCTGAAAACTGGGTAGAGTAAGTAACTTCTTCAGTTTCAAAATACTCAGAGAATAAGCGCTGCAAACGATACAACAAATCAGTATTAAAGACCTCGTTGGGCATATAAACCAAACAAGAGTAGTAACGTTCAAAAGCATCTTTACGCACAAAAAGTTGCGTATCGCTACGGTTTTGCATTTGCAAAATACCATTAGCCAAAGCATCTATTTCCGGCACAGTGGCTTGGAAAAGATCATCTCTAGGCAAAGTATCCAGAATATGGACCAAGGCCTTACCAGTATGGCTTCTAGGCAAGAAGCCTGATTCCGCTAGAACAGCAGCGACTTTTTTGCGTAAAATAGGTACATCTTTGGGGCGACTATGGTAAGCAATGGAGGTAAATAACCCCACAAAGCAGCGCATACCTACCACTTTATTGCCATCATGATACTTGATAATCACCCTATCCATTTTCCCTGGCCGATGCACAGTAGAATTTTCTGAAGTTTTTTGAATAAGAACAATATCTCGACCAGACAAAGCCAACTTGCGCGCCTGCTTTGGCATAGAACTACTGGCACTTTCCCTTGTAGGGATATGCCAGGTACTGGCCAATCCATATGTGCAGGCAGATTTTAACTGAAGCTCTTCAGCCTTATATTCACCATGAATATCATAAACATAAGAGCCAAGAAAAGTGAATTTTTCCTGACACATCCACTTAATAAAAGCAATAGCCTCACTCAATTCCTCATCAGAAGCATTACCACACTGTGATTCCAGCTCATTGACAGCGCTGGAGGCTTCATTAAGCATATTACCCCAGTCACTCACAGCCAATTGCACATCAGCAAGGACTTTTCTCAGCTTCTCTTCAATTAGCCGACATTCCTCGGCTTCCAAAGGTTGATCAATCTCCATCTGAACCACTGCTTCCAGATCAGCACCATGCTCAGCATGGCCAATAGAAAAAACTTCCTCAATTTTTTTACACTGACGTTTAACCCCCAGCCCACCAATATTGACGGTAAACTTTATGGTATAACCCAATTCTGACAAAGCCATATGCACCGAATCAACAATAAAAGGCATATCACGGGTAGCAATTTCAATTAATGTGATAGCACTTTCCCAGCCTTGCTTAGCCAAAGTTGGCTGATACACACGCACTTTACAGTCTTGAGGATTTCGTTCATAAAGCCACTCCCACATAGAAAAAACCTTGCCAAAAAGTACCTCTAAAGTGTATTGACTAATATCCTGGAATGATGCATGCGCATAGTATTGCTCAATAAATCGAGCAAAGCAGCTGGCACAAGGCATTTCCCTGTGTTTGGTTTTTGACAGTGAAACCAGAGCATCTGAAAGCTGATCATGATTCTCGATAGATTCAAGAATGGGCCCGTGATGTTCCATAACTAACCTCAATACAGAGAATAAAAATGGCTAAATTCGATGTAAACGTAGCGTGGAATGTACTATACTTCTTATCAAATAACCAGTTTGTTTTATACACAAATTGCTATAAGATTAGGAATTGTTACGCATGGAGATTGTAAAGCATGGATAACCCACCCAATGTCAGCGTTTTATTGGTAGAGGATGACAGGCCTCTCGGTGAAGCTACACAGATGATTTTAAAACAGTACGGATACAAAATACTCTGGGTAACTGACGGTGCTATGGCGCTTGATGCCATAGCAGATAAAAAATTCGACGTTATCATTTTAGATCTTGGCTTACCTCGGGTATCTGGCTTGGATGTACTCACCACCTTACGAAGCAATAACATGGATGTGCCAGTGATTCTCCTAACCGCTTTAGGGACCCTGCAAGACCGCATTCGTGGTCTAGACGCTGGCGCTGACGACTACCTCATCAAGCCTTTTGATGTTGATGAGCTCATTGCCCGCATCCGCGCCTTACTACGTAGAACTTCAGAGCGCGAAAAAAAAACCATTAGCTACAAGGGCATTGTCATCGATCTCGACCGCCACAGCGTCACCATCAACGGCGAAGATGTCGCCTTCTCACGTAGAGAGTTTGCCCTGCTGGAGAAACTCCTAACCAACCAGGGTCGAGTATTGTCACGTGATCAAATGTCACAATCGTTATACGGGTGGGACGACGACATAGATAGCAATGCATTAGAAGTTCACGTACACAATATTCGCAAAAAAGTCAGTGGTGACATCATCCGTACTATCCGCGGTGTTGGCTACATGATTGAAAAGGCAAAGCCTGACTGATGGCCAAGACCTCCTGTGTCAAATGACAACCCCACGACGTTGTCGTTTCGTACCTGCCTTAGAAGGCAGGATGGACTTGGATTTGGTCAAGGTGACTTTTTCACCAAATGTTTTTTTCAAATGCATCCACAAGTGGCATGACATATAATCACTGCATGAACAATACATTGATACAACAGCTCAGCCATGATGACATTTGGGCCATCACCCCCAACAATCGCTTAAGCCGTTATTGGCTAGAACTATTCAATCACGCAAATCAACATAAAAAAACCTGGCAATCAGCAACCATTTTGCCGTTGCAAGCATTTCTGCAACAATGGCATCAATGCATTTCCCCTGACCTCCTACTATCACCTACACAGGCATTCGCGCTCTGGCATCAATGTTATCCCAAATCACTGGGCGACCTCCCTTCCAAAGCACTGGCAAAATCCACCTACCAGGCCTGGACGCTTAGCCAACAATGGCAAACACCGCCAACATCCACTAGCAACGACAACCAAATGATTTTCAGGCAGTGGTGTGAGCACTATAACACCCAACTGAGCAATAACAACTGGGTTGATCCACAGCAGCTGCCTACCATACTTCTGAAAAAACTAAAGAAAAGTAAAGCCTATTTGCCAAAAAAAATTATTTGGGTGAGCCACCACGATACACCAACACGCATCAAAGAATTGATGCAAGCACTGTCGCAAATATGTGCATGTGAACATTGGCAAACACAACGAGAAAAACATTCCCCCAAACATGTTTCCTGTAGTAATCACCAAGAAGAAATCTCCACCATGGCGCACTGGGCCTACCAACAGCCGCTAAAAACAAGCATTGGCTGTGTGGTAACACAGCTTAGTCAACACTTCACTGAAGTCAAACGTACGTTTGACCACGTTGCCCTAAGTTTAGGCCGTGAGCCAGCAAATTTTAGCTTAGGCGCTCCCCTTGATACACAGCCCATCGTACAAATTGCCTTACAGCTACTTAACCCACCCAACCTGCCACTAATGCCAGAAAATCTGATGATATCGGTAGGCGCAATAAGTTCATGGCTACTGAGTCCTTGGGTATTGCCCCATCAAGAAACTGCTAAAAGATTGGCTCTAGACATTCATTTACGTGAAACCCAAACCCAACAGTTGCCTTTTAATTATATCCTGACAAAGGCCAAGCAATATTGCCCAAGATGGCACCAAGCATTACTACTGCATCGTCAACTCTGGCAATCCCTACCTGAAAGATTTACCTTGCCACGCTATATCGAGACATTAATACAGTGTCTTAACATTTGGGGCTGGCCGGGGAATACCTTATCCACGGGAGCTGCCAATCAAGCGCAACATTGGATCAACCTTATTCAGCAAACGTTAAGACCATTGCATTTGGTGTATCCCCAACTGACTCTAAAAAAAGCCTACGCGCAACTATTACATGAAACCCAAGATTCGCAAGCGCCAAGTACAACTGACAATGTTAGCAATATCCACGTGCTGGGCGCCCTAGAAGCCCGAGATATGCCTTTCGATGCCCTTTGGGTAATGGGCTGCGACGATCAAGCTTGGCCGCAGGCAGCTTCTCCCAATCCATTCCTACCATTAGAGTGGCAACAGCAAGCTGAATTACCTCATGCTTCGCACAGCAAAGAGTGGACGTACTGCCAAGAACTGATGCAATCATTTGCACAACAGCCAGTAATTTACAGCCATGCCGCTTGGGATGAAGACATCCCACAACAGGCAAGCCCACTTTTAGAACCAATTGAAACAGTCACCATTGAAGAGCTCAACTTAGCACCCTGGCAGCCACCCTATGCCATGGGCAGTCTAACTCAGCATTTAGAACCCATGCCTAATGATAAGCTGCCTTCACTACCACAAGGGCAATACCGCGGTGGTGCCAGTTTGATTGAGCATCAGGCACAATGCCCATTCAAAGCATTTGCCATGCATCGCTTGCAACTGTCACCTTATCCTGCACCTCAAGACGGTCTTGCTCCTATACTGAAAGGCATGTTGTTACACGAAAGCATGGCATACTTTTGGCAGCAAACCCATGACCAACAAAAGCTGCTAGCAATGCATACTACCGAGCTGGAAGCGCGTATTGACGAAAGTATAAAGCACGCCTTCTTACAAATACGTGACGAACACATTTTTGCGTTGACTCCCGTGCGGAAACGCTTAGAGCAGCTAAGATTGCAGCACCACATGCAACAATGGCTAGCACTAGAAAGGCAACGCCCCTTCTTCAAAGTCACTGGCATAGAAAAGCCCATTCATATCAAAGTTGGCACATTACAGTTAAATATGCGCATCGACCGCATTGACACTCTGAAGGACGGCTCGCATCTGATCATTGACTACAAAACCGGACAAGTACAAAGAAAAAACTGGCTTAATCTGCCATTGTTATCGCCTCAGCTACCTTTGTATGGCCTAAACACTGAACAAACCACAGGCATTGCCTTTGCGCAAATCAAAGCCAACCAATGGACATGGTCAGGCATCAGTCAACACAACTTGGATATTCCTGGCATTACCACTTGGCAAAAAATAAAGCATGAATTCTCCAGCTGGGAGGCAATTCGCAGTCATTGGCAAACACAAACCGAAACCCTAGCCACCTCCTTCGCCCAAGGCAAAGCCGAAGTCGCACCCACCACCCTAGAAAGCTGCCAATATTGCCACCTACAGTCACTTTGTCGTATTCGAAACAATGTCGCTGTATGATACATGGAGCGGATCCACGACCTAGTCCCACAAAAAGAAGAATTATAGCAACAGATCGACTCATGCTGAAACAAGTTCAGTTTTACTTATTGAGCCCTGAAGACAGATTTTAAGAACAAGCTCGCTCCAAAACATGCAGAGTCAAAGCAACATCATCTTCTGTGGTAAAACGCCCAAATGCTAACCGCAGTGAAGACTGCGCTTGCTGCGCACTCAGCCCCATGGCCCTCAGCACATGTGAAGGTTCAGCCGCCTCTTGCTGACAAGCAGAACCACGAGACAAAGCCAACTCTGGCATGGCGTTGATAAGCATTGCATTGTCTTTGCCCATGACAGTAAAGTGCAAATGGCCAGGCAAGTGATGCTTTCTAGAACCGTTGACTGTTACTCCTGGCATGGATTCCAAAGCATCCCACACCATATCACGCCAAGCTTGCAAGCGCTTAGCCTCTTCAACCATAACCGATTGGGCAATGGTACAGCTCTCTCCCATCCCCACCAACTGATGTGTTGCTAAAGTACCTGAACGCATTCCTTGCTCCTGTCTACCACCAAGCACTTGCGCTTGCAAACGTATGCGTGGCTGCTGACGCACATACAGAGCACCCACCCCTTTAGGGCCATAACATTTGTGTGCCGAAACAGAAAGCAAATCTACCCCCATGGCCCTAATATCCACAGGAATTTTTCCAAGACTTTGTGCAGCATCAACATGAAATACCACCCCTCTATCTTGCAACACCTCGGCAATCTCAGTAATAGGCTGAACAGTGCCCACCTCGTTGTTAGCATGCATTATAGACACTAAAATAGTGTCTTCACGAAGCGCTTGAGCAACCTGCTCAGCATGCACCAGCCCCTGAGTATCTGGTTTTAAATAAGTGACTTCATAACCTTGATGAGAAAAATATTGAAAACACTGTAAAACCGAAGCGTGCTCTATAGCCGAAGTAATCAAATGCTTGCCTTGACGACAATAATGTTCTATACAGCCTTTGATGGCCAAGTTGTTAGATTCTGTGGCACCAGAAGTCCATACAACACCCTTAGGATCACCCCCTATCAAATCAGCAAGCTGCTCGCGGGCATGTTGCACCGCTTGTGACGCCTGCCAACCATAAACATGATCTATTGATGAAGCATTACCAGGCAACTCATGCAAAGCCCGCGTTAAGACATCGATAATATGCGGATCTACCGGCGTTGTTGCCGTATGGTCAAGATAAATAGGCGTTGTCGCCATGATAATATTATCCCAAAATATTACTTAATGATAGCATCAATAACACAAAAATTCCAAGGAAAGTATTGTTTTTATCTTAATTTTAGCTAACCTTATCACTTCAACCTGCCCAACATTGGCCCATGGATGATACTGATAAATTACACATCGTCCTTTGCCAAACCTCTCACCCAGGAAACATTGGCGCTACCGCCAGGGCAATGAAAAATATGGGATTTAACCAATTACGCTTGGTAAATCCTCTGGAATTTCCCTCAGATCACGCTGATGCACGAGCCTCAGGTGCTGATGATATTCTACAACAAGCTAGGGTATTTAAAACACTAGAAGATGCCATTGCTGACTGCAAATGGGTAGTAGGTACTAGCGCCAGACACCGCAATCTTCCTCAGCCCTTACTCACCCCTGAACCCATGGCACAACAGTGCCTTGAGGTAGTCAATCAGGGACAAAATGTCGCCATCATATTCGGCCACGAGCGCAACGGACTCACCAATGAAGAATTGAGTAAGTGCCATGTCCACGTCACCATTCCTTGTAACCCTAACTTTTCTTCACTTAACCTTGCCGCTGCAGTTCAAGTCATTACCTACACTTGTTTTTTGGCTTTTCAAGACACCTCCAATACCCTACCAAAACAGTACATTGATTACGACAGCTTAGCTAGTCAATACGCCATGGAGAGTTTTTACGATCATCTTGGCCAAACACTGACTGCCATCCATTTTCTTGAACCGGAATTTCCCAAACGTATCATGCCAAAATTACGTCGCCTATTTAGCAGAGCCAATATAGAAACCACAGAGCTCAATATCCTTAGAGGCATTCTTAAAGCCATCAACAGGCAATTTAACAACAATCATTAGTTTTGACTTGGTTTTCTGTTAGAATCCAATAACAAGGAGCTGCTCATGCACGCATACCTAAACACCGCTTTCAAAGCTGGCAGAGAAGCCAGCCGTCATATTCTATTTAAGCTCGACAGGCTTGAAACCATTGATATAAGCCCTGTAGATAGAAACTACTATGTCACTGACGTAGATCAAGCCTCCGAAACCATCATCACTGATATCTTAAAAAATGCCTACCCAAATCACAGCATCCTCGGTGAACTGCATGGCTTAACTGAGGGTGATCCAGACCAGCAATGGGTGATAGATCCTCTAGATGGCATCACCAATTTCATCCATGGGTACCCGCACTTTGGCATTTCCATTGCTTTTAAGCATAAAGGCATCACCATACACGGATTGATTTATGATCCTGTAAGGCAAGAATTATTTACCGCATCGTTGGGCCAAGGTGCCTACCTCAATGATAAACGTATTCGTGTCAGCACCTGTCAACGCATGGATAAAGCCCTTATCGGCACTGGTTTTCCAGCAAGATATATAAGTCATCTATCCGCGTATCTAAAAACATTTTCTGCCATTTTTGATCAATCTGGTGGAATAAGACGAGCAGGCGCAGCAGTATTAGACATGGCATACGTGGCAGCTGGTAGACTAGATGGGTTTTGGGAGCTAAAACTCGAACCTTGGGATTTGGCAGCAGGCACATTAATAATTCAAGAATCTGGAGGTTTAGTAAGCAACTTGCAAGGCAATCCCATGGAACGAGGTGACATCATTGCAGGTAATCCATGCATATATAAAGCAATGCTGAAAATTATTGATGAAGTTTTGCTAATCAATGCCTAGTTACATGGAGATTACCTCTTTGCTTAGAGGAACAAATAAGGCATAAATGGAACGTTTATCGTAGAGTTTTAGTGAAAATACTGTTATCATGACAAGAAATAATTATGGATATCAAATAGATGCAGCCCATACTCAACATTGCGTTTAATGCGGCACGCAAAGCCAGCAAAATCATTATGTACAAATATGACCACTTAGACACCGTGCATGTACAAGAAAAAAACTTAGGCCATTTTGTCTGTGATGTTGAAAAATCGGCAGAAGAATTGATCATTGAAAGCTTACAAGAAGCCTACCCAGAGCATGGTTTTTTGTGTGAGCACAAAGGGAAGATTGCTGGCACATCAGATTATGAATGGGTGATTGATAGCCTCGATGGTAGCACCAATTTTATTCATGGCTTCCCTCATTTTTGTATTTCTATTGCGCTAAAACAGTGTGACAAAGTTGAACATGCTCTGATCTACGACCCTTACCGCCAAGAATTATTTACATCAAGTCGTGGTCATGGTGCTTATCTCAACAACAAACGCATTCGAGTTAGTGATTGCAAGTCTCTGAACAAAGCCTTGATTGGCACCGGCTTTCCCATTCGCAACAAGCATCAGTTAGCACATTATGTGAAAATGTTTGAAGCCATTTTCCCAAAAATTTCTGGCATTCGCCGGGGTGGTTCAGCTGTGTTAGATCTAGCCTATGTCGCTGCTGGGCGTTTGGATGGATTCTGGGAATTGAAACTAGAACCTTGGGATCTTGCCGCCTCAGTATTGATGATACAAGAAGCTGGCGGCTTAGTGGGCGACATGACTGGTGACCCTAGCTTTATGCAGACGGGTCATATCGTTGCTGGCAACGCCAAAATATTCAAAGCCATACTGCAAACACTCAAACCTGTACTTGATAATGGCATCTAAGGCAAGTCATCAACAAGAGCAACTTTAGGCGGGATAAGATGCTCACGAGATAAACCCATAGAAACCGCTAAAGCACCTGCAACAAAGATAGAAGAATATGTACCAATCAAAATACCAATCGATAACGCCAAAGAAAAACCAAACAGCACTTCGCCACCAAAAACCAATAAAGCCAACACTACCACCAAGGTCAACATAGAGGTCATGATAGTTCTAGAAAGTGTCTGATTAATAGACAAATTCATTAATTCAACCACACTAATGCCACGCAACTTACGAAAATTCTCTCTCACTCTATCGTAAACCACGATGGTGTCATTTAAAGAATACCCTAATATCGTCAGCATAGCCGCCAAAGTGATAAGGTTAAACTCTATTTGACACCACGCAAAAACCCCAAGAATAAGCACAGGATCATGAATCAAAGCCACTGCTGCAGACACAGCAAAACGATACTCAAAACGCAGGGCAATATAGAGCATGGTAGCCAACAAACACACCATGATAGCCAAAATACCACGATGAACCATAGCCTTACCAACCTGGGGACCAATGGCTTCAATTTGTACAACAGTTGCCGTGGGCAAAACTTGGCGAACCAAGGCATTCACTTCAGAAGCACTCTTACCCTCAGGGCTAAGCTTCACTAAAATCGCATTGGCCGCTCCGTATGTCTGCACTTGCACACCATTAAAGCCAGCCTGACGCAAAGATTCACGCACATCGCCTGATACAACAGCCTGTGGGTAACTAAGTTCAATTTGCACACCACCGCTAAAGTCCAAGCCTACATTCAGGCCTTTGACCACCAACCCCACTAAGGAAATGATAAAAACCACCATGGAAAATACCGCTGCCGTACGACGTTTTTTCATGAAATCTATGGTAGTAACGCGTTTGAAAAATTCCATACCTAGCCCTCTCCTACCGAAGCACCATCATAATTAGCTACTGAACCAATGGATAAAACCGGCCGAGATTGATGCCCATACCAAGCATTGACGATCGCGCGAGTAAAGAAAATGGCCGTCAACATTGAGGCCAATAAACCAATCGTCAAGGTGATGGCAAAGCCTTTCACTGAGGGACTTCCCAAAGCAAACAACACCACAGCCACAATCAGGGTAGTGGCATTGGCATCAACAATGGTACTAAAAGCTTTTTCATAACCAGCATGAATACTAGCCTGAGGCGACATGCCATTGGCTAACTCTTCACGGATTCGTTCATTGATCAATACATTGGCATCCACTGCCATCCCTATCGTAAGTACGATACCAGCAATGCCTGCAAGGGTGAGGGTTGCCCCAATCAAAGAAAGCCCTGATACAATTAGCACCACATTAAACATCAAGGCTAAATTGGCCACCAAGCCAAAAAAACGGTAGTAGAAAAGCATAAAGAGAATAACCAATAGTGATCCCACTGCCAAGGATTTAATGCCCTTGTCAATATTTGCTTGTCCCAAGCTTGGCCCTACTAAGCGCTCTTCAAGAAAATCAACTGGCGCCACCAATGCACCTGAACGCAGTAACAAAGCAAGATTTTGTGCGTAGGCTTTGGAAGACAGCCCAGTGATATTAAAACTATTACCTAAAGCAGACTGTATTGTCGCCAAACTAATGATACGCTCATGCACACGCCGCACTTGTTTAGGCTTGCCATCCACAACGGCTGTTTCCATCACTGGCTCAGAATAAATGACTGCTAGACGTTTATGGATATTTTCTGCTGTGGTTTTGTAAAACAAGCGTTCGTTACCACCACCCAAACGAATGCTGACACTAGGCATTCCATTACTATCTGGAGTTGCCATGGCATAAGTAATCGAATCACCACGCAAAATCACTTGGCGTTTCAACAAAGTCGGCATACCATTTTCCTCAAAAAGCTGTGTGCCCAAAGGCACAATGCCTGTGCGTTTAGCCGCTGTAGCATCATGCTCATCATCTGCCATTTGAAAGCGTAATGATGCGGTCTTACCAATCAGCTCCTTTGCCCTTGTCATGTCTTGAATACCCGGCAAATCGACGGTTATTTTGTCGCGCCCCTGACGCTGAACAACAGCTTCACTGACACCAAGCTCATTGACTCGGTTGGTGAAGATGGTCATGGTTTGGTCAATGGCATAATTAACCAGTTTTTGCTGTACTGACAGCGGCAATCGCAATTGGAACGTATGGTTATCTGCTGAAGCCACATGATAATCAGGAAAGCGATTCGCCAATAGACGCTTTAAGGCGACATCCCCTGATTTCAGAGTAATATCAATACCTTGAGGCTTGGATGCAGACACATGTTTATAACGTATTTTTTCATCACGCATGGCCTTTTTGATTTCGTCAATGTCACCTTTTTGACGACTCTGAACCATGGCATCAACATCAACACCCAAAAGGAAATGCACACCACCACGCAAATCTAGACCCAATTTCATTGGGTTAGCACCAATGGCTTGTAACCAGCTAGGTGTTCTAGGAGCCAAATTGAGCGCAGCAACATAGTCATTGCCTAACTCAGCTTTAAAGACATCCCGTGCTTTGATTTGAGTATCTGTACTGTTAAAACGCACCAACACAGCCTGCCCTTCTTGGTCAATGACAGGATTTGGCATGGCATGCTTTTTAGCAATCTCAGAAACTTGATAAAGCAAAACTTGGGGGGGAACCTCAATTCGGTCGGTGGTAGATATTTGCACAGCAGGATCATCACCAAAGAGATTGGGAATGGCATAAAGCAAAGAAACCACCAGCAAAAAAGCCAGTGAGACAATCATCCATGGAGAATTTCGGTTCAAAACGGACCCACTTGTTGTTATGTTTTCATTTGTTCAAGACTACCCTTAGGCAACACAGTAACAATAGAAGCCTTTTGCAACATCATGTCACACCCTTTCGCCACAGAGAGCAAAACCATATCAGAGTCAATGTGCACCACTTTGCCCATAATGCCGCCAGCGGTGACAATTTCATCACCTTTCTGTAAAGCTTTCATCATGGATTGGTGTTCTTTAGTTTTTTTCTGCTGTGGTCTCAGTACCATAAAATACATCATACCAAAGAAAAACAAAAGCATAGGCATCATAGTTAGCAAACCCACTTGTTCCTGTGACCCTGCCACCCCTGCAGCATAAGCATCTTGAATAAATAACATCGCACAACCCCTTATTAATTTATAGCTAATCATTGTAACATGACTCAACCAGCCAAGCTACAACCCCTCCTGATTCGCAGCAAAGCGTTTAACATCAGCCTAAGGGGGTTAGAGTTACACTACACCACTTCCAGTGGATCATTACCCCTCATTTTAGCCAGTTGCCTCATTAACGGCAACCACTTCTCTTCATCATCTTGTTGCACTAGTTCAAACGCTTGTAAGGTAGCCTTTATTATTTCATGAATAGGATCTTCACTTTTAGCTTCACCACAAAGCATCTCTCCTTGAATCAATAAATAATCTAAAGCAAGGCCAAGCTCTTTCATCTCGGCATTACCGCCAAGAATGGATCTAAGATCCAAAGGAACATTATATTCTTGCTGTCCTGTATAAAAAACCAGCGGAATCACCACCGGTAACCGTTTGTTTTTCTTCACATGCTTACGCATGAGTTCGTGAACATAACAACGCATTCGCCATGCCATCATTGGATCAGGGTAGCTTTGGTGCTCAATGAGCACCAAAATAAACTCATCAATACTTTGTCTTTTTACCTTACACACATAGTCGACTTGCAATGAGCCAAGTTGACTATCAAGCTGCTGAAGAGTCGCAAGATCCAAATCATCGATCAGTTGGGGTGGCAAAGCCTTCTCAACAAATGTCCGTGCAAAGCGAGTTTTACTCATGACAAACCGAAACAATTTATCATGTGCTTGATGCCTCGTATTGCTTCGATATTTTATCATCACTTTCCTTATTTGGCATGAAGACTAAATATTCAAACACCAGAATCCACCTTCTGCAATACGGTTTTTTAAACGGGCTAGCATAAAATTTCAAAGAAAAGATTCAGCCAACTGGGCAAAAATGCCTGCCTCAATGGCATCACGTATGCGCTGCATCAAGCACTGATAATAACGAAGATTGTGAATACTATTGAGCCTAGCACCCAACATTTCTTTCTGTCTATGCAGGTGCCTTAGGTAAGCTTTGGAATAATGTTGACAAGTATAACAATCACATTCTGGATCCAGTGGGGTAACATCATGCTCATACTGCTTATTTTTGATCCTAATGACTCCCCGGGAAGTAAACAAGTGGCCATTTCTAGCATTACGAGTTGGCATAACACAGTCAAACATATCAATACCATTGGCTACACCCATCACCAAATCTGCCGGAGTCCCCACGCCCATCAAATAACGAGGTTTTTCCTGAGGCATATCTGGTGTCAACGTCTGCAAAATGTGCGCCCCATCTCTTCTTTGGCTCACCTACTGACAAGCCACCAATGGCATAACCATCAAAACCAATAGAAACAGTTTTTTCTAGCGATTGGGAGCGCAATCTTCATAAACACCGCCTTGCAATAATACCAAATAAAGCTGAATTGCCTGCCAGCATGCGCATCTTGCTACGCTGCGCCCAACGCAACGAAAGCGCCATAGACTTCGCAGCTTCTTCATGAGTTGCTGGATAAGGCGTGCACTCATCAAAACATAACAATATCCGAACCCAAAGCTTTTTGCACCCATAGATTTTTCTGGGCTAAGAAAATCATAGAGCCATCTTATTTGGAGATCTAAATGTAACACCCGGCTCGTCGATACGTCGCAAGGCTCCTAAGCTGGAATACCTGAAAACCACCTGAAATCCGTCAAATTGGCCCAGACCAATGCATGAAATCGTGCAGATCCCCATGTGCTTGAATCACTTCAGTACCAGGTCGTAACATCAAATGAAAAGTGCTACCCCAAGAGAATATGGGCCCTGAATCCTTGATTTCTTTTCAGGCGTTAATGACTTAACTGTGGCAGATACCAATTGGCATAAAGGCAGGTGTTTCCAACTTTGCCTCTAAGAAAAGTAAGACGACCACGACGAGCTGCCAATGTTGGCAAGCAAGGAAACTGCATCATCAACGGTCGCGCATTTGGCCAATAGTCTAAGCATTTCCATATACAACCAGACCAAAGTCACCATCAGACCAAATGCCCCAAACCATTCCATATACTTTGGCGCGCCCGATTGTGAACCTTTCATAAATTCAAAATCCAATACTAAATTCAACGCGGCTACGCAGACAATCACGGCACTAATACCAATACTCATAGGCGAGCTAGAAGTAAAAAACGACATCCCAGCACCAAAAAGCTCATGATCATAGCAATCAAATAAAAAGATAGTACCTGCTGTGGCAGCAAACACCCATACGGAATTTTTCCAGAAGGAATTAATTTGGTCTGATACAAACAACATAGCACCTAGCACCCCCAAAAAAGTTGAAATCACTGCCTGTGATACCAAACCAGGATACTGCAACTCAAAACACTAGAAATCGCCCCCAAAGCCAAACCTTCTAAGGCCGCATAAAACCGGGGCCAGTGTTGGCGCCATGTGCTTTTGAAGATAATCACTACGGCAATAAAACCACCAATGGTACCCACAAGCATCAATGGCACATGCCACTTTGTGGATCTTAAGCCCTGCCATAACTGGCGGTTAGCATGGCAATCAACAAACACAGGCCTGTTTTGTGCACTGTTCCCATGATAGTCATTCTTTCTCACCTGCCATTGCCATGGCGTCACGGAAAGCATCCTGACAGCGCAGGATTACGGTCTCTAAATTGCATTTGACTCATTCTTAACTCCTGAAAAATTCTGTTGAGTGGTATTTGACTGAAATCATTGTAGCAGCAGAATGAACAGATCAATTGGTAAGCAGCAATTCTCAGTAGTTACTCTGCCCAAACTTGCTATGCAATAATGGCCCAATTTATCGATTTAAAGCTGATTATCCTGCCATTTTACCTTTATCGTTGCCGATTGACTGGTTGTTCGAATTAAAGGCCAAGTTTTTTTGACCATGGCCATAGTTTCGATCCATATAATATCTGTGCTTCTTAATCACATTAAAAAGTTCATTTTCACTTTTCCAGCGACAACGACCAGTATGAACCAGTATCTTAATATTTCCGAGCGTAGGCTACTAAAACTAAGATGCTTTTTAACTTTCATTTCAATACTCCCTGTTGTTTCATGAACAATGTTGCAACAAACTTACTACAGAATATATTCTTCGAAAATGTTATTTTACTTGAATGTGTAAAATAGAAAAAATCAACTACTTATAATTCACCGAGAATTGCTGATCTTAAATTTCGAGACTACACACGCAACGATGTCCAAACACTCACTAAGCCTCAAGTGCCATCAGAGAGGCATTGCCCCCAGCAGCAGCCGTATTGATTGACACTGTACGCTCAGTGACCAATCGGTGCAGATAATGTGGCCCCCCCGCTTTTGGCCCAGTGCCAGAAAGGCCTTCCCCACCAAAAGGCTGTACACCAACCACAGCACCTGTCATGTTTCTATTCACATAAAGATTACCTACCCGTAGCTTGCTCCTTACTTCATCAATCACCGCACGAATTCGGCTATGCAAACCACCGGTAAGCCCAAAACCCGTGGCATGAATATTTTCAATCACTTTATCCAAGGTACCACGTTTAAAGCGAATGACATGCAACACTGGGCCAAATACTTCATTTTCTAGCTGCAAAAGTGATTCAATTTCAAAAGCATGTGGTGCAACATACGTGCCTTGTATCTCCAAAGGCATATCAGACTTGGCAATCAACTTGCCTTCTTGCATCATGCGATCAATATGACTAGTTAACACGCCGGCTGCACCAGCATCGATCACTGGGCCAACATCTGTTTTTAACAAGGCTGGATCACCAACATGATACTCTGCCATTGCACCTTTGATCAATTGAATAACCTTATCAGCAATATCATCCTGGACAAAAAGCACACGCAGCGCTGAACAACGCTGGCCAGCACTACCGAAAGCAGATTTCATGATATCCAAAATAAGCTGCTCAGGTAAAGCTGTCGAATCAACAATCATCGCATTTTGTCCACCTGTTTCCGCTATCAATGGCACAATAGCTCCATTACGCGCAGCCAAAGACTGATTGATACGCTTAGCCGTTTCTGTTGAGCCCGTCATCAACACTCCAGCAATACGTTCATCAGCAACCAATCCAGCACCAATAGTACTGCCATCCCCAGGCAAGAGCTGGCAAACAGCCTTAGGTACGCCTGCTTCATGCAGCAAAGCCACTGCTTTGGCAGCAATAAGCGGTGTTTGGTTAGCAGGCTTAGCAATCACTGCATTACCAGTCACCAAACAAGCCACTACTTGACCCATAAAAATGGCTAAAGGAAAATTCCAAGGGCTGATACAAGCCATGACCCCACGACCATGAAAACTCAAGGTATTCTCTTCACCTGTAGGTCCAGGCAGTGTTTGCTTAAGCATTGTTTTTTCAGCATTCATCGCGTAATAGCGACAAAAATCAACTGCTTCACGCACTTCTGCCACAGCATCAGGTAACGTTTTACCGGCTTCATCTACCAACAGAGCCATCAAAGCAGGTGTTTGCGTCTCCAAAAGATTCGCTGTTTGCCGCAATATGCCTGAACGATCATACACGGACAATGTATCCCATTCCAACTGAGCCTGCACAGCTGCATCAATTGCAACATGAAGATCTTCAACCTCAGCCATAACCACTTGGCCAACGTCATTGCCATTACTGGGATTGAAAACCGGGTGAGACACACGGTGTTTAGAAGACTTTAATAGGGTTGGTCTTGCCTCCCATGTTACATCTCTCGCCACTTGCATGTCTTGATTTAGCGCATTCAGTATATAGGGATTACTCAAATCCCAGCCTTTAGAATTACGCCTAGCAGCACCAAACATTTTTTCAGGCAACGCAATGCGTGGGTGTGGCTTAATCGACAACTGACTCAAAAACTGCGCGGGGTCAGCAACAATGTCAGCAACAGAGACACGCTCATCAATGACACGATTAACAAAAGAACTATTGGCACCATTTTCTAGCAAACGCCGCACCAAATAAGCCAGTAAGGTATCATGACCACCCACTGGTGCATAAATTCGACAACCAATGCCTTTTTCAGCAACCACAGTTTGATACAAAGCCTGCCCCATACCATGCAGACACTGGAACTCAAAAGATTTACCTTTTGCAAAGGTCAATATAGCCGCAACAGTATGCGCATTATGACTAGCAAATTGTGAGAATATCCAATCAGATGCAGCAAGCAATTTTTGTGCACAGAGCAAATATGAAACATCAGTGGCCGCCTTACGCGTGTACACAGGATAGCTGGTTAACCCCAATTCTTGGCTAAGCTTAATTTCCGTATCCCAATAAGCACCTTTCACCAAACGCACCATCAATGTTTTCTGATGCCGTTTGGCCAAATCCACACACCAATCCACCATGGTCACACCACGCTTTTGATACGCTTGCACCGCCAAACCAAATCCCTCCCATCCTCCAAGGCTAGGCGCGGCAAAAACTTTTTCGATAATTTCTAGAGACATCATCAAGCGATCAGCTTCTTCGGCATCGACGGTAACAGAAATATTGTATGTCCTAGCCATTTCTACCAACTTGAGCAAACGCTCAGTCACAACTGGAATAACGTAGTCAGCCTGAGCAAATTCATAGCGAGGATGCAAGGCTGAAAGCTTGATTGAAACACCAGGAGCTTTTAGCAAATGTTTGCCTTGAGCCGCTTCACCCACAACCTTAATGGCTGCAGCATAGGATTGAAAATAGGCCACCGCTTCTTCTTCCGTACGCGCAGCTTCACCAAGCATATCGTAAGAATAACTATAACCTTTGGCCTCAAGGGAGACTGCTCTTTTTACAGCTTTTTCAATAGTTTCACCCATAACAAACTGGCGCCCTAATATTTTCATAGCCTGAGCAATTGCACTGCGCACTACCGTTTTGGTTGAACGGTTAAAAAAACCTTTCAGTGCTTTGCTGAAGGTAGAGCCATCCTCATCATCACTAACAATTTTGCCTGTGACCATCAAGCCCAAGGTTGCAGCATTAACAAAAGTAGAATCACTTTTGCGCGAGTGCGCTTGCCAGTTGCCTGAACCAATTTTATCTTCAATCAGTTTGCTTCGGGTGTATTTGTCGGGCACACGCAGCAAAGCTTCTGCCAAACACATTAGAGCAATACCTTCACCACTGGAGAGGTCGTATTCGAACAAAAACGCATCAAGCATGTTCTTACCCAAACGTTCTTCCCGCACCTTTTCTACCAGCCGAGTTGCCAATTTATGGATATTTGCCTTATCTTCAGCCGTGACGTCTAATGCCTGCAGATTAGCATTAATCAAAGTTGTCTCATCACATCTGTAGACATCATAAAGGGCTTTTGTGATTGTTTCATTGGCAGACATTCAGACTTCCTTAACCGTTTATTTAACGGAGCAACTATACTTTTTCAAGGGTAAAAATGCAATTGACTCAAACCCAAGATTCACCTAGCATAACTTAAAAAGGAAAGAACATGACCAAATGGATCGTTGCTGCCTCAATTACTGTTCTCTACTGAGTAAAAAAGCCATTGTCGTTGTAAGGTAACTATCAGGTTTTTATCTGCCAGTGTCGTGGCTGCAAAGTCACTCAAGCCAATAAGCTGCAAGCATCTGTGCAACTGACAAATTAGTGATATGCAAAAACACTTAATAGCACATCTTATATTAGGAACCAGATGACTGATTCATTGCTCCAAGTACCAGAGAAGATTGTTCATCATGTGCACTTTTATCCGAATTTTTGTTTAAATTTACATCTTTGCCATCTTTCCAGAGATAACTAAAATTGGTACCAGGATTAACAAAGTCTTTGCTTAAAGATAGTTCAGGTGATCCCAATGCTCCAAAGACATCCTTACCCAATTCATAAGGAAACTGGTAGTGTTGTTGCAAATAAGCTTCATTGTGATGGAGCCACCATTGAAACACACGGTAACCCATGAGGATAGCTGCCACACCCAAAGCACAAAATCCAAAGCTTACTGTCGTGGCCATGACTGAAGCAATACACACGGCAAAAACCAGGAACACCAAAGCAAACATCATGGGGTGGCTATCAATCATCCTAATAGCTTGGTTGTGCACATCATTTGCAATAATCTTTGCTGCACATGCTTGCCAAATATCCCTAGCCTCAGCCTCAGTAAGCGTCTCATCATCAACAAAGGGCTTCAATACTTTGAACAGCATAGCATCACGAACATCGTTTTTACCCAACCAATCAAAGGCATCAATTTTTTGAAAATGAAGATAAAATAAACGAGGAACTTTATCAGAGTCCTTATGTGACTTCATAGCATTTGCAAACTTTTCATCCCACAAAGGATCTTCAATCCCATATTTTTTCACAAAAAAACCATAACCCTCATGCTGAGCAGCACGACATTCAATGAAAAAAGCATTAATCCTTTGGATAGCTGCTACTTTTCTTTCAGCGCTAGTTATCTTAGCCTCATCCGCTGCTAACGGGAAATTCAAAACTGAACGAAGTTCAGAAGTCACCTGACTAATGAGCACATCTTGAACATACACAAGCGCATTCACATCAAAATGATCACCATCGACAGGAACCTGAATATAAGCTCTTCCTGCAGCAACTTGATGATACTCCCAAATGTGACGCGTAGATTCGTGGAAATCCAAACGCTTCTGCCAAAGGGTTTTCTTGCCAAGCTTTGCTACCATGGTTTTTTCCTTTCAGCTGTCTGCTATATGGCAATATAGACAAAAAACTAATACTTATTGATTCATGACAACTAACGCTGTAAAGAGACTAGCAAAGATGATTCTTCTCCAGCACTAGGGTCTTCATTAGCAACCATGGCTGAACCAGAAAAAAGACCACTACCCATCGCAGCGAGAGCTTTAGATGAGGAAGCTACTTCAGATTTAAATGATTCATCATTAGTTTCATCTTGTCCAACATGCGCCGCAGACAAATTAGTATCTTCGCCAACTGAAATAGCTTGCCATGACATATTTTGCAAGTCAGATTTTTCCTGTTTGGTTATGCCTAACTTGCTACCATAAAAAACCTGCTGCATGAGTGGATGCCCAAAATAAAGACCAGCATAAACCAAACCACTAAAGATACATATGCACACAACAATCGCGGGTAAAGGAGCAAACGCAGCAACTATTAACATTGCCACGAATGACAGATGCTCAGTATACATCACAAAGGCGACAGTAGAGCCAATAAAACCAAAAATACCTCCTAGAACGGTACCAACTGATACAAGACTTTCAATGTCTAAAGTGCTGAATTCTATATCAAGAACTCTTTGGCGATAACGTTTTATCAGTAAAACTGATTCCTCGACACTTAAGATGTTCTCTCGTAACAAGCGGCAGAGCACAGCAAAGAAATATAGGTCATCATTTCTACTGTCCTGTAAATAGGCACATCTGATGTCATATAACCTTCTGCTATTACTGTTGTCACTGTTATTAACATCATGATCAGGTTCTTCTTCAAAAGAACCAGGATACTGCAACGAAGCCAAGCTTTGACCAAGCCATTGGATTAACTCTGCCACAAGAGTACTGTTTTTTTCATCATATGCAAGCTGACAGCTTTTTGTGCATGCCTTAAGTCTTTTGATTTCAAGTTTAAAATCATTAGAAAATGTAATTATTTCATCGCATGACAATGACGATAAACGCAAGGATTCCTTCAAATTTGATTTCGACATAATAAAAATCCTCCCAACGCTTTCAATTCTATCAAATCAAACACATGATCCTTCACACGCAGAAAACAGAAATATTATAACAGAAAATATGTTTTATATCAAGGGATTATAAATAAATAAGGCTAGGAAAATCGCACTGCCAAGACTAAAGAACCTACAGCAGTGCGCTCTGTCAGGTCCTGACATAGCACGGAACTACAAAGTCAGATAATTTTGTTCTAAGAGACGCAGCGCAAACAGGGACCTCTGCCCATCAAGCATGTTTTTGAAAGCGTTTAAGGCTAGACATAATCTCAGCAAGAGCGACATCTTGACCTACCCACCCAGAAATCTTGACCCATTTATCTGAGTCTAAGTCTTTGTAATGCTCAAAGAAATGGCCAATACTTCTAAGCAAAGGCAGTGGCAAATCTTCAGGTGCTTTCACGTGTGTATAAAGGGGTGTTAAACTGTCTGCAGGCACAGCAATCAACTTATTATCCTGACCTTTTTCATCTTCCATTTGCAACATACCCACTACACGGCAAGTAATGACACTACCGCTGATCAATGGGAAAGGCGAAATCACCAACACATCCACAGGGTCACCATCATCTGACAAAGTCTGAGGAATATAACCGTAGTTACAAGGATAGTGCATGCTAGTCTGCATAAACCTGTCCACCAATAAGGCCCCTGTATCTTTACATACTTCATATTTCACTGGATCACTGTGTGAAGGAATCTCAATGATCACGTTCACTTGTTCAGGCAATTGATCACCTGGGGAGACTTGTTTTAATGGCATAATTTAGTATCTCTTTTGGATTAAAATCTCGACATTATAACAACCTAGGAGAAAAATGCACGTCTATTGACCAGCAATTCTCGTTGTGTAAACAGCTAGGCTCATCAGACAGTCGTTGGTTTTTGGTCGTTTACCCGCTTAGAAGGACACTCGTCAATGATTCGCCATAGCGTTTTAAATCTGTTACGTGGTGCCAAGACTCAATTTCGAAAAGGTATGAGCTGGAAAAGAGGCTTTAAAAAAAGCTGATTGGGGAGTAAATACACTTACTGCCATTTTAATGCAGCAATTTTAATGGGACAGCCCTGATGATTAAGCCTATATTTTTGCATTAACGTCCCGGCTACATAAAATGCTGGTTTGAGCAAGTTACCATGAACGAAGTTAGCAAAGACGCAGAAAATTGAATTGGCCTATCAACAAATCATCAAATCTTGTGGCGAAAACCCGGGGAACAGGCCTGCAACACACTGCACACCGCGCGGCCAAAGCATTCAGCCACATGACCGAAGGTTACCATGAGACATCAACAGCTCCTCATCAATGGCGCTATGTTTGGAATCAGATGAGATAGAGATGATCATTGTCCGTGATATTGACTCTACTCGCTAATACGAACATCGCTACTCCCTTCTGAAGCCCTGCGCGACGGCTTGTTACTACAATGGTAAAATTTTAGGGCTATCTAAAATTACTCGTATTATCAATCACGCTGCCAAACGCCACAAATACAGAACAGCTAACCCAAGACATCGCCAACTGTTTGATGGAACAAATTAACGCCAAAGGTGTAGAGTGTCATCATAGAAGCCAAGCACTTGGCATTGCATGATGATGCGTGGTGTCAGTAAACAGAGTGCACCTGTGACCGCCTCAGTGATGCTAGGCAATTTTCGTAAAGATGAACGTACCCGCAGCGAGTTTCTAAGCGGTTGGCAAACAGGAACAGTAGCGCCCAGTCCTCGAAAACGCAGTGATTGAGTGATTCACATAAAGTTCACGTGAGTCTAAGCCATTGCCATCGAGACTTGAGACCTGAGGATCATGGGTAAGCTTAAGCTAAGCTTTCGGGTGGGACGACGAAAGCGCTAAACTTACTTCATTCAACTGTACATTAGTACGAATAAGGTGGTACGTTTAGAGAGCTCTTTGATCGCTGACGCTCCTACGTAAGTATGCTGAACGGATACCGCCAAAGAATATCTTGCACAAGTGGGCTCTACACGGGACCACAGTAGGCACATTAACCGACTTACCTTCACTGGCACGGTATTCAGCCACAGAACCATGGGGTATTTTCCATGGCTTCTGCAGAGGACATGCCGTAAAAACGCTTGTTTTTTGCCTTTTTCTTCCAGTACATTACCCAAACACTCATCATGCCCAAAGATAAACATATGCCACCCAACATGACTAAATCAGCACAAAAAGGCTTTGGCAATATCACCTGGACTAGCGCAGCTACCATCCGAACATACCTGACCACCAAACCATGCGCAGCAGCTCAGCGCACACTCAATCACAGCAGAAAGTTGCGGGTAGCCACACCTGCCTTCAAGCGTGTCGTACACACTGAACCAAGGCCCCAAACACCTACTTTGACAATATCAGCACCAGAAAGGAGTCAATTCTTCCGTCATCTCTCCAGTCACCACATTACCAGCCATAATGATTTTATCGGGAAAAGCCTCGCGCACATTGCACACAAAATCAACAAAGGCCTGAGAATATCCATTGGCCACATCCAAACAAATAAATGGTACATCCATGACAGCCATGATGGCTTTGAGATTTTCAAAATCGCCATCACGTGAACCAGAGCTAACAAAAGCAAACGGTAAGGCATCAGGGTTGGCTTTGGCAAAATATTGCCATTCCTCAACTGTGGCAAATTTGCTCAAAGCAGTCATCATTTGGTATTTGGACAATGCACAAGCCATAGCAAAAGTACCTGTGTGGTCCATATTGGCAGCAATCACCGGCACCCCTTCCCATTCTTTTTGTGCATGCAAAAAACGGTAATGACGTAGCAAGCTCACGTCTGAGCGCGAACGCAACGTACTACGCTTGGGACGAATCAGCACATCTTTAAAATCAAGCTTTACCTGATGATCTATATACATTTTTAGGAAACCTTGCGCTGATTGATAGCGGTAAAATCATAGCATGATTAGCTGGTTAGCTCAATGCTAACTATCAATAGATTCCCGTGGACCTGACGGCTGCCAAGAAGGCGCAATCACGCGGTGAAGCGGACCTGTAAGCAGCAAATGTGCAGGCTGCAAAGTTTCCTTACCAAAACGATTATTGACTGCATCAGCAATGACATTCACTGCTTGGAGCTGAGGATTTTCTTGGGAAAATAAATCCATTTGTCCACCCGTATTGTCCAAAGACAACGCTGTTACCTGCACCTGTGCCACCACAAAGCCACTACCAATTTCTTGCATACACAAACAGCACAGGCGATAAATGGCATGACCATCATTGGTAGGTAAAAGTGCGCGGTATTTGCCACCCAACCAACCCAGAGATTTCACACGCATACCAATAAAGAAAAACTGAGCCTTACAATAATGACGACGCAGCCTGGAAGCCACGCGTTCACACATGTGATGAAAATAAGCAGCAATCACGACTTTATCACAAGTGCCAGGTGGTAAAATCTTGCCATGACCCATAGACTTAGGATCTTCCCTGATAAGTTTAACCGGATAAGGATCTGCACCCTGACACATATACCAAAGTCTGCGACCAAAATTACCAAACCGCCTGGCCAAAAGACCTATAGGTAAACGTGCCATCTGTCCACAATAAATAACACCATACTGAGCTAAAAAGCGCCCTATACCCGGGCCAATCCCACACAACTCAGTGACTGGCACCAAGGATAAACGTTCTTTGGCCTGCCAAGGAGGAATGACTGAACAACCATTTGGTTTGCTAGTGCTGGCTGCATATTTGGCAGTGGTTTTGTCACCGCTAACGCCAATGGAACAAGTTAAGCCTGTCTTAGCAAAAATAGCCTGCTTGATTTTCTGAGCAATATGCAATGGTGAACCGTGTAAACGCTGACATTGGGTTACATCCAAGAAAGCCTCATCGATAGAAAAAACTTCAATATCAGGGGTAAAATCACCCATAACTCCTATCATCTGACGAGAAACTTCAGTATAACGGCTAGGTCGGCCAGGGCAGCAGATCAAATGTGAGCAGAGACGCCGGGCACGCCATAGTGGCATACCCGTTTTGATACCAAAACATCTGGCTTCATAAGAACAAGTAATGATAGTACTGCCCGCATGACCATTAACCACAGCCACCGGTTTACCACGCAAAGGTGGATAATCGTGCTGCTCTACTGATGCAAAAAAAGCATCCATATCAACGAGCAATATTGCTTTATGCCAATGATGCTTTATCAATCTTATTATCTCACTTTTATTCCATATGAGATAATAATTAACATTTATCTGGCATCAATGCAAATTTTAAAGCACACATTTTTCTCGAATGGCGAAGACTGCCAGTCTAGGCATCGAAATTTTGACAAGGAAGTATTTACTTTTTAGGTAATAATTTTCTGCCAAAACTTCAACAACCATGCTGACACTATAAAACTAGTCTGAAACATCTTTCATGGAAAGTTTTACCCTTCCCTGACGGTCTATTTCTAGCACTTTGACATCGATCTCCTGCCCCTCTTTAAGGTGATCGCTAACATTCTCTACACGCTCTCCAGAAATTTGCGAAATGTGGACTAGACCATCTTGGCCAGGGAAAATATTGACGAAAGCACCAAATTCAACAATTTTCACCACTTTACCATGATAGACTCTACCTACTTCAGCTTCTGCAGTAAGCTCTTCGATACGTTTACGAGCTGCGTCTGAGCCTTCTTTTTCGGTAGAAAGAATAGTAATGACACCTTCATCGTTGATATCGATGGTGACACCAGTTTCTTCGGTAAGAGCACGGATGGTTGCCCCACCTTTACCAATAACATCACGGATTTTTTCTGGATTGATGTTAAAGCTAACAATACGTGGTGCGTAATCAGACAACACTTCACGGTGCGAATCTAGATCTTCTTGCATGATACCTAAAATATGTATACGTGCATCTTTGGCTTGGTCAAGTGCCTGACTCATGATTGCTTCGGTAATGCCATCAATCTTGATATCCATTTGCAGAGCAGTCACACCATTATTGGTACCCGCCACTTTAAAGTCCATATCACCCAAGTGATCTTCATCACCTAGGATGTCAGTCAGGACTGCAAATTTATCACCTTCTTTGATCAATCCCATTGCAATACCTGCCACACTGGACTTGATTGGCACACCCGCATCCATCAAAGCCAAACTGGTACCACATACTGTGGCCATAGAGCTTGAACCATTAGATTCAGTGATTTCAGAAACCACACGAATGGTGTACGGAAACTGCTCACTCGTTGGCATCACTGCCGCCATGGCTCGCTTGGCCAAGTGCCCGTGACCAATTTCACGGCGTTTAGGACCAGACATAAAGCCTGTCTCGTTGACAGAGAATGGTGGGAAGTTGTAATGCAACATGAATGAATCAGTTGACTCACCCATGATACCTTCCAAACGCTGCTGATCACGACTGCCACCCAAAGTGGCAATCACCAAAGCTTGTGTTTCACCACGGGTAAACAAAGCCGAGCCATGCGTACGTGGTAGCACCCCTGTTTCAGGCGTAATTTGACGTACTGTGGTTGTATCACGACCATCAATACGTGGGTTACCATCCAAAATACGGCTTCGCACCACTTCTTTTTCGATATCGTGGAAAAAGCCTTCCACCAATGCTGCATGCTCGCCTTCTTCACCCCCTAAAGCTTCAACAACTTCAGCTCTGAATTTACCAAGCATCTCATAACGCGCCAACTTGTCAGCCACCTTGTAAGCTTCGACAATGTTGTCACGGGATTGTGCAATAACCTTATTTTTAAAGACTTCATCAATAGACTCTGGCTGCCAGTCCCAAGTGGTGCAGATTTTCTCAGATAGTGCTTAATAGCTTTGATTGCAGACTGCATTTGCTGATGACCAAACATCACCGCACCCAACATCACTTCCTCAGGCAATTCTTTGGCTTCAGACTCACCATTAATACCACCCAGATTCTGTACCGCAACCATAAAGATTCAATTGAGAATTTTCAACTGATCCAGCATCTGGGTTGAGCAAGTAATTGTTGTCGGCATAACCCACTCTTGCCGCACCAATAGGACCACTGAAAGGCATGCCAGAAACAGCCAAAGCCGCAGAAGCACCCAACATAGCGGTACATCTGAATTCACTTTAGGATCCAATGACAATACAGTATGATGACTTGGACTTTCATTTTTAAACCCTTTTGGGAATAAAGGCCAGTTGGTCTGTCCGATCAAACGTGAAATCAAGGTCTCACGCTCTGAAAGGCCGACCTTCACGCTTGGTAACCCCCAGGAATGCGTCCACCCGCGTACATCTTCTCGATGTATTGAGATCCAATGGGAAAGTTTCGGCCCAGCGCTGCGGTTTTCTTACCCACAACTGTTGCCAACACCACGGTTTCCCCCATGGTTACCAGCACTGCTCCACCTGCTTGCCGAGCAATACGCCCCGTTTCAAGTACAACTTCGTGATCGCCATACTGGAAGGTTTCTATAATTTTTCCATAACCAACTCTAATTTAATTTCAATAATACGACTAACGACGTAGTCCCAATACCTCAATCAACGCTTGGTAGCGCTTAATGTCTGTTTTTCTTTAAATAGGACAGAAGATTACGTCTCAAACTGACCAGGCGAAGCAGCCCTCTGCGCGAATGCAAATCTTTTTTGTGTGTTTGCATGTGTTCTGTGAGCAAACAGATACGTTCAGTTGCCAAGGCAATTTGCACTTCTGGTGATCCAGTATCCGACTCACTTAACTGATATTTTTTAACAATAATTTCTTTAGCTTCAGCAGGTAATGACATAGTTTTACTCCTAAAATGATTTAATAAACCCAACATCCGCTGTCATTGACAGACACTGAGGAGACATTGTAACGTGGATCAGCACAACAAACAAGCCATAATAAAAAGAAAAACAAGCACCTGAGTAAGCTCCAGGTCTAAAAGCGATAAGGAGAACCAACACATAAGTTAAGATTAAAAATCTGGAGTTACTTAGAAAAACGGTGAGGATCCATCCAAACAATCGATGACAAAGGTCTTTTGCCCACATGACATTGCCCAACTCCTTGCAAGCAGCCAGAGGCATCTAGTAAACGCACCCAAGCCCCCTTGGCTGGCAAGTCAGGCAATATAGGATTTTGCCCCTGCATTAACTTAAGCAAAGTCTCATCATGTATGATCACTTCAGGCAAATGATTCAACAAACAAGACACAGGCAACAGAAAATCATCCAAGGCATCAAGATCACCTTCTAAAGATTTCAATGTCTCTAACTCAACCATCGACTGTTGGCCAAATGATCCCGACAAAGTACGTCTTAAAGCCTTGACGTGCGCACCACACCCCAAAGCCTGCCCCAAATCTTCCACCAAAGTGCGTACATAAGTACCCTTGCTACAACGCACAGCAAAAGAAACAGTATTATTCTCATCATCATAAGCACGGAAATCATTGGCATAAATGGTCACAGGCCTAGGTTGACGCTCAATTTCCACGCCCTCACGCGCTAAAGCATGCAAAGGTCTTCCTTGATGCTTAAGCGCTGAATACATAGGAGGAATCTGGGTAATCTTTCCCTTAAACTGCTTTAATTGATCTTCAATGTCTTTTTGAGACACAGAAACTGGACTGGTTTGCAATAATTTACCACAAGCATCGCCCGTATCGGTGGTTGCTCCTAGCTGCGCCACCACCTCATAGCCTTTGTCACTTTCTAATAAAAAACGTAATAAACGCGTAGCCCTACCAAAGCAAATCAACAACAACCCAGTCGCCAGAGGGTCTAAGGTACCACCATGACCTACTTTTTTAGCCTGAAAAAAATGACGAATCGTCTGCAGAGCCTGATTGGAAGTCAGACCAGTGGGCTTATCTAAGACCAACACACCACTGAAGTCACGGGCTTGATAGCGAAGCCTCGGGGAAGAGCGACATCCTGCTCGGGACAAGCCATTGGCGAGCAACCGAGGATCTCTCATAACTCTCCCTCCATGCTTCCAAGATAATGATATTCACGATGGGGTTCCTGGTCACTGGCCTCCATAGCACATAGTGCTTATAGGGACCTCCTCGTACGCACCGAGGACAATACCTAAAACTATCACCACCATCTAGGTCAAGAAACTTCTTCTAACAAATGGCTGATACGATTGCCAACCAACTGGGTATCATCAAAAACAAAAATCAATCTAGGCATACGGCGCAAAGTCATTTGACCAGCAAGATGCTTTGAAATATGGGCTTCATGGTTGAGCTGGTGAATTAAATTCTCAGCCATATCTTCATGCAGCACAGAAAAATATACCTTAGCCTGCGCAAAATCCGGGAGAAACATCCACAGAAGAAAAAGTCATCTGCGTAGAAGATAAAGGCAAATCCACCATACGTCTGGCCAACATTTCATTCAAATGTCAGTGAATCAACGGCCCAACACGTTCACGACGCGCATAAGGCTCTTTACAACCATGATGCCCCCTAATCCAAAGTTCGCTTGGTTTCTTGGATTTCATACACTTCAATGCTATCACCAACCTTCACGTCATTATAGTCTTTTACACAAATGCACTACTACCTAATCTCACTTCATTAACATCTTCTTTAAAGTGCATAAAGACTCAAGCTCCCCTGATAAACCACCACATTATCACGCAGTACCAGAATAGGACGGTGGCGCTTCACCGTACCTTCGATGACAATACAACCAAACGATGGCACCGATCTTGGAAGAACGAAACACATCTCACAGTAGCCAAGCCAAAATCACCTCTTTCATTTTCTGGCTTTAGCAAGCCCTCAAAGCCGCCTTAACTTCATCAAAATCAAATTATATATCACTATAATAGCGAATATCAATGGATTCAGCCTCAGCCAAACGTCTATGTTCCCCTCAGCACGTACATTAAATCCGAGCATAATTGCATCTGTGGCAATGGCCAAGTTAATGTCGAGATTCCGTCATCCCACCCACTCCACGCGCAACAAATTTTACTAGACTTCATCAGTGGACGAATTTGGTCAATGCATCGCTGATAGCCTCAATAGAGCCTTGGTGTCAGCCTTCAATCACATTGATCACAGAAGCTTTATCTTCTGACAAACGTGAAAACAGGTTTTCCAAAGTAGTTGCATGCGACACCAAGCGTACTTTTCTCTTTGCCTTGACGGAACAAAGCCACTACGTGCCTGGCTCTGTTTTCACTGTGACCGCTTCATCGCAGCTTCTGGCACGCAGAAGCCCCACAACCTCTAACAGGCACAGGACCTGCCACTGAGACGCCACACCATGATCGTTATGCATGGTTCGTACACGACCATACTCACGGCCTGCCAGATGATATCACCTGTCGAAAGCTGACCATATTGCACCAAAATCGTCGCTATGGGGCCACGGTTTTGTCAAGTTTAGATTCAATCACAACACCGCGTGCCAAACCTTGTGCAGGTGCTTTAAGCTCGAGCACTTCTGCCTGCAACAACACCGCTTCTAACAAAGCATCAATGCCATCACCTGTCTTAGCCGAAATATGGCAAAACATATTTTCACCACCCCGGTCTTCGGAAACCACTTCATGGCCAGCCAATTCTGTGGTTACTCTGCCGGGATCCGCATCAGGTTTGTCCATTTGTTGATAGCAACAATAATGGGAACTTCTACCCAGCCTTAGCATGCTGAATAGCCTCAATCGTTTGCGGCATCACACCATCGTCAGCAGCCACAACCAAAACCACAAGGTCCGGTACACTTGGCACCACGCACGCATATTACTAAATGCTTCATGCCCTGGCGTATCCAAAAATGTAATCAAACCCCTATCCAAAGCAACCTGATAAGCACCAATATGCTGGGTAATTCCACCCGCCTCAGATTCAGTTACTTTTGCCCGACGAATCGAATCCAACAAAGAGGTTTTACCATGGTCAACGTGCCCCATGATGGTCACCACAGGTGGCCTAGAGACTTTGGGGAAATTTTCTTGCGACTCGGCATCGGTCACCAAATCATCTTCAATGGCATTTTCACTCAAAAGCTTAGGCTTGTGACCCAGCTCCTCAACCACAATACAAGCCGTCTCTTGATCCAGCACTTGGTTGATGGTAGCCATCACACCCATTTTCATTAGAGATTTGATCAGGTCAGTGGCTTTCACAGACATTTTCTGCGCCAATTCTGACACCATGATACTTTCAGGAATGCTCACTTCCTTAGCAATAAATTGGGTTGGCTTTTCAAAGTCTCTAGATAACGTTGAGGTACCCTTAAACTTCTTACGTCTACGACGGTTAGGCTGATAAAAGCCATCAACATCATCGTCATTCATGGTATTTAAAGCTTGACGAATCACCTGTTTACGATCTTGCTTAAGCTTGGGTGTTTGACGGTTAGAAGGCTTCTTTTCCTTCTCACGATCAAAGTCTTCTTTAGCTTCAGCAGGCTTGTGTGACACACCCACCTTGGGTTGTTTCGTGTCAGACTTAAGCTTGTCAGCTGTAGGCATGGCAACTTCTTCAGAAGTAATAGCCGCCTGTTCTGGCGTAATATTAGATGGCAGCACCACCTCAGGCGCTTCCACCACATCGGGCTCTTCTACAGCAGCGACCTTTTGTACCGAACGTTCTTTGGCGCGCACAGTCACTGAAGGACCATTAGGTGTTTTACTGCTACCGGCACGCTTCTTTAAGGTTAATTTGCCTTTACCAGAAGCAGGCTTACTACGCAATGCAGCGCGTACAGCTTTTTTCAGATCATCCGTAATTGAGTCTTCATCATTGAACGTTACTCCGGCATCTTTCAGCTTGATACGCAAAGACTGTAACGGCATGGAGGTGTTTTCCGCCAGCTGTTTTACCCAATCTACGACTGTGCCATCTGTTTTGGCCATAAATACAATCCTCTCACCCTAAGCAACCGTTTAAAGCCTACTATTCTGCTTCTTCTTCAAACCAATGTGCTCGTGCTTGCATGATCAATTTGCCAGCCGAACCTTCATCTAAACCATCAACCTCGACAATATCATCAACAGCTTGCTCAGCTAAATCTTCCCGGGTAATGATACCACGTGAAGCCAACTGAAGCGCAATACGTCTGGTCATATCTTCCAAATCAAGCAAATCCTCGGCTGGCTCAACATCACCTAACTGCTCTTGCATATCCAATTCAATTGTCATCAATGCTTGCTTGGCACGTTCACGCAACTCTTCTGCTGTCTCTTCGTCAAACTCTTCAATTTCCAGCATGTCATTATCCGACGCATAGGCGATGGATTCAATACTGGTAAAACCACTGTTGATCAACAGTTCGGTGATTTCTTCGTCAATTTCCAATTGTTCACAAAGCTCAGCTTTGATTTTTTCACCAATACCACTACGTTTGCTTTCAAGCTCATCTTCGCTCATGACGTTGATGACCCAACCAGTCAACTCAGAGGCCAGACGTACATTTTGACCAGCACGACCAATAACCTGAGGCAAATATTCTTCTTCTACAGCAATATCCATCGTATTCTTACCTTCGTCAATGACAATGTTACCCAAAGGAAACGGATCAAACACGTTGATCACCAATTGGGCAGGATTATCATCCCACAAAATAATATCGATGCGCTCGCCATTAAGTTCATTAGAAACTGCCTGCACCCGAGAACCACGCATGCCAATACAAGTACCCTTAGGGTCGATGCGCTTGTCATTAGATTTGACAGCTATTTTAGACCGCCCACCAGGATCTCTAGCCACTGCCTTGACTTCAATAAGGTGCTCAGCAATCTCTGGCACCTCAATTTCAAACAGTTTTGCAAGCATGTTGGGGTGCCGACGACTCAAGGTTAGCTGAGGACCCTTGCCCTCAGGACGCACATCAGCCAAATAGGCACGAATACGGTCTTTTACCCGAATAATTTCACGTGGGATAAGGTCCTCACGTGACAAAAGACCTTCGACAACACCGCCCAAGTCAACAATAATCACTTCACGGGTAACTTTTTTCACCACACCTGTGACCAGGTCACCAATTTTATTAGTATATTCACTGACAATACGTGCCCTTTCAGCAGCACGTAGCTTTTGAATGATAATATGCTTGGCTTGTTGAGCGCCAATACGGCCAGATTCCGGCGGATCGATGGCTTCAACCACTTCATCGCCAATATTTAGAGATTCATCAATGGCCTGTGCGTCAGCTAAAGTCATTTGTTTGCTGGGCTCTTCGATGTCTTCTTCCGCACATACTTGCCACACACGCACAATTTCTTCATAAGCTGCCGTACTGCGACTAAGTCTAACCCTAACCTCAACAGGCTCTTTGTATACGCGCTGGGCAACCGCTGCCAAAGCCGCCTCCATGGCCTCGAAAACAATTTCTTGATCGACATTTTTCAAATTAGCTAATGATTCAATCATATAGCGCATTTCGTCGTTAGCTTGATTTGCTTTATCCATTTTTAACAACCTCTATTTTCTTTACAGCTGACTCAAATCATCCGGCAAACAAACATTGGCTTTTTCAATGTTTGTTTCAGCAATGGTTAGCGTTTCACCATCTACTTCCATGTTGATAGCATCGTCTAATACTGCAAGCAACACCCCTTTGCAACGTCGACGCTCTTGCTGAGAAACCATCAATTTCACTTGAATTTTTTTCCCGACAAAAGGCAAATATTGCGTCAATTTAAACAACGGCCTAGCCAAACCAGGCGAGGAAACCTGCAAACATTCTTTAGGGCCCAACAGCCCCTCAGCAGACAAAAGCACACCCAACACCTCATTGACTCTACCGCAGTCATCAGCAGAAACACCCTCAGGTGTTTTATCGATGTAAACACATAAGGCATCATCACCAAAAGCATGCACACGCTCAGAGCCCACATACTCAAAGCCCTCAGCCGCAACGGCCATTGACAGGGTATTATCTCTTTGCTCGGAAGCTTTTGTCACCGCACTACTCCACCAATCACAACTGTACTAATCTACCTACAAAAAGTGGGCCTATAGCCCACCTCGAAAATATCCCTAGCTTAGGAATTGGTAGCGGGGGTAGGATTTGAACCTACGACCTTCGGGTTATGAGCCCGACGAGCTGCCAGACTGCTCCACCCCGCGTCTACTCAACCAGATTGGTGATTCTACAAGAAACCACCGCCGTATGCAAGCACTATCAAACTGTTTTACGCTAAACCTAAAACCAAACAAGCAAAAAACAAAAACACCCCAAAAGCAGCTAAATATCCTCTAAATCTTATTGTACGTTATTAGCAGCATGACTGACTACGCGCTTTCCGACACTATCATCATACATGGCAGACTTAGGCATGGAAACATCTGCACCAAGCTTTGGACATAACTCCAAATCCCCTGCGCTGCTACGCCAGTGAAATTGATAAGCGCTGATATTTTGCTTCTCTTTAGTGCCTTGATTAGGCTTGGTAGCAATTTCTTTCAATCTGATTTGCGTAAAACAATGACGATAAGTAGGAAAGACCTTATCCGCCCCAGTCCACCAGGCAGCGACTTTCCCTACCAGAGAACCAGCCACCCCCCCTATGGCACAGCCAACCAAAGCACCAGTCAATAACAACACCACAGGGTAAGCCAAAGCTACCCATGGCGCGGTGGCAGACAAACCAACCAACCCTAGAAGCGAGGTAGAAAAAAACCAACCTGCCGTCAAAGCCCCGGCAACCCCTAAGATACTGCCGACAAAAGCACCTCGACCAAAGCGACTTACGGTCACCTTGAATAAGATTTCTACCGCTGAGGGGACAACGCCAGACCTTTTAGAAGCCTTCTCTTTGGGTATGCATGATTCTAACGTAAATCTAGCCTCATGAGGGCTTTCAGTAAAACTTTTTGATGTATCAGACAACTCGGCACCATTCGATATGACTTTATCCAAAATCATACACACACCATTGTAAGCATGCCGTTTTTCCTTAGTACCCGCATTCCAAGAAATCAACCGCAGTAATCCGCTGAAAGCAATAGCACCAACAGCGATCATCACCAAGGGCAAGCAAAACATGGCCAAAGGTGTGGCAGAGATACCCAAGAAAGCCAGAATGGCTGTCCCTTCTAAGAAAACTGCAATTGGCCCACCAACAACACCTAAAATCAAACCCCATTGAATAACACGCATATTGCGGGAAAGTGCAAGATTTAGTCGCACTTTATAACGTGGTTGATCAGCTGGCTTATCTCTTTTGTAAATAGTGTTAGATACATCAGCCATGATAACCTCCATAATTATTGAGCAATAGCAGACAAACACCCTGCCACCATATGCGTCCATTGGACCAAAGAGACAACCCCAAGTCAACCCAATCGGCACTTCCTTGACCTGCGTGAACAGAACCAACATCCCCCTGGCGCTTGCAGGGCAAGTGATGGGCCTCTAACCCCAAGAACAGAGAAAATCATCATGGAGAGGCAAAGTGCCAGCCCAAATTCTTGGCAATGTGAGTAAGCATGATCTCGCCACGTATACTGGTGCCCTTGGGGTTAACCCTAGGGCTAGCGACAGCTATACCACCATAACCAGACGCCACAGCCAATACCATTCCAGAAACGCCACTTTTTCCTGGCAAACCTGTACGCACCAAATGCGCACCTGATTCATTGTAAAGACCACAAGTTGCCATAATAGCTACCACTGCTAAGGCCGTCTGCTCGGAAATTATCCTAGCGCCATCAGGTGCTACACCACCATTGGCCAATAACATAGGCAGATATGAGGCCTGCACCACACTAGACTCAAACGCACACAAACAAAAATACGTCTCCAAAGTTTCTTCAACATTGCCCTCTATAGAACCAGTACTTTTCATCAAGTATGCCAAAGACCGATTGCGATCGCCAGTACGACGCTCAGAAGAAAACACCTTCTGATTGATAGAAAGTGGCTTACCGAAAAGTTTTTCTGCCCAATTTTCCAGCCAAGAAATACGCTGTTCCATATGCCCAGGCACGTGACTACACAAGGCAATAGCGCCGGCATTGAGCATTGGATTCGAAGGCGTTGGACCAAATTGATCAAGACGTGCTAACGAAGCAAAATCATCCCCACTAGGCTCAACCCGAACCCAAGAATATACTTTTTCTGCACCACATTCTTCCAACAAACCAATCAAAACAATCAGCTTAGCCACACTTTGCAGAGAGAAAGCATGGTCTGGCACATCACCAGCAATAAATTTGTGGCCATCAATCAAAGTAATGGCTCCATTAGTAAGCTCGGGCGGTACCGAGGCCAACTCAGGGATATAAGCAGCATGCGCCCCAGAGTGGTCATTACGTGCGACAGTAATCGCCTCATCCAATACCGACTGAATTGCTTGAATTTCTTGTTTGTTCACGCCTTTCTCCTCAGCGTCTTGAGTCAAAACATTATACGATTTTTAATGAAGATAGCAATGTAAAGATCCTCGACTAACACTCCGCAGCACTGAGGACGGCATCGATTGGTTCAGCAAAGCTGCTACGATACAACCTTCTCACACGCACAACGAGACCAGGGGTTTTAAACCAAAAATAATTAGGAAACTAACGTACTGTTTTAATTAAATAATTTGACACAAAAAATTCTGAATGTATAATTAAAGAGTTTTCATGACTAAGGTTAATGATTTTATTGGAGGAACCAAAATGAAACACTCAATCAAACGCAACCTAACTCGCGGTATCGGTTCATTTTTCGGCTTGGGTGCCGGAGCTGGTACTTCTTATGCATTGTTAACTGTAGCTGGCTTTACCCTGGCTGCTGCTGCTGGAACAGGTGCTGGTATTGCCCTGGCTCTTATCACTACTGCCTTCTTAGCTGCTTGGAAATTCTTTAAAAACCCTACTAATAAACAATACAAAAGTAATACTATGGTCGATCTATCTAAAACTTCCGTACCCGCTCTCACAGGTGGCCCTGCTTCTGTGATGGTCTTTCCTACACCCAGTGAAAACCAACTTAACTCTATAGCACCCGCTCTCACAGAAAGTAAAACTATGGTCGATCTATCTGAAACTTCCGTACCCGCTTTCACAGGCGACCCTGCTTCTGTGATGGTCCGTACTACAACCAGTAAAAACGATCCTAAATCTGACCATGTTACATGTGATAAGAACAGAGTTGCCGGTGTTGATTTTGCAGTTAAAAAAACAACTGAAAGTAAAGGCACCGAGGAAGAAACCTTGCAAAACGACTTGAACACGATCGTAAAAAAGCAAGCCGTGAAAGAAACATCTCCAGCATCTCCAAAAAAACGTAAATATTTTATGGGACTAGGGTTCGGCAAAAAAAAATCCAAAAACGATGAAAATAAGGCCATTGAAACGCCAAAAAGCGCTGCTTTTAAAGAAGAAAAAACCACTCCTAAAAAGGTTTTTAAAGCAAAACCTTCCACCAGTGAAAAGAAAATTGAACGGGCACTGAGCGAAGGAAAAACGGTAGAAAGATTTGAAAATGGCAAAAGAACTAGAACTACAATGTTATAATTATCAAACACAACTAAAACGCCCCTCTGGGGCGTTTTTCTCGAATACTGGCTGCGCTTCCTGTGGCCGAACTCAACAAACCACCAAAGGTGGCTATATGGCGCCTGATAAGCTTCTGCTGAGGCTCGGCATATTGGCCTCTCGAAAACTTGCGGGGGATACATCGCTTCGCTCCTTGAATTATAACCCATACATGCTATCCTGACAGGAGATTAAACACTATTCCTCACCAGATGCCATTATCATGGGTTACTACCGACCATGCCAAGGTTTTCGCCACTGCTTGACGCTGGCAATACTATGCAATTTTTTACCCATATCCCAAGCTATGCAATGGCATATCAGTGAAAGCATTAGCGGCATCAGTGGTTTACCCTACGACAATGCCATGCTCCGACTACGCAACATCAAACGCGAGCTAGGAACAAATCCCTCTGCCAATGACCTTACTGCCTTTTACCATCAAGCCCCCCAAGCCATTGCCTCTGCCCTCAAACCTTATGGTTATTTCAAGCCCGAAATCACCAAAAAGCTTACCCAACAAGGCAGTATTATCTCTGCCACGTATCATATCAATCCAGGCCCACAAGCCAAAGTCCGCATTGCAAGCCTAAGCATCAACGGCCCAGGGTCTAACCAAACCTATTTTCAAGAATTGCAACAGCAATTTCCCATAAAACCCAATGATGGACTTAATACCTCTCTCTACGACAAAACCAAAGAGTCCCTCATCACCACCGCCATCAATCATGGCTATTTACGCGCCAGATTTACCGAAACCACCTTAGAAATTAATACCCGAGCAAATACAGCAATAATACGCCTAGCTTTTAATACAGGAGAACAGTTTGCCTTTGGCAATATCCATTTCTCCCCCACCCCACTTTCAACCATGTTTCTTCGCCGTTATCTACCCTTCAAAACTGGAGATCCATTCAATAATACACTACTAAGCAAGCTACAAGATCAATTGGGCAACAGCCAATATTTCGACCAAGTGATTGTCTCACCCCAAGTATCTGACCAAGAAGATAGCAGACACGTTGTCCCTATTGACATCCAATTAAACCCTAGAAAAAAACGCAACTATAAACTCAGCCTTGGCTACGGCTCCAACAATGGCATTCGTTCATCTGCACAGCTTAACCTACCCTTTATCAACAGCCAGGGGCATCGAGCAACCACTAGCTTAACACTGGCGAAAAAATTCGCTTTTTCCGACCTCAATCACGACAAAGTCACTGTAGATACTGACTACCCTACCGAAGCCACCCTACAACTGCAGTATTTCATCCCTGGAAAAAACCCTAGTAAAGAAATGTTTTCTGTCGAAACCACCATCAAGCGGACATCATTTTACACAGAAGCTGGGCGCA
>JAGYIW010000009.1 GCA_018402195.1 Gammaproteobacteria bacterium
AAATGTGCTGTGCAATAACAGCAAGTTTGGGCAGAGTAGCTTCACCGAGAATTGCTGTTCTTGTACATGGATACTAGAAACAAGTCGTTATAAGTGATAAGGTTGTGTGATTACTCAGGGGTTGTTATGAGTTCTTTCATGCACAAAGCCGTTGCGCTGGCGTTCGATCGTCTGGGATTCAGTGCACCTAATCCAAGCGTTGGGGCGGTGGTCGTGTATGATGGTGAAATTGTCGGGAAGGGTTGTCATTGGGCTTGTGGCGAACCCCATGCTGAGGTTGTTGCTTTGCGTGAGGCTGGCGAAGCTGCCAATGGTGCAGATCTTTATGTGACCTTGGTGCCTTGTCACCACCATGGCCGTACCCCCCCTTGTACCCAAGCTATAATCGAAGCCGGTATTGCCAGGGTTTTTTACGCCTGTGATGATTATGGTATAGACGTCGATACCCATGTTTCAGTACAGGAACTTGAGCAGGCAGGTATTCATTGTGAAAAAATTGCTACACCTGCTGTAGATATTTTATATGAAACTTACCGTTACTGGTGTCAAAATCAAAAGCCTTGGGTGACATTGAAATTGGCACAAAGTTTAGATGGGAAAATTGCTCATAGCGATGGCCGTTCTGCTAAGATTACTGGGCCTGAATTAAATCTGTTAACGCATCAGCAAAGACATCTCCATGATGCTATTTTGACCACGGCTAAAACTATCATTGCTGATAATCCGCAATTGAATGTGCGTTTGGAAGATGCAGTTATTTCCAAGCCATTGTTTATTTTAGACAGTGCCTTGCAATCGCCCTTGAATGCCCAAATATGGCAGTCTGCAGCTTCTTTGACTTTCTTCTACGATAAGGAAAGGGCTGACTCGTCTCAAATTGAGACTTTTAAGAACAAAGGTGCTACTTGTGTGCCTTTGGCAAAAAACGCTGATTTTCTCGATTGGCAAGCCGTCTTGGCTTATACAGGGAGGGCTGGTTTTCACAGTATTTGGGTAGAAGCTGGCGGCACTTTGGCATCCGAGCTGTTGCAGCATCGCCAGGTGCAACGTGCTTTCCTCTATTTGGGGCAATGTGTTTTGGGTGAACAAGCACTGCAAGGTCTTAAACCACAAGAGGTAACTCCTGTCTTACAATCAGCTGAAACTGAGTGGCGTAAATTAGGGCGTGATGGCATGTGTTTATACAGTTGGGAAAAGCCATGTTTACAGGATTGATAGATGGGCAAGGTTGCGTCAGTCAAATAGTTACTAAGGGTATGATCCGGATTGATGTTCCTTACGCAGATTTGGTCATGGGTGAAAGTATCGCGGTAAACGGTGCTTGCTTGACTGTGTCTGATATTGCTGGGCAAACAGTCTCGTTTGTCTTATCGCCTGAGACTCTTTCTCTCACGCATTTCTCGGTGCTTCAACAGGGCTCACCTGTTAATTTGGAGCGTGCTCTGCAGTATAAAGACCGACTGGGTGGGCATTATGTGTTGGGTCATGTCGATGGTTTGGTACGTGTTGCTTATATTGAGTCACAGAAAGATTGTTTGTTGGTACGTTTTGACCAATTGCAGCCTAATCATGCTTGTTGGTTGTTACCCAAGGGTTCAGTGACGATAGATGGTGTTAGTTTGACTTTGAATCGTGTCCAAGATGATCAGTTTGAGGTTATGTTGGTGCCCCAGACTTTGCAAGAAACCACTCTGTCAGACTTGTCGGTTGGTCAGATGTGTCAAGTGGAGTTTGATATGTTGGTCAAATCGGCTCAGCAGCATCGTCATCCTTCAAATAGTTTGCCATTGTCTCCTGAAGATTTAGGGGGAGTGGGCTATTCGCCATCGGTGTCGTCATTGATTTTGACCGCTAGCAGTCCTATTCCACTAAGCGATGATGGAGAGATGGTGCATTTGCATGTGTATCGGGATGATGCTGATGGCAAAGAGCATGTGGCAGCCATTTTTGGCGATTTAACAGAAAATGAAGCACCGTTGGTGCGGTTGCATTCAGAATGTTTGACAGGGGATGTGTTGGGGTCGATACGCTGTGACTGTGGTTGGCAGTTGAGTGAGTCCAAACGCTTGCTTCAGGAGAATCATGGCGTGCTTTTGTATTTGCGCCAAGAAGGGCGTGGCATTGGCTTAACTGAGAAAATCAGAGCTTATAATCTACAAGATCAAGGTTTGGATACCGTTGAAGCCAATCATGAGCTGGGGTATGATGGTGATGAGCGAAATTATGATGTGGCTGTGAGCATGTTGCAAGATCTTGGCTTTAACCGTATCCGCTTGATGACCAACAATCCGGGAAAAATTACCCAACTGACTGAAGGGGGGATCGAAGTTATTGAGCGTGTTCCTTTGCAGGTGCCCGATGAATCTTTGTACAATCATAATTATCTTTTGACTAAAAAAACCAAGCTTGGTCACATGCTATCCATTGAAAATGAGGAAGATCCCAATGATAATCATTGAAGGCATGAAGGTAACACGATCTGTGAATTTAGCCTTGATCGTTAGCCGATTTAACCAAGAAGTTACTGACTTATTGTTGGCAGGTGCGCAAGCACGGTTGAATCACTATAATATTGATGCTAGTCAGGTCTGTGTGGTCAAAGTCCCAGGCGCAGTTGAGATACCTTTGATAGCAAAAAAATTGGCGCAGCAAAATCATTTTGATGCCATTGTTTGCTTGGGAGCAGTGATTCGTGGAGAGACTACCCATTATGATTATGTATGTGAGCAAGTGAGCAAGGGTTGTGCTTCTTTGGCATTGGACTTTAACTTGCCTATAGTTTTTGGTGTTCTAACCACAGAAAACCGTCAGCAAGCGTTGGCAAGATGTGGTGGTGGTCGCGGTCATAAAGGTGAAGATGCCATTGATACGGCTATTGAAATGATTAGCGTTATAGATCAATTGGGTCAAAGGAATCAAGATGCTTAATATTGTTATTGACTGGTCAAAAAGAGTTTTTTCTGATCCTGAGCTCAGCATTCTGATGCTCACCCTGTTTGCTTCATTAGGTTTTTTTTGGTTTTTTGGCGATGTTTTGGCCCCCTTTGTAGCTAGCGTGGTGTTGGCATATGTGTTAGATGGTGGTGTTAGAACCCTTCGTCGCTACTGTTTTCCACGCATATTGGCTGTAGTAACTGTGTTTCTTTTGTGTTTTAGTGTTTTTCTGGCAGGTTTATTTTGGCTGTTCCCTTTGATTTGGCGGGAAATCAGTGCATTGGTGCATGCGCTGCCTAGTTTTGCTGGTGATGCCCAAGTTTGGTTGGGAGATTTGCCCCAGTATTATCCTGACCTTATTTCCGTAGAGCAAGTTGATCAAATCACAGATGTTATTCACAGTGAAGTGGCCAAAATGGGTAAATTTATGGTTTCCAGCACGGTGGCGATGATTCCTGGGGCGCTTGGGGTAGTTACTTATATGATCATTGTGCCTTTTATGGTGTTTTTCTTGTTGAAGGATGGGCATCAGATCTTCACTTGGGTGAGTGCTTATTTTCCTGAACGCAGACGTTTGGTTCGGCAGGTTTGGTTGGAAGTAGATGAGCAGATGGCAAGATACATCCGTGGCAAACTTATTGAGATTTTTTTGGTGTCTTTGGTGACTTCAGCTTATTTTATTTATTGGGGTTTGAACTATGCAATTCTGCTTGGGGTGATAGTGGGTATTTCTACCTTAATTCCCTATGTCGGTGCTGTGGTTGTGACTATTCCTGTGTTGATTTTGGTACTGGTGCAGTGGGGTACGGGCTACCAGAGTTTGTATTTGTTTCTTGGTTATGCGCTTATTCACCTGGTTGATGCACAATTGTTGGTGCCATTATTGTTTTCTGAGGCGCTTAAATTGCATCCGTTGGCAATTTTCGTTGCCATCATGGTTTTTGGAGGTCTCTGGGGTTTTTGGGGTGTGTTCTTTGCCATCCCTTTGGCCACAGTAGTCAAGGCGGTGCTGTCAGCCTGGGCCGACTCAAGTTATCATTTGGACGATGTTGTTGTTAGCTAGGCATGGTTTTCAGTGCTTCCAGTACATTTTGTGCATGCCCAGTTACTTTAACTTTGTGCCAATGTTGGAATAGCTTACCTTCACGATCAAAAACGAAAGTGCTACGAACGATGCCCCGTACTTTTTTGCCGAACATGCTTTTTTCTTTAATGACATCAAAGTGTTGACACAGGGTTTCTTCAGTATCTGCAATTAAGGGGAAGGGTAGCTGGTACTTATCGCGGAATTTTTCATGAGATTTTAATGTGTCACGAGAAACCCCTAAAATCACTGCATCCAATGCTTGGAACTGCTGATACAAGTCTCTAAAATCTTTGGATTCACTTGTACAGCCAGGCGTGTTGTCTTTGGGGTAAAAATACATCACTGTAGGTTTGCCAATCAAAGCAGTAAAATCAACGGGCTGGGTGCTATCCACGTGAAAATTTAGGTCTAGAAGATTTAAGTTCTGCATGATATGATCCTGGTAACGCGGTAAGTCAATAGGCATTATAGTTTTTACGTTTTATTTATTCAACACACAATAATGAGTCGGAGGGAATATGGCTGATCAAGGTGCCTTACCTGCCAATACGCTAGCAGGACAACCTGATCTGGAAGAGGATGAACGTCTGAGCAAGATGAGGTCTGCTTATCTTAAAAGGTGGCGTGAGCAAGCCAAAAAGATGGATGGCAAATATATCCGACCTGCTGGCGCTAGTGCTGATGCTTTTAAGCCGCCATACGATACGTCTCAGTTGCTTGAAGATTTGTTTTGCATTCCAGGCTCCAAGATTATGGCTGCTACTCTCAGCAATGTAGAACACAACATCAATTTAGGCTTGTTAACATTTAACCGACTTAGTTGGGATCCTGCCACACTTGTGTGTAATGTTTGCTTGGCATTTCCTCAGGCATTAGATCCTTGTCAATTTATGAATGTTGCTGGTGATGCATTTCTAGAAGATTATTTTTTGTTGTGGCCACGTCTCATTAAAGGCTCATCAGTTTCTAAGCCAAATTTGATTGCTTTTTCTATTGAGTCTCCTACCAGTGTAGATGAGTCTGGTGGTTATGTCTTTGATGACAATCAGCTGGTGATTGGAGTTATGTGTCAGTTTCGTCTTGATCCAGAATATAATAGAGATGATGATTTTGAAGACTTAATGCAGGCGCTTGTAGCTTATGCATGGCTGGATTCAAAAACAGAGTGGGCAGATTCCGAGTCTCGGCCTGTTGGATTAATCAAAGCCTGTGACCTTTTCGTTGAGAACTTTGAACTCTTAGAGGCTAAGGCAATCGCAGATTCTCGTTCTCACTCTTTGCGTGAAACAGCAGGTGATGAAGGTAAGGTTAAAGAAAATAATACTTGGCAATCCATGGTTAGAAAATATGAGGAAGAGCTTGGAGTTGATGTTAGGGTGGTACCATCTGCTCTAAAAGCTTTTTTTGATCATTATTCCTCTCCTGGCTTGAGGGCTATTAAGTCTGGTGGTGTCATAGCCATTAATCCAGATAGTGTGCCGCTTCAGCGTTTGACCAATGATGAGAGAGAAGCGGTTGGCTTGGATGTCGCTAAGGTTTCTTACCCAGATTCACTGGTTGCGTTAGAGAAGGCGTTTAATACGTCAGTCTCAGAGGATATCCATCCAGGCATGACTAAGCCATCCTATAAGCGAGGTGGTCAAATACAAATAGAGAATAATTTTACCTACCAAAGTCTTTCATGGGATGAATATAGGTCATTTGTGAGGAGTGAGACTAGTAACGCCTTTATGGCACTGAATCGTGCATCTGGCCGGGGTGATATTTGTGGCTATGTCAAAGGTCTAGGTGCTTGGCTTAACAATAAAAAATTGTTGGGTGTTGGTTATGCACCATCACTTAGGAACCCAAAGGGGCAGCTTGCTAGTGTCTCGCCAGTGCGAGTTGATTTACCTACCGTCATGGCACTTGGGGGCAAACTTGCATGTCAGATATTGGCTTTTTTGCTAGATAGAGCCAGCTTAGTATCGCATGGTGATATGTCTTCTGAAAGTGATGCCATGGCAGAAAAAAACCTGCAATCAAGATTGGTTGATTATTTTTTTCAAGATGAGAGCCGATGTCTTGATACTGCATGGTTGCAAGACAATCAATCAAAATTGACTGAGGCTTCTGTTATTGAACTTATTTCTCAAGTTGACTTGGTGGTGTTGGTACGGCAGCAACAGGCCAGTTTGTTAGAGGCCCTTATTGGCTATTGTGTTCATTTGGGTCAGGTGCCTGATGCTTGGCTCCTAGAATGTGCAGTATTTGATCGACATGGAGAAGCTGGACTTTCGCTTGTTCGTGAAAACCGCCTTCTTTGTCAGGTGTGTTTTCAGGAGATTTTTGTGATCAAGAGGAATTTCATGGTGGTGCTTGCACTCACCAGCACTTGAACAGAGGGGTGGGGCGTTTCCGCAGGCCTAAGCCGGCCTGGTATGTCAAATTGGCACGAGGTGAAAATATTACTCCTGAAGATTTCAAAGTAGATAAGCCTAGGAATACTCTTCCTGCTGGCCTGGTGGAAGCAACAGTACCGGCCATACCAGCTTTGCAAGACCTTTTGTTATCCAAGCGTTTCTTGGGAATGACGCCGCTGATGGTGGCAGCTGCGCATGGGCAACTGCCTTCCATGTTGAGTATCATCAGAAGTTTGGGTCCATCAGCATTTAAGGCATTTGAACAAAGTGATGGCGACGGTAAAACGGCTTTTGACTGGTTTGTGCGTTTTGTTGCCCATGAAAAATCACAAAGCCATACATTTGCCCATGCCAATCTTCAGCCTTGGCGTGATTTATTCAAGCACTTGCTTGAGCATGCGCGTTCATTCATAGTGAATGATGATACCTTTGTTGGCTCGGTGGTGTTGACTGATGGGGGTTCTTTGCTTATCAAGCAATGGATTTTAGGTGAGTTGAGCGTTGATACTTGGCCAAGTAACCCTCTTGAAATGGTTGATGGAGAAGATAGGACTCTCGTTAATGATGCCCAGCTTTTTGAAACACCTGGTGGTTTATTTCGGTCGATTTTTCTTGATGGCCAGGAGCTCTGTCTAGCTAATGAAGCTTATAAGCTTATAGATAAGCGATCTGATTCTTACCAAGAGAGGCCTATTGCTGCAAGCTTGATCGATGCGCTTATTACCAAACTGCAACCCTTGCTTTCTGTCACCGACAACTATCAGGCTAGGTTGGTTTTCTGTTGGTTAAAACAACAGAGTCGTCATCTTGATAACGTGATTCAGAAGCATTTGTTGCCCATTTTGCCTTGGCCATCACGACGTATGTCTGATCATGATTTTTTGCTGGCTCAGGCAAATGCGTTACATGAAGCAATCTTATCTGAAGGAGAGGCTCCCTTGCCTTGGGTGTTTGATCGTTTGTGTGCTTTGATGCAAGCTTCGCACACTTTTGCAGATGATTTGAGGAGGCTTGCTCATATGCAAGATGACGGAACTGAACAAACATCCTTGTCATGGTTGCGTCAGTGGTCTTCTTTATCCCGCAATCAGACCAGTGCTGCTTTTTGGTTGTTGGTGCCTGTTGAGGTTTCATGTTTGGGCACTGAGGTCTTGTCGAATTTATTGCCAGTGTTTAAATCTAGTATCCATAAGTTTCCATCAATTAAGCAATTGTTTTCTGTAGATCATGTTAAACTTAGGAATCAAATGGATGTTGCCACCAATGTTTTGGATGGCATGCTTCGGGATGCGAAAGACCGAGTCAAGATGTTGCATAAAGATTCAGTTACTAGATCCGTGCCATTTGCTGACAGGATTCTGCGAATAACTGGGAAGTTTTTTGCTCCACAGAATCATTTGCCTTCTGATTTTTTTGAGGATTTGCTGGCTGAGCTTGAGGTTTTATCGATGCGACTGAGGTGTTTAAGAGAAATACATGGCCTTCAGACCAAAGACCTTCCTGATGGTCAAGTTGCGAATGATCATGATGATACGGTGGTTGCAAGTATTTCAAATGGCTTGTGATATTTTTTCAATGCAGTAAAATATCTGTTGTAATTATTAGGGAATCATATGTTTAAAGGCAGCATTGTTGCTTTGTAACCCCCATGCATAATGGTAATGTTGATTTGTCAGAGCTAACTGCTTTGCTCGATTGGCACATTGAATCTGGGACAGATGGGGTTGTGGTCTTGGGAACAACAGGTGAGTCTGTCACCTTGACAAGTACTGAACGCGAAGAAATATTGCAGGTTACAGTTGCCCATGTAGACGGCCGCATGGCTGTTATTGCTGGTACTGGTAGCAATGCTACAGCTAAGGCTGTGGCATACACGGAGGAGGCCAAGCAAGCAGGTGTTGATGGTTGCTTGTTGGTGACACCTTATTACAACAAGCCAGATCAGGCGGGCTTAATGGCGCATTTTTCGCATATTGCCGATTTGGTGGATATTCCTCAAATCCTCTACAATGTGCCAGGGCGTACGGGCTGTGATTTGCTTAATGAAACAGTGATTGCTTTGGCTGAGCACCCAAATATAGTCGGCCTTAAAGATGCTACTGGTGACTTGTCTAGGCTTGAGGCAGTAAAAGATCTTGTGGACTTTGCTTTGCTGAGTGGTGATGATGGCACAACGTTGGCATATATGCAGCAGGGGGGCCATGGTGCGATCTCTGTGACAGCTAACATTATGCCTGCGCATATGGCTGCGATGATACAAGCGGTTTGGGAGGGTGATGCAAAACGAGCTCAGGCCATAGATGCTGCTTTGCAGCCTTTGCATCAAGCTTTATTTGTTGCGCCTAATCCTGTGCCAGTCAAGTGGTTGTTGGCTCATATGGCAAAAATATCTTCTGGAGAATTGCGTTTGCCTTTGGTGCCTTTGGCCGAAGATCAACATCAACCGCTTGTGCAGGCTTTGGCACATGCTCAAATCTATCAACTTTAAGTGGGAAAATACGATGAAAGCAAAAAAAATATTACCTCTAATGATTGCGATGGTTTTGGCAGGATGTTCGAACTCATACAAAGTCAAAGATCATAATGCTGATGTGAGCTATGCGAAAAACTATGATTTATCATCGGATATGGCGCTTACTTCCGCTGAAGAAGACAGCGCCATGTTTCCTGTGGCTCAGTTGCCTAAAAAACCTTTTGCTGCACCTTCTTTGCTACCGCCTGGGAGCTTAAAACAGCATTTGCATAAGATTGAGGCTGAAACACAGTCTTCCTCAATGCCTGCAGCACAAGCAGCGCCGTCTTTGGAGCTTGCAAAGCAAGCAACAGGGGATCAGTTGCTACTAGTTCAGCATGATTTGGGTACGGCATGGGGTAAAATCGGTAGAGCTTTGCAGAAGGGTGGCTTGCATTTGTTAGCTCAAGATCAAAAGTTGGGTGTGTATTATGCTTGGCAGAAAAATAGGAATGCTGAAGGTGGCTCAAGAATGTATCAGGTAAAACTTAAAAAGCATGATAAGCATGTCACACAGGTCCTGCTTACTGATGAACACAATCATGCCTTACCACCTAGTGATTTGAAGCGATTGCAGGCCATTGTTGCTAGTGCCTAAGCTCTGTTGTTTAAGCCGCAACAGACGTAGTTCTCTGGACTTGAAGATGTTCGTTCATGAGTAAATATTCGGCAAGCGTTTTGGCCTTCGAGACTTTACCCGTGCCGAGGTCGAACCTATTTTATATTGAAGTTTATTCTTGCAGATGTTCTAACTTGTCGCGCACATTTTCCCAGTCGCCAGCATCTTTAGGGGGTGGCTTTACCGTGTTGAGGACCGGCCACTGCTGAGAAAGTCTCTCATTCAGGGCTAAAAATAGATGTTGATCTTCTGGGAGATCATCTTCGCTGTAAATGGCGTCGACAGGGCACTCAGGGACGCAAAGATTGCAGTCTATGCATTCTTCTGGATTGATAACCAGCATATTGGGCCCTTCGTGGAAGCAGTCGACAGGGCATACATCAACGCAGTCAGTGTATTTGCAGCGTATGCATTGCTCGGTTACGACAAAAGTCATGTATTATTCACTTGATTGTTCATCGCTAGTAATGTAGCTTATTGCGTCAATTGAGTCTAGTAAAAGACGCCGTTCTATAAATTTGGGAGATAATTTTGGACGAAAATGCCATACAAGCTCAGTTGCAAGAAACCTTTCCTGAAGCACAGGTGTTGGTTCAAGGTGATGGCAGGCATTTTGAGGCACAATTGATTTCTGAGGGTTTTCAAGGTAAATCACGTATTGCCCGTCACCGTATGGTGTACCAGGCTTTAGGTGATGCTGTGGGTGTGGCCATTCATGCACTATCCGTGAAAGCCTTGACGCCAGCTGAATGGCAAGATGAACAAGTAAGCTAAGAGGTGATTTATGAGTCAAGATCAAGCGTTAGCAACCATTAAAAAACAAGTAGAAGGGAACCCCATCGTCTTGTATATGAAAGGCACACCACTGTTCCCCCAATGTGGTTTTTCTGGCAAAGTTATTTACATACTCAAAGAATTAGATGTAGAGTTTATGGCGGTGAATGTGCTTGAAGATAATGCCATTCGTGAAGGCGTCAAAGTTTATAGCGATTGGCCAACAATTCCCCAGCTTTATGTGAAAGGTGAATTGGTTGGCGGTTGTGATATCATCACAGAGCTTTTTGAATCTGGCGAGTTAGCGACAATGCTTGCAGGTTAGTAGGCATTTATTTGCGGCTGGTTTAACTTCAAGCCCATTGCATGATCTAGAAGTTCGTCGGGTCTTCTTCTGAGGAGAGCATGATCGCGTAGTTGATTGATGCAGTCGAATATTTTTTCGATTTCTAGCTGTTGGAGATGTAGATATTGGCATGGAGTCTTTCCAGTGCTCAAAGTGTTGATCAATCTCACTGACGAAATCCATCTGTTTCCAACGAAATGGCATAGCGGTTGCCCCTGTTTTGTTTTTCGGTTATTGTACTTTTGTTGAGGATAATTGCAAGCTTACCGACTTTATACTGGATCATCAAAGGCCATATCTAGTGTTAGTGCCCTTACTGGTGTTCATGTTGTGGGGAAATTATGGCGTCTGTACCCTTTGATTTTGCTAGCCATTATGATGCAAAAGCTTTGGACCATTTTGATCAGCATTTTGTTGAGAATTTGGCGAGAGAAGATCGTGATTTGTATCAGCAGCTGTTGGTATATCGTGCAGCTGAGCTCTCTGATGCGGAATTAAGTGACTTTCTTATTGCTCTGGCTGTGTCGATTGAACGGACTTTGGTTGGTGTGTTTGATATCGAAACTGAAATGTTGGCTTTGAGCTCAAGCGTTACCAGCAATGATCATATCTTTCATTTCAAAAAAATGTTTGTGGCTCGTTTGGCAAAACGTAAATTAAGTCAGCAAGTGGCTATGCAAGATTTCGCCTCTCTGGATGCCTGGCTAGATAGTGTGTTGACTGTCAATGCCATTTCTGCTTCCGATCGGGAAAGTGCGGTGGCCAAGTTGGGAGTGTCTTTGCTTAAAAATCCAGAGCAGCATGCACAAGCGATTGAGTTACTCACAGATTGGTCAGTACAAGCCATGTGTACCCCTGAAGGCCGTGCTGCGACAGCTGGCTGGGTATCTTTGCGATTGCCGAATAAGTGTGACTTTCAGCATTTGGTGCCAACTCAGCCTTTAGAGGGAGATTTTGGTATTGAGGGTGTTGCTGAAGTGGTGCATCGAGAAGGTTTTTCTCTTACCGATGAACGTATGTCGTTGCGTGAGATACAGAATGAAGTGCACTACTGTGTTTATTGCCATGATAAGGATGGTGACTTTTGTCGTACTGGCTTTCCTGTGAAGAAGAAACAGCCTGAATTGGGACTGAAAAAAGATGCCTTTAATCAGCCGCAGACGGGATGTCCTTTGGAAGAGAGGGTTTCAGAGGCGCATTTACTACAGCGAGATGGTTATACGCTTGCTGCTTTGGTGATGATTATGCGTGACAATCCCATGTGCCCTGCAACGGGCCATAGGATTTGTAATGATTGTATGAAAGCCTGTATCTATCAAAAGCAAGACCCAGTTAACATCCCCCAAATTGAGACTGGAATTTTATCTGAGGTGCTCAAGCTGCCTTGGGGTGTGGAGATTTTTAATCTGTTGTTGCGTTGGAATCCCCTGCGTCATCAGCAGTCGGTTTTGCATGCGTATGCTGGTAAAAAAGTGGCAGTGATGGGCATGGGGCCTGCTGGTTTTAGTTTGGCGTATCACTTGCTTATGGAAGGCTGTGCAGTCGTGGGTTTGGATGGACTCAAAATTGAGCCGTTGCCACATGATCTTGTTACAAAGCCAATCGAAGATTATAACAATCTGGTGGAAGATTTGGAAAAGCGCATCACTTGGGGTTTTGGTGGTGTTGCTGAGTACGGCATTACGGTGCGTTGGGATAAAAATTTTCTCACACTCCTTTACTTGAGTTTATGTCGCTTCCAGCATTTCCAAGTCTTTGGTGCGGTGCGTTTTGGTGGTACTTTTCAAGTGGAAGATGCCTGGCGGTTAGGTTTTGATCATTTGGCAGTGGCTGTGGGAGCTGGATTGCCCAGAGAGCTGCCCATACCAGGAAGTTTGGCCGTGGGAATGCGCCAGGCCAATGATTTTTTGATGGCATTGCAGTTAACTGGGGCTGCCAAACGTTCGCACATGGCTAATTTGCAGGTAAGCTTACCAGCAGTAGTCGTTGGTGGAGGACTTACCGCAGTGGATACTGCAACCGAGGTGCAGGCTTATTACCTTGTACAGATCGAAAAAGTCATGCAGCGAGTAGAAACTTTGAAAAAGATTTTAGGTGAAGAAAAATTTTGGAGTCATTTTAAAAGTGTTGATCAAGCTGCTTTGGATCAGTGGTTGATGCATGCTGAGGAATTACGGGCTGAGCGGCAGTTGGCACAGCAATTAGGCCGTAAGCCAAATGTAGACGCTTTATTAAAACGCTGGGGAGGTGTGACCATTGTCTATCGTCGCTCTATGCAAGAATCACCCGCATACAAGCGTAACCATGAAGAATTAATTAGAGCTTTGGGCGAGGGTGTCGGCTATTTAGGCCATCATGAGCCCTTAGCAGCCCTGTGCGATGATCATGGGCATATTGTTGCCTTGCAATGTCGCAAGCGTTTGCCTGATGGTGTGACGCATGAGCAAAACTTGGTCGACTTGCCAGCCCGGAGTGTGTTTGTGGCTACAGGTGCCAAGCCCAATGTGGCTTACAGTTTTGAGCATAGAGATACTTTTGCACGTCAAGGTTACGAATACCAGGCCTTTCAGGATATTAATGGCGAACTGCTGGTGTCGCCGATCGCAGAGCATTGCAAATCTTCTTTTGGAGCTTTTACCAGCTATGGCCAAGGGGATAAGCGTGTGAGCTTTTTGGGGGATACGCACCCACTGTTTCATGGCAGTGTGGTTAAGGCTATTGCATCTGCCAAGCGCATCTATCCAGCAGTAATGTCTGTTCTGTCACAACACACTGTTGAAGGCGATGATTATGCTACTTTTGCTGCCAATATGCAGGATTATTTTGCTGCCAAAGTCTTGAGTCGACAGGTTTTGAGCGAAAGGCATGTTGAGTTGGTGATTCAATCGCCTGCAGCTGTGTGTCATTTTCAGCCAGGGCATTTGTATCGTTTGCAGCCCTGGGAAACCAGAGCACAGTGGTTGGGTGAAACCTGCTTGCTGGGTGAGAGCAAAGCGCTTGTAGGCACCAAGGTATGCCGTGACCAGGGTACGGTGACGGTTGTGGTGCCGCAGGATTCTGTGGCTGGGCGGTTGGCAGCCTTGCTGCGGCCTGGAGATCAGTGGCTTGATGGGGCCAACGGGCATTACGTATGAAAGTCCCCGAAGGGGGTGAAACCATTGTTATGCTTGGTGGTGCAGCTACTTTGGCATTGGCGGTGGCATATGGTCAAGCAGCCAAGATGGCAGGCAATACCTTTTATCTGTTGGTACAGTTGCAGGAAGGTGAAACGCCATTTTATTTGGATGAATTGGCAGCTTGTGTGGATAACTTGCAGATTTATACACCTCAAGAAGATTCACAAGATGCTTTGATGTGGCTGCAGGCGCAAACAGATTTGTCTGCTATCCATCGTGTGATCACCCACGGTGATGCTGTTGTGGTTAAGCATTGGCGTCAGTGGATTGTTCATGCGCTTAAGCCTATGGTTAGCAATGATGTGATTTGGACCGCATCAGTGTATGGGCCTATGCAGTGTATGATGAAGGGTGTGTGTGCTCAGTGTTTACAGTGGCAGGTAGACCCTAAAACAGGAGAGCGGACGAAGGCGGTTTACAGTTGTTCTTGGCAGGATCAACCTATGGAGGCGGTGGATTGGGATAACCTTGACGACCGGCTGGCACAAAATCACACGCAAGAAATTCTTTCATCACTTTGGTTGAATTTTGTTCTTGAGCATTGACTTTTGTATTTGCTCCGGCCAGCTGTGCAGCAGACTTCCTCGGCTTGGGTAAGTTCTAGCTATTATCCTGCTGGCTGGGGACCACAGGAAACTTAGTTGACTCAGATTTGCTTGCTGAGCAAACTCCTAGGATCACTTTAGTCATCATTTTCGCATCTTTGCCTTTTTTAATTCGCTACACATAACATACAATGATGTCGGATTTGTCTTTGTTAGCGCTGGGACGATGGCACCCAGGTATTCGACATCATAAAAAGCCTATGATAAAATCAAGGCCTGCTAATTTTTACAAGTTGTGTGGCATAAAGTTGGCGTCCAATCATGATTCATTTGCGCAGGTGGCGCGTATAAAGGCCTTGCTCGCTGAGCGCGATGCAGTCCTGATTGCGCATTATTATGTGGATGCCGCCATTCAGGCATTGGCTGATGAGACAGGTGGCTGTGTGGCGGATTCGCTGGCCATGGCACGTTTTGGCGTAGAACATTCAGCCAGTACTTTGTTAGTAGCTGGTGTGCGCTTTATGGGCGAAACGGCGAAAATTCTCAGCCCAGAGAAAACTGTGCTTATGCCAACCCGTGAAGCAACTTGTTCTCTTGATGAAGGCTGTAAGCCTGAACAGCTTCAGGCGTTGATAGATGCTAACCCCGGTCATCAGGTGGTGGTGTATGCCAATACTTCGGCTGCAGTAAAGGCCATGTCAGATTGGGTGGTGACTTCTAGCAATGCTGTTGATGTGGTGTCGTATTTGCATGATAAAGGCCATGGCATCATCTGGGCGCCCGATAGATATTTAGGCAGTTATGTGCGGAAGCAAACGGGTGCTAACATGGTTATTTTTGATGGGTCATGCATTGTTCATGAGGAGTTTAAGGCACAAAATCTTCAGGCGCTTAAGCAGCAATATCCTGAAGCTGCAGTATTGGTGCATCCTGAAGCCCCTGAGGAAGTGGTAGCGTTGGCTGATGTAGTTGGTTCGACATCGGTTTTGCTCAATGCCGTCAAGACCTCCACTTGCCCCAGTTTTATTGTCGCCACGGACAAAGGTATTTTTTATAAGATGCAACAGTTAGCTCCACATAAGCGCCTGATTGAAGCACCAACCTCAGGTCAGGGTGCCACATGCAAAGCTTGTGCGCATTGTCCTTGGATGGCCATGAACAATTTGGACAAGGTTGAGCACACCTTGATGCTAGGTCAAGATGCTATTGAAGTGCCTGCTGATGTGGTTTTAAAAGCCCGTTTGGCGCTGAATAGAATGATATCATTTTCTCGTTAATTTTCTTGGCAGTCTTATGCATTTATGCATTTTAAACAAGCTTTCTAAAAGGCGTTATGGTGGCATTTCGGGTCTTTTTTTGCTAAGATATGCCAAGTAAGTGAATAAAGTGAGACGATAATAATGCCTGATTTTTCTGTTGGAGTGACACAGCTTCAGAGCGGTTGCGTAGATCAAAATATTAAGCCTTTCGTTTTTACAGAAAATGAAGTGCGCTATGTTATTGGCCAAATCTTAGGCAAGACTTGGCGTAGGGGCAATGCCGATCTTGATGTGGTTTTTGACAAAATGCTTGCCCAGTACCCATCTTGTCTCAAGCGCTTTCAGCAAATTCCTACAGAATTACATGACATGTCAGGTTTGAGAAGCGAGTCGGCTCTTGTTCAAGACAATGCTGATGAAAATATTGGTTCAGATGAAGATAGGCTTAAAGCTGTTGGCTAAAGAGAGCCCACTTCGCTTTTCTTTTTAACCGAGCGATTACCTTCAGGTTGATGAGAACACTAAAAGACAAATTAGAGACAAACTTCTTGATACCGAGTTGGAAGCAGAGGAAGTTATTAGTTCTCGTTCTGTTTGGCAATGGGCTCTGGCCATTGCTATGGGGTTTTTTGGTGTGATTGATTTTCTTTTGTTTTCATTAGTGTCGACTAGCTATCTAGCCATGAAAAGATGGTTGACCAATGAAAAAAGTTTGGCAAAAGAAAATACCAAAGCTCATGCGGGTGCAGGTCTCGTGCGAGAGCTACGTGCTGTGGGTGAATTTCTTCGTCCTAAACATGCAAGGGCTTTAGCTCGAGTCATTAAGCCAACACTAGCTGGTCTCCGTAATCGTGACTTAATGCAGATTGTTACTGATAAAAGCCTGAAGCCTTTTGAACATGCTTTTAATAATTATCAGCCGGCTAAGCAGTGGTTTTGGGATAAGCTGGGTTTATCCATTTCGCTTTCATATGGTATTGGCTCTGCGGTGATGGTGTTCTTTCTGATTTATATGGCAGGTTGGTCACTCATCCCTCTTATTCTTATTGGTGTTGTTTTTTGCGGAGCCAACCTTGTTGTCAATACTGCTTTTGCAACCTACTACATGCCTAAAGTTTTTCAGTGGTTATTTGCCCAAGGTGGCGTCATGGAAGGTATGTATTATTACCTCAAGAAGGATGACAAAGGTAATGTAATAGAAGTGCTAGATATGACATCATATCAGCGCTCTCTTGTTCGTATGGGCTTTGTCTTGTCTTTAGGGTCTGCTTTGGCAATGTCTTCATTAACATTTGCAGCTTTGGTTTGGGCCATAGCTGTGGTAGGAGCTACACCATTTTGGTCAATCTTTGTGGCTGCCATAATTGGTGTGATTACTTTGGTGTTCATGACGGTTCTGTTTACCAATTTCTGGGTCGAGGTTGCCGAACATGGTGGTTTAATTTCTTACCTTAGACATACCTGGTCTGGCATGTTGAAAGATTTAACCCCTAATGAGCAGTGGGCTGCTATCGCAGTGTTTTGGGTGAATTTCACCGTTGTTGCTGTCGGTTTTACCTTTATGGCTTTGCTGTGCTTCCCATTCACTGCTGCTTTGATATCGCCATTAGCAACCTATATTGGTATGGTGCCAGGTATTATTGCGCAACTGCCCAATATCATGTCGTTTACTACCAGCATGACACGTAAGATTATTTTAAAATTTCGCCAATATTACTTGCCGTTGTGCCGTGACTTTCTTCAACAATCTGGCAGTTCTCAGTGGGTTAATTGGATACCGCGCTCTTTTCGTGTAACGGGCATAATACTGTTTGTTTTTGTTGCTGAAGTGCTCCGTATGGCCTCTTTGGTTGCATTGATCAGTGTCTTTTTTGTGCCTATGGTGGCTGGTTTATTCGTTTCTGATCATATTCATAAGCAGAATCGTAAAGCTGATGGCATTGATGAGGATGTTCCAAAAGATGATGATTATCGTTTGACCATCGTTAATATCAAGCAGTATGTCCAGGGTTCCCATACTAGTTCTACCTTAGACAGGTGCATGCGAGGGCTGATGTTAGCTTTTTTTACGCTGATTCCTTGTGTGCCGTTGATTTTGTTGATTAACCATCTTGAGGTTGGTTTGATGAAGCGTAGTACAGCTAACCCTAAGTTATTTCTTAAGTCTAGAGAACAAGTCAATAATTCTAACAAAGAAAGAGCTGTTAAACAGCCATATGCGGATAAAGCTAGTGATGCTGAGGATCAGCAATTAGATGAACAAGTGGTGAGAGTGCCTAGGCCTGCTTTTGGTGTATTGATTTTCAATGAGGTGCTTTCCAATGCCTTTGCCTATGCGGTAGATGTTAGTATCCACACCATCAATTTCTGGGCGTTATTGACCACATTTGTGTTTACTTTGTATCAGCGAGGTGACACCCAAGTTACTTACAAGCAAGCGCCAACATCAGTTTATGATAAGGCGCAAGAGCATTGGGCTGAGGTTCGTGAGTCACATGGGGTTAATGTAACTTCGTCAAGGCCGGGTGAAAATATTCCTGGCAATGATGTTACTGAGGCAGAGGATTTAGAACAAGGGTCAAATGATCGTTATGCTTTCAATTTTGGTGAGCATTTTATTCCCACTGAGGTTTAAACTCAATTTCAGAACATTGGCTTGATCGTGCCAGGCGCCCAAGACATACCGCTGTATGCCATGATCTGTGCTATAGCCGGGTTTATGAGTATGGCCATGGATGAACGTTTTGATGGCATGTTTTTTTTTCCATGCCGACACAGATTCAGGGCATATATCCATTGCTTTAGAGGATTTTTTTTCCGTTTGTGAGCGGCTATTGCGCTGTAGCTGTTTGGCTACTTTTTGGCGTCTGGATTTGGGTAGCTTTAAAAATAACCATCGGGTAATGGGGTGTTGAATAATACGGCGAAAGCGTTGGTATGATCGATCGTTCGTACAGAGTAAATCACCATGGGAAATCAATGTTCTTTCGCCAAAATGTTCGATAACACTGGGGTCGGGCAGTTTTTTCATATGAGTAAGCAACAGATAGTCATCGCCCAACAAAAAATCGTGGTTGCCAGCCATAAAATACAGCTGAGTTTGCTTGCCTGCTTGTGCTAAAGCTACTGTTGTCTGAGGGTAGTCTTGATGTAAATCATCCCCCAGCCAAGCGTCGAAAATATCCCCCAGTAAATAGATAGCCTCCGCTTTGGGGGCATGAGCAATTAACCATTGTTGGAAAGATATGGCTAAGGCGTCATTGTCAGCTTGTAAGTGCACATCGGAGACAAAATAAACGTTTGTCATAATTGCCTTAGGTGCTGATCTCGCTTCAGCAACGTGATGAAAATATTACTCTAGTCACAGTGTAATAGGCTATGACTTTGAGATCAATCTTTGTTACAATTCCTGGCGTTATGAATATCGCCTTATTTGTGGTAAGAATTATACCACCCAAGATGGCGATAGTATTGGAGCCTTGATGATTAAAACCCGTTTTTGTCCAAGTCCTACAGGTTACATGCATTTGGGTAATTTACGTACTGCCTTATTCAATGCTTTGTTGGCTAAACATGATCAAGGCACGTTTTTATTGCGTATTGAAGATACCGATCAGGAAAGATCACAGCAAGTTTATACCGACATGTTGTGTAAAGATTTGTCTTGGCTGGGGCTTGACTGGCAAGAAGGTTTTGATAAATTAGGTAAACATGGGCCATACGCGCAGTCGCAGCGAGGGCATATTTACGCGGGTTATTATCAGCAGCTTTTGGATGCAGGCCACGCTTATTGGTGTTTTTGTTCTGAGTCGGCTTTGGTTATACAGCGTAAAGCCCAATTGGCTAGCGGCAAACCGCCAAAATACCCTGGTACCTGTCGTCACCTCTCTGCTGAAGAAGTGCAAGCCAAATGCAATGAAGGACTGGCACCAGCGTTGCGATTTTGTATGCCTGAAACTGGAAGTATTTCTTTTAATGATCTAGTCAAAGGTCAGCAATCTTTCCAATGTGCTGATATTGGTGATTTTATTATAAAGCGTAGTGATGGTGGTGCTTCTTTTATGTTTTGCAATGCCATTGATGATGCTTTGATGGAGGTGACGCATGCGTTACGTGGTGAGGATCATCTCACCAATACGCCTAGGCAGATTGCTATACTGAGGGCTTTGGATTTAACACCACCGCAGTATGGCCACATCGCCTTGATTGTTGGCGATGACCGTACCCCTTTGTCCAAGCGTCATGGCAGTCAATCCGTGTTACAGTTACGTGAGCAAGGCTTTTTACCTTTGGCCTTGTTAAATTATTTGGGGCGCTTGGGTCACAATTATGCTTCTGACAGTTTGCTGTCTAGGCATGAATTGGCGGTGCATTTTTCTTTGGATAATCTTGGTTCATCGTCTGCCCGTTTTGATGTGGCACAACTGCATTATTGGCAAAAGCATGCTCTCATGGTTATGTCAGATGCAGATTTTGCTGCTTGGGCTCAGCCGCACTTGCCTGAATGGCTCCCAGCTTTTAAACATCAAGATTTTCTCGAACTTACAAGACCAAATATTGTCTTTTACCCTGATATTGTGCGCTGGGCTGAGTCACTTTGGTCAGAGTCTCTCAGTTATGATTCTGATAGTATGGCTGCTTTGCAGCAAGCAGGTAAAGGATTCTTTGAAATCTGTGCTAAGGCGTTTATGACTCATAATCATACCGAGGCTGCCGTGGCACAAATCAAAGAAACGACAGGCGCTAAGGGTAAGGCACTATTCCAACCTTTGCGTGTGGCTCTGACAGGGGGGCATGCTGGGCCTGATCTTAAAGATTTGTTTACATTCATAGGCCATCAGCGTTTGGCGGCACGTTTTCTGGCGGCGCAGAATGCTATTGATTCAGAATAAATGTTAAGGGGATGTGATGTTAAACATTTACAATACTGCAGCACGGCAAAAACAACCTTTTCAACCGCTGAAAGAAAATCAGGTAGGGCTTTATGTATGTGGCATGACAGTATATGACTTCTGTCATGTGGGTCATGCGCGTGTGTCTGTGGTGTTTGATATGGTGGTGCGTTATTTGCGTTACTTGGACTACAGCGTGCACTATGTGCGTAATATCACCGATGTTGATGATAAAATAATTAACCGAGCCAAGGAAAACGATGAAACTTGGCAGGCATTGACAGAGCGGTTTATTACTGCCATGCATGAGGATGAGGCTAAGCTAGGAGTAATGCGTCCAGACGAAGAACCACGTGCAACGGATTACATGGCTGAGATGATTGACATGATTGAAGGTTTGATGGAGAAAGGCGCTGCGTATCAGGGTGAGACTGGTGATATATATTTTGCCGTGAAAGCATGCCCGCACTATGGTGCATTCATGCAGCAAGATGTTGAGCAGTTGCGTGTGGGAGCACGGGTAGATTTGGTGGAGGCCAAGCTTGATCCGTTGGATTTTGTGTTGTGGAAGTTGGCCAAGCCAGGCGAGCCTTCCTGGGAATCGCCATGGGGCGAAGGGCGTCCAGGTTGGCATATTGAGTGTTCTGCCATGTCTTTGCATTGCTTGGGCAAACAGTTTGATCTACATGGTGGAGGGATTGATTTATGTTTTCCACATCATCAAAATGAGATTGCTCAGTCAGATACTTATAATGATACTCAGACAGTTAATGGTTGGATGCATGTGGGGCATGTCCAGGTTAATCAAGAGAAAATGTCTAAATCTTTGGGCAATTTCTTTACTCTACGCGAGGTGCTTAAGCAGTATCCAGCTGAGGTGATTCGCTACTTTATGTTGGCCAGTCATTACCGTAGTCCAGTGAATTATGCGGAAGACCATTTGGAGAGCGCTAAGCAGGCGTTGACACGTTTTTATTTGGCTTTGAGGGATGTTGAAGCCAAGGCGCCTGATGAATTGCTGGATGGGGATTTTGATCGCCGCTTTCATGAGGCCATGGGTGATGATTTCAATACGCCTGAGGTCATGGCGGTGTTATTCGATTTAACCCGTAAAATTAATACATTGCATCAAGAGGGTGAAGCTGCAAAGGCAAGTCAGCATGCTGGGCTGTTGAAGCATCTGGCGGGCATTTTGGGCTTTTTGCAAGATGATCCTAGCACATTTTTACGTGCAGACATTGATGATCAAGATGAAGCTCAGGCGATTGAGGCCTTGGTTAAAGTACGTGATGAAGCTCGAGAAAACAAAGATTGGTCTCAGGCGGATGCCATACGTGATACGTTGTTGGCCAAGGGTATTGTGTTAGAAGATAATGATCAGGGGACTCGCTGGCGTAAGGGCGATTCTGGTTGCGATCCTCAGTGTTAGCGATATGAGTGATTCGGTGGGTTGGGACCCCGCATAAGCTTTCTACATTTTGTGGGTTGCAAGACCATTTTATTATTAATAGAGGACAGATCATGGGGAAGAACTTCACCGATATTGAAGCATTTGATACCTTTAAGCAAATCCAAACGCGCAATATTGCTTCATTGGGTTTGCGGGTAACTCAGTATGAGCATAAAACTACTGGTGCCATGCATGTGCACTTGGCTAGTGATAATACTGAAAATGTTTTTATGGTGGCGTTTCGTACCATGCCTATGGATGACACAGGTGTTGCACATATTCTTGAGCATACTGCTTTGTGTGGCAGTAAGCGTTATCCAGTGCGTGATCCTTTTTTCATGATGATCCGACGTTCTCTGAATACCTTTATGAATGCGTTTACCAGTAGCGACTGGACAGCTTATCCATTTGCTTCGCAAAACCGTAAGGATTTTGAAAATCTTTTGCAGGTCTATCTTGATGCTGCATTTTTTTCACGCCTTGATCCTTTGGATTTTGCTCAAGAAGGCCATCGCATGGCTTTGAAGGACCCCAATGATCTGAATTCTGAGCTTTGCTATCAAGGCGTGGTGTTTAATGAAATGAAGGGTGCTATGAGCTCACCCGAGAGTATGCTATGGCATCGCTTGAGTAGGCATTTGTTTCCAACTACTACCTACCATTATAATAGCGGTGGTGAGCCAGCAGACATCCCCTCCTTGACGTATGAAAGCCTCCAGGCTTTTTACCAGAGCCATTATCATCCTAGCAACGCCGTGTTTATGACCTATGGTGATTTGCCAGCAGAATGGCATCAGCAACGTTTTGAGGAGTTTGCTTTAAAAGATTTTCAGCGTGGTGACACTGGCATTGCGGTTGCTCAGGAGCAGCGATTGTCTGCGCCTATTCGTGTCACTGAGCCTTACGCTTTGGATGAAACCAAACAGCGCACTTATCATGTCATGGCATGGTTGTTGGGTGATGTTACCGATTTGGCTGGTTTGATGGAAAGTTATTTTCTTAGCAAAGTGTTATTGGATCACAGTGCTTCACCATTGATGCATGCTCTAGAAACCAATGATTTGGGGACAGGCCCAGCGCCGATGTGCGAAATTTTGGATAGTACTCGTGAGGTGGCTTTTGTCTGTGGTATTGAGGGCAGTGAGCCTGATCAAGTTGAAGCTTTTGAGCAGCTTGTTTTGAAAACTTTGCAAGATATTATTGATAATGGGGTTGCTTTGGCAGATTGTGAGTCGGTATTGCGCCAACTAGAATTAGAGCAACGTGAGGTCGGTGGTGCCGGATATCCATATGGTTTGCAATTGGTGTTACGTGGGTTAACTGCGGCTATTCATCGCAGTGATCCATTGGCGTATTTGGATATGGATGTGGCCTTAGTACGCATGCGTTCCGCCATTCAAGATTCGCAGTATGTGCCTAATCTAATTAAACGTTTATTGTTGAATAATAAACACAGGGTAACTTTGACTTTGGCACCGGATGCTGATTTGGCTCGGCATCAGCTTGATCAAGAAAAAACAGCTTTGGCAAAAGCTAGGACTATGATGTCTGAGCAAGATCTCCAGACTTTACAGATGCGAAATCAAGCTTTGACAGCTAGACAGAACCAGCAAGAAGACATGGAGATTTTGCCTAAAGTCACGCCGGCAGATGTACCTACAGATTGGTATATGGCCACAGGTCAATCTGAGGATGTGCAAGGTGTGACCATGCACAGCTATGCACAGCCTTGTAATGGTATTGTTTATCATGATGTAGTGATGCCTTTTGCCATGCCTGAGTGTTGGCAGGCTTTGCCGTGGTTTAATGCTTGTATCACTGAGCTTGGTTGTGGACAGGATGACTATAAAGCCATGCAGGTGCGCCAGTATCAAGCCTCTGGTGGCATTGGTGCTAGCTGTTCAATTGTTGCGGATCCAAGTGACGCACACCAAGCAAAGGCATATTTTGTTATGTCAGGTAAGGCATTGATGCATCAGGGAAAAGGTCTGACACAGTTGTTGTGGGATACTTTAACTCAAGTACGTTTTGATGAAGATGACCGTATCAAAGATATTTTGTACCCTTATGCAGAAAGTAAGCGTCGCGCGATTACTGGTTCTGGACATGCTTTGGCTATGTTGGCAGCCAGCAGTGTCTGGTGTCCGGCTTCGGCATTTGATCATTGTTTGTTTGGATTAAGTGGTACTGCAGCAACATTGGCGATGATCAAGAATTTTGATACGCGTTTGCCGGAATTGACGAGGCAATTCCAAGCCATGCATGAGGGACTGATGGCAGCACCAAGACAACATTTGTTGATTGGTGATGAAGCAGCTCTGCCGCAACTGCGTGAACAACTTGCTAGCATTGCTCAAGGCTCTGAAGTCAATGATTGGCTGTCCTGGTCCAGTGAGGCTGTGGCGAATGTGCCTATGAAGCAAATGTGGATAGTAGATTCTCAGGTAAATTTTTGTGCCAAAGCTTATCCTACTGTAGGTATCGGCCATCCTGATAATGCACCTTTGTCGGTATTGGCGTTGATCATGCGCAATGGTTTTTGTCATCGTGCTATTCGTGAGCAGGGCGGGGCTTACGGCGGTGGTGCAGTGCAAAGTTCTGGGCATCATAGTCTGCGCTTTTACTCTTACCGTGATCCACGCTTGTCTGAAACTTTGGATGATTTTGATAAGGCAGTAGACTGGGTGCTCAATGAGTCTTGGCCTGATTCGTTGCTAGATGAAGCTATTTTGGGCATCATTAGTCAAATCGATAAACCGTCGTCACCCGCAGGTGAAGCAAGAAAAGCTTTTTACAACAGCTTTGAAGGTATTAATGAAGCTATGTTGCAGCAACGACGTGCAGAGGTATTGTCAGTGACGGTGGCTGATGTTAAGCGAGTAGCGGAACGGTACCTTCAGGAGGATAAAGCCAGTATTGCTGTGATAACTTCCACTAAAACACTTGATGATGTTGGAGATCTTGACATGACAGTCTTAAGAATCTAGTTGTTACTTCTTTTTATGTATATAGAGATGTAATAGAGTGTTCTTATGAAGTGTCTTACTGCCCATCAAGGTCACTATAATGTGTTTGATTTTTCGGGCATAACTGGCTTTGTTGAGAGATGTAGGCTTGCCAGGTGTTTTGCAGGAGGGCGGTGACGGTCATGGGGCCGACGCCACCTGGGACGGGGGTGATGCCGCCGGCTTTGTTTTTGACACTATCAAAATGGACATCACCAACAATACTACCATTTTCTAAGCGAGTGATGCCGACATCAATGACAATGGTGCCTTTTTTGATGTGATCAGCACGGATCATTTGTGGTTGCCCAGTGGCGGTTATCAAAATATCTGCCTGGCGTGTATATTGCATGATGTCATGGGTATGGCGATGACAGATGCTAATAGTGGCTTTGGCAGCCAGCAGTTCTAGTGACATAGGCAGGCCGACAATGGTCGACTTGCCCAAAACGACGGCGTGTTGGCCTTGGATAGGGATGGCATAGTGTTGTAACAGTTGCATGATGCCATAAGGGGTGCAAGGGCGTAGTAAGGGGGAATTTTGTGCCAAGCGGCCTAAGTTAAACGGGTGAAAGCCATCGACGTCTTTGCTTGGGACAATGGCTTCAATCACTGCCTGGGTGTCAATATGTTTAGGTAAGGGAAGTTGTACCAAAATGCCATGCGTGCTGGGATCGTCGTTGTGTTTTTGAATACTAGCGAGCAATGTCTCTTGGGGAACATCATTGTTGAAGGTTAGTTGTGTTGATAATATACCTACTGCTGCACAGCGTTTTTGTTTGGTCTTGACATATAGTTGTGAGGCAGGATCGTTACCAACAATCATTACTACCAAGTGGGGTGGAGTGTTTAGGTTGAACTTTGCAATATCTTGTGCCAGGACTTGTTGCTTATGTATTGCGAGATCTTTGCCTATTAATATTGGACTATTCATTACTTTTGCTCAGTTCTTGTGATGGTACTGAATACACTTGAGGAGCGCTCTTGGGCTAGCGCCAAAATAAAACAGATGGTGGCTTTCACGATAAAGAAATAAGCTTGGATAATAGTTTAAGAGTGGGGACTAGAGCTGTCAACCACAATTTGAGTTAAACACAGCCTAAAACCTACATTTCGATGATCCTCGTATAAATTCTCTTAACCATGAGCGGTTTTTGACAAAATATTGAGTTAATCATAAACAACAGGTCTTTTAAAAATATGGATCTATCTGTCTCTAAAATAATGCATCTTGCAGCAACTTGAGAGAAATATCCCATATTGTATTTCAAAGCCAAAGCTGGCCCAATAAGCTATTAATACAATAATCAGAGGATATGGTGACAAAAAAGAAAAACCATCGCCATCATCTTGAAGCGAATTCAAAAAAAACTGGTTGGGGGAGTAAATACCCTTACTACCATTTTAATGCAGAAATTTTAATGGGACAGCCCTGAGGGCAGCACATATTGATTTGCATCGAAAGGCCACTTCGCGTTACAATGTGAGCATCTCGTCGAGACCATCTTGAGGGCCCATAGCTCAGTTGGTTAGAGCAGGGGACTCATAATCCCTTGGTCCTTGGTTCGAGTCCAAGTGGGCCCACCAATAAAAAAACACAAAGACAGGGAACCCTGGCATGTCATGAAACTGAAACCCCAGGCCTTAGCAGGCGTAAGATATGACTTAGTTGTTGAAAGCAATAAATAGATTCAGGTACGAAGCAAAACACATCCATAAAATATAAGGTGTAAGCAGCGCACTTACCATGTGGTTACGGTCTTTACAACTATGAACAACAACCATGATGGTGGAAAGCAGTGTTGCAAGGATGATAACTGCGCCGATTTTGAATAATTGCAGGTTGACAAATACTGGCATCCAAGACCAGTTAAATAATATTTGCGCAATAAAAAATTTTTTTGTGCTTGGATTCGCATTATCATCCCAAAGTTTCCAGCCAGATAAAGCGATCATCAGATAAAGAATGGGCCAAACAATACCAAAAACATAGTCGGGAGGGGTTAGGGCAGATTTTTGTAAAGCCACGTACCAAGCAACATCAGCACCCAGGGGGCTGGATACGCTTAGTGCAAAAGAAATTGCCTGTAGGGTGAGAATCCAAAGAATAGCTGAAAAGTAGCGGCTCATAACAACTCCATATGTAAGTTAACCTGATTGATTATACCTGGAGTTGCATTTAGAAGCAAAAAATAGTCAGCATATTCTCTGAAATAAGGTTCAAGTGGTTAGTCAGGTTACTGCCACTAGGAAAATAGCCAGGGCTATCCCATTAAAATTTCTGCATTAAAATGGTAGTAAGTGGTATTTTGCTCCCTAACCAGCTTTTGATGAGCTTGTCAGAGCTAACACGTTTGAAAGCACTTGAGGCTGAAAACCACCGCCTTAAAGCCAGCGTATGCTGGATATTAGTCTGGAACACAAAATCCTTAAGGAGGTGATTGAAAAAGTTCCCAGAGATACTGACGAATGTTGATCGAGGATTTGAAAAGACAGTACACTGTTAGCATACACACCGCCTGCGCATTGGTTTCCTGATAAGCAAAACTGCCATTACCATAAGCCGAAAATGCGTGAAGGTGATGCTGCGATAGAAGCATGCTTGCAATCACTGGCTGATGAACACAAACGATGGGTTTTGATAAATGATGGGATAAAACTGAAGGGGCTGACAAGAAAACCATGAATCATAAGCGTGTACGGCGCATATACTGTAAATTAGGTCTAAATATTCGTATATAAAGCCACGTGAAAGCGAATACCCAAAGGTGAGGCCAGATCGCTAGTGCAAACTATCTATCCTAATGTTTGCTGGTCGATGGATTGCGTCAGACGCACTGTATTGTGGGCGTAAATTTGTATGTTTAACGTCATTGATGATTATAACCGTGAAGCTATATTGGCTGAACCGTTGCACCACCGCCTGCCAGCAGGGTTATTGATAAAAGCAGATACACGTGTCTGACGTTACCCAGAGATAATTCGAGTAGATAATGGCACAGAATCACATCATCTACTTTAAAGAGGGCTAATCGGCATCACATCTTAGTTCAATATATCCAACCCGGCAACCATCACAAATGGTTTTGTCGAGCGGTTCAATCGACCTTTAGAGAGGATGTTCTTGATATGAACATGTTTGGCTCCTTTGCGAGAAGCTATGCCATCACTCGTGACTGGCTAATTATGCAGACCAAGAGCGTCCGCATCAATCACTGGAAGGGTTAACGCCAGTTTCTGCTGAACAGAGGGGAAAAAGGTTAACACATAAGTTGGGAAACTCTACTTTTAACTAGTTTTAAAAATGGGAGGGTTACAATCCCGAATCAGCAGCGATACAAATGCCAAGCCCAGGAAAGGCTGCTGACAAGTTATCAAGGTCATGGAACACATTTTTCCTTTGAGCCATTGATAAATGCCTACCAGACCTATCTAGACCGATATGATGCTTGTACCAAGCAAAAATTGGGAAGAGCTTTGCCTCGATTATGGATCCATGGTATAGGAGGAGCAGAAAGGAGAGGTTGTAGCGCACGCGTAGCGCAGGAGGCTGTCATCCGGACAGGGATTTCATCCACTACCAGATTTTAAAGCGAAGCTCTTTCCTCGGCAACTAAAGGGAGATGAGGGAGACTGGTGGAGTGCAAGCCTATAATGGAGGAGGATTAGAGGCCGTCGTGGACAGGCGGGCGGCCAGGGGCTTGGAGTCCGTGACTGATTCTCTTGGGTTCGAATGATCCTCAGCGCGGTGCGCGGGGCGGCGGTCGGTGGCCAGGTAGGGGTATGCGGTGAGGCCTTGAGTTGCCCCCTAAAACAAAGTTTGTTTGAAGTAGCAAATACACTCACCATGTGAATGGCCGATTGTGCTGCTGTCTTATCGAAGCTTTTTCATAACCACTTGCCATCAATAGCAATTACTCTTTCAAGGACAATTGAAATGATTGATCCAAGTAATAAAACATCACAGTTGATCTTAGGATCAAGACTAGCAAGCACAAGAGCGAGTGTTTTTATGTATGCTATACTTGAAGGAAATAAACTATGAGATATTTAGCTTCTCCTGACAAAAAATGACAAAGTCTCGCCAACTTGATCGTCATATATACTCTCCACAAAGCAAAAACCAATAAAATTTCAGGTAAAGGATGGAGCTTTTTTCGATCAATTCTAGGGTCTTTGAGTGCATCAAATGATATAGAAAGGCTGGTTTTTGCTTGTACACATAACTAACTCACTGTTTTATAACAAACAATGTTTTAAAAACTTCATTTAATATCATCTAACCTTTAATGGGACAGCCTTGGGAAAATAGTAGATTGACTAGCAATCACTACATAAAAGTTGAATGGAAACTTATATAGATTTGTTCATTCATTGTCTTAAATTTGTAGGTGCTTTCATGGTGGCGAAAAAGATGGCCCTTGGTCATAATATTAATTCTTGTGGTGGGTTTTTGATGTATGAAATGGCCTTGCAAGTTGCACCATCAGTTATGGCTAGCTGAAATGATGGGGACTGCACCTCATCGCGAAAACAATGAGCACCGCTGTTGGCATTTATTATTTCAGTTATGCGGCCATGCAAACCTAGGTGGCATGCTTTTGACCGCTTTTCTGCGCTGAATAAGATTACTACAGTGATTATTTTATGTGCAGGCAGTGCTTGGCTTATGGGTCATGCAAGCAGCGGCTTTTCTTTGGGGCTAGCTCAAGCTAGTCATGGGAGGTGCGTCGCTTTTGCCTTTGTTGCAGTGTTAACCGGTGGCATACAGATGGTTTTCATCAGTTATTACGCAGCTTTGGTGGGCTTGACCCAGCTGCTAGCGGCATTGGGTGCTGGTTTTGGTACTGCACCACTCTGGGTACCTAGTAAAAGTCGACTGGCATACAGCCTTTGATCAACTAGCTATGGTTGGGATTGTGTTGGCCTTGATGGTTTTCTTGTTGGTAGGGCATTATCCTGAAAGGAAGCAGACGAACGCTGAAGCCAAGCGGATGACATTACATGCGTCTTTCAAGACTGTGTCAGTCAATCCACAAACCTGGTGGCTTTTTGCTTATGCATTTCTTATTTGGGGCCCTGTGACAGTGTTTTCAGCACTTTGGGGTACTGATTATCTTAAAACCCTTTACAACATCGGCACTGTTGAGGCTTCTCAGTTTAGCTGGTACTTCTGGCTTTCCATGGCAGTTGCGAGTCCTGCTTGGGGATATATCACCGATAAGATAGGTCAGCGAGGCCCAGTGATGCGGGTTTCATCTGCATTAGGTTTTGTGGCCTCCGTTATTATGATAGCTTATCCCGAGATTAGCATGCCAATGATGCGTTTGATGTTGGTTTTCTTTGGTGTTGCAGTATCAGGGCATATCATCAGTTTTGCGGTAGTCAAAGACATCAATCAACCAGGTGTGGTATCAACCGCTTCTGGTGTCAACAATATGGGAGTAGTGCTAGGTGGGGTCATCCTCCAGCCACTGGTTGGGAGTATCTTAGATTTTATTGGTCCAGACCACATTGTCAATCTAGTGCCCATTTATAGCTTGCACGCTTATGCTGTGGCATTAAGTATTATGCCGATTTGCTTTTTACTTGGCTATATTATCGCAAGGTGGGGTATCAAAGAGACGTATTGCCACTCTCAGTATGACCATTAAAAAAATGACAATAGTACTTGGCCGTCTGTCTATGCTAAGCTATACTACAGCTGAGTTTAGATGATTTAATGGATTAAGGAAACGCTCATGAACAAATTCAATTCAGTGAAATATCTTATTGCGGCTGTCGCTGGACTTGCTCTTGTGGCTTGTTCACACAAGGCCTGCTAGGGACACACAAGCACAAGTTACGTCACTTGCTCATAAAGTACAAGCTCACAACAATGTGCTAGGTTTAACGCAGTTAAAGCGTCTTGCACAGAAAGGTGATGCCGATGCTCAATACGCACTTGGCTATCGGTACTACTACGGCATTGGTGTTCAGCAAAATCACAACAAAAGTGTTGCCTGGCTAAGCCAGTCTGCTTCTCAGGGGCAAATTCAAGCCAGGCAGGCATTGCATATCTGCCTGCCGATCATCTCGATAATCAGCATGCCATGGCTGACAACAAGGATAAGAAGATACAAGTGGCTGTACAAAAAACGGTCTCACCTGGTGAGGGGTTTACATTGCAGTTGATGGGTACACATGATAAGCAATCACTGATCGACTTTATCGTTGCTAACCATCTTGAACACAAAGCTACTTATTACCACCGTACATTTGATTCACAGGACTGGTATGTGTTGGTATCTGGACGTTTTGCTACCCAAAATGAAGCCATGCAAGCCATTGTTGCATTGCCTGAATCTGTGCGCAAGATGAATCCCTGGGTAAAACCCTTAGGCTTGGTGAAAAAGGAGATGCAAGGTTAGTCGATTGACCTTTCTCTCATCTTACTTTTACTAAGAAGTTGTAAGTAAAACCCTGCGTATGCCCGTTTATTGGTGAATACTTTCAGGTTTCCTAGGTTGGGAAGTAGTCACAGCAATTCTCGGTGAATTATAAGCAGTTGATTTTTTGTATTTTGCAGGTGCAAGTAAAATAAAATTGTTGCAATTTCAGCAACGAATGCAAGAAGAACAACACCAAAATAACTTACGAACGCTATTTGATGTGACAAATATTCCTAAAGAAACACAAATGCGAGAAATCATTGATAGCATTGATAAGGTAAAATGGCAAGACAACCAGCTTTAAATCGATAAATTGGGCCGTTATTGCACAGCACATTTGGGCAAGTAGCTTCACCGAGAATTGCTGACAAACAAGTTGCACAAAAGTTTGTGGATAAGGTTAAGTTTGCACTTATGAGTGTAGCAAGGTTTAACCAAAGTAAAAACAAGGGAGAAGAAAAAGTGGATACATCAAATTTAAAAAGTGGTTACTGTGAAGAATTGGTAGCAGGAAGTGAGTTAGAAATATCTGAAGAGTACTATTGTCCTATCAATGTGGGAAGTGATGGAAGATCCAGGAGCAAGCATCAGATGGCTGTCTGTATGAGCTGTCTGTTAATAGAAGACTGGTTATCAGGGAGAAATAGGACAAGTCCCCTGACAGGAGCTAGATTGCAAGAGATAGATCTAAGAGCAAACATTACACTAAGAAAATTGATCGAAAGTTTTAAGGAGAAGTTTCGCCGACGCGTGGATCGAGAGCAAAAGAGAACAGACTTAACAATATCGATGCAGCTGCGGTTAAGTGATTTGGAGAGTCAGCTGATGAAGCAGCAAAGCGCGGATCGACGACAGCATCATCTAATATAGGGAAGATTAAGTCAGTGGGAGAGGCAATGGTGGCGAACGCCGGAATCGATTTTACAGGGAGTCTTTCAAGAGATAGAGCGTTGTGAGGGTGTGCTTAACAACATTACGTGAGGAGACAGCTTCAAACCTCATTGCTATGCTTGGTTGAGTGCACGATAATTCTCAAGGTAAAGGGCATAAAGTTACAGATTTCAAAGGAGGGGTTAGATGAGGTTGCATGAGGAAGAGAAGAAACAAGCACTGAAGGTGGGCGAATTAAGTGAATTACTTGAAGAGCTTAAGTGATCAGCATCGTTGGAAAGAATGACGGAGACGGTAACAGCATCGAAGCACTAGAAGCGGAAGGAAAAGTTTCGCAGTCAGGGATAAGAGAAGATCTAAGGCACAATGAATTAGAGCGAGCAGGCAAGCGTGAGGAGCTAGAAGCGATGCATCATGTATAAAAGCACTCAGTGAAGTGCTGCGAGATGAGGTTTCAGAATCATTGTCATTGGCGAGTGAAAGTAAAAGTTTAACGGATGAGCTATAAATGTATGGCTACTGCAAAGGTACAGAGACGCAGAGAGTATGGATCATCCCTTTGTTCAGGGAAGTGAGATCGAAGTTTGATGGATCAGAGATAACAAAAAGGGGAGGAGTTAAGAGGATCAAAGTTAACGGTTTTTAGTTTATTTACTCACAGCAAGACTTATGAACAGACACCTCCAGCTCCGGGTGTTAGATCAGAATCAAGTAGATCAAATTTGTCCAGCATGTGGCGTATGGAGAGCAGGGCTGAAGCTGAGGCGATGTTGCAGCGTGAGCCTAAGTTGGGGTCTTAGGCAAAGGGGATTGTGCAACCATGCAGGCAGAGAGTTTAAGGGCATCACAGGCTTTCAATATGCGCTATGGCAGTGACTGGCACATGGGAGATGATAAGGGGTTTATTTGACAAGGTAGATCCCAATCAGCGATGATAATGCCAAGCCCAGGGAAAGCCTGACAAGTGATCAAGGCCATGGCGCGTACTTTCCTTTGAGCCATTGATATGGCCTACCAGACCTACCTAGACCAATATGATGCTTTGTACGATGCAAGTAATTGGAATGAGCTGCAACGATTATGGATCCATGGTATAGGAGGAGCGCAGCGAGCTGTTGTAGCGCACGTAGCGCAAGAGTATTGTCATCCGGCGAGGCCATTTGATCCAGTACCAGATTTTCAAGCGAAGCCCTTTCCTCGGCAACTAAAGGGAGATAAGGGAGACTGGTTTAGTGCTAGCTACAATGGAGGAGGCTTAGGAGGGAAGCTGGGTGAGGCGGGCAGAGTGTCTGGATTTTCGTGGGTCCGTGCCCATGGAATGCCTGGCCCGTTGTGCGCCCCCGCACTTGTAGAGGGGGTGGTGTTGTGCTCGGAGGTGTGGTGTGGCCGACCACGCTGCAGTGACTAAGCTATGTAAGGACCGTACGTCGCAGCTTAATGCGACCCGTCGTGAGTTGTCAACATTAGCACCTATGCCTCGGCATGGGGGGTCAGGGGCCGTTGATGGAGCAGCCCCCCGCCAACCCAGGCGTGCTGAGGTGAGTGCCTCGAAGACAGGTCCACGCACGCAGCATGCGCAGATGTTGATTTGACGACAGGAGGTACGAACCCACCAACGTGCCTGAACGCGGCAAGGTATTGCTGAATTATTGCCGGATTGACGGCATCTGTGTTCAAAGCAATAACCTTATCAAGGGCTCCCTGGTGACAGGTACGGGGATGTACCCTGTCGCCCATGGTTTTTTACTTTTCAGTTTGCGCCACCAGAAAGCTGACGCCTAGGAAGTGAAAGACCGAGGCATCATCCCCAAAAGGATTGTTGTTTGTGTTATTTTGTGTTTTGGTTTGTGTGTTGATTTGTGAGGTTGAGTATTGTGTTGAGCTGAGACACATTTACTCCATTTGGTTTTATGTTGAGAAAGAGAGAGCTTAAGTTCTTTGAGATGTAGATGAAGCTTTTCTTAGCGTTTAAGTATTGCCTCTTGGTCTTAAAAGTATGACGATATCGTCCATGGGTCGCACGTAGAAGATGCCCCTTGCTTTCAAAGGCTCTGTCTAGAGGAGACAGATAGAGTGCGCCGAAGAAAGGTGAGATAGAGCTTCTTCTAGGAATACCTTTGTTAGAATGTCGGAGTATGCCATCATCATCGGTTAATGCAGTGACGAAAGCAGAGAAGTAATACCTTACCTTAGGATCTTGGTATTGCTCGAATAGCTGATCTAAGAGGATCTGATGGTCAATATTGGCATAGTAGCCTTTGATATCGGCTCTGATAAAGTAATGATAGTCGTTTGTATTAAGGGCTTTTTGTACTTGATCGATGGCGTGCTTGACGCCATCAGGCCCTTTGAGGTGCAAGCAAAGGGGCGAAATAACGTATTTAAAGGTGGGTTTGATGATGGTTAAGATGAGTTCAATGATTAAACGATCAGTATAAGTCCAAACGAGAAGGCAATCATCGGTAAAGCAATATTTTCGTAAAGGTTCAGGGCGATATTTCTTCCTGAATGAAATCCTAAACAAGGTCTGAAGATAGCTGGTCCACTCAAGTAGAAGAGCCAGAACAGGAGTTTTCTCCTTTTGAAGCGTAGCGACGAAACCAAGTTGCAACAATGGTATTGGCTTGAGCCATTAAGTGTGCGTGATGCCAGAGCTTGTTCATATAACTTCACACTAAGTTAATACTGCTGAAATATTTGTTTTATGATTTTACGATCAGCTGTTGAGTCTCATGAGTTCTAACTGAGTATAACAGGGAACAATGGGCTTTAAAAAGACTAAGATGAGAAAAATGATACTACCCCCACTTACCAGTTAAGTTAGTGGTGTATTTAAGAGGGTGTTATTCTACAGCCAGACAAGGAGGCTAAGACAATGAAGCGGAAGAAATGGGCAAAAGACTGAAGTTTAAATTAGTTTTAGAGGGTTTACAGGGAGATACGCCTATATTGCACAGAACATTTGGGCAGAGTAGCTTCACCGAGAATTGCTGAAGTAGTCACCCTATGTTGCAGGTAAAAGAGCCTGATAATTTAAATCTGATGCAGAAGGAAAATCATAAAAAAGAAATAGCTTTTCAAGGAGTTAAAGGAAAAATACTGGGTGGTAAAGTGCAAGCAAAATCGATATAGTTCTTTAACCACTGGTTAAAATAGCCTTTGAATAACGCCTTATTGGTTATTATTGCTTCGTATCATGGCTGGGCGCCTAGGCAAAATAACTATTCAATAATGTTGAGGCTCTTGCTGTAATTTAACCAAGGATGTACAATCTAGGCAAGCCATCAAAAAGAGAAATGACAAGCAATATTAAAACATCAGAATAAAAGCATTTTAATCTTCAGTGTTTTTGCCTGCAATTCAGCAGTGTAAGTTTTAAATGCTCTTTCGCTTCTTCTGGAACATCGCGCCAGTCACAGTCGTGGATAGCGCCATATAGAGCATAGAGGTAGCAAGCATTATAACACTGGGGCCGGGACTTGCCCATGGCTCGCTTTGCCCTCCAGCCAACATAAAAGGCCTTTGGGCCTAGCATTATAATTTCGTCTGCATAATGAATGCCTATTGCATTAAAAATCAGCTTCAGCCTCTCAGGCCTAGATTGTAAGCTTGAGATTTTGTTTTGCAGACTGTCCTCGCAATGATGGTACCTGAGGGTCGGACTTGAAATGACACGGTGTTGCCACCACCGGATTTTGAACTGGCGCGTCTACCAATTTCGCTACCCCGGCAGGACCATGCGAAACGTCAATTTACCTTAATGGAAAGCCATTCGTCAAGACAATTTGGATATAAAGGTCCGATTTCAAGTCATTAATTTGAGAGAGTGTGACAATATTAGTTGCCTACTTGAGTTTCACCTCGAAGTAAGCCCGTGCAACATTCAGAAAACATGTGCTTGTGCATCATGGTAAAAAAGATTAAAGTTGCCGTTATATTCATTAAGCTATTTATTTCATGAAGTTAAAAGATTTTTACTATTACTTGCCGTCAGAGCAGATAGCTAGACACCCTTTGCCACATCGGTGTGACAGTCGCCTGTTAGTTGTCGATAAAAAGAACGAAGATGTTGTGGATAGCAAGTTTGCCTCATTTTTATCCTATGTGTCGCCAAACGACCTGTTGGTGTTTAACGATACCAAAGTTATGCATGCCCGACTAAAAGCCCATAAAGCCACTGGAGGCAGTGTATCTATTTTGGTAGAGAGATTGCTTGGCCCATATCAGGCTTGGTTGCATATCAAGAGTAACAAAAAGCTCAAGTTACCTTGTGAATTAACTTTGGAAAATCAACAGATTTTGCATATTTTTGATCAAGTTGATGGGCTATTCCAAGCAAAGCTCCATGGTAAGCAAGATTTTTATGCCACCATGGAATCATTGGGTGAAGTGCCATTGCCACCTTATATTAAGCGTGAAGCAGAGACCGAAGACCTGGATCGTTATCAAACTGTTTATGCCAAATCGTTGGGAGCTGTAGCTGCCCCAACTGCGGGTTTGCACTTTGATGAGGCCATGATGGAGGCTGTCAAGGCAAAGAATATCCCACATGCTTTTGTGACTCTGCATGTTGGTGCTGGGACATTTCAGCCAGTACGTGTGGATAATATTGAAGACCACGTTATGCATCACGAATATGCTGAGTTGAGCGAGGAAGTATGTGAGCAAATTAAAGCTTGTAAAACTAGGGGAGGGCGAGTATTTGCCATAGGCACAACTGTGGTGCGAACGCTAGAATCCAGTGTGCAAGATGGAGAGATCAAGCCTCAGCGGGGCATGACAAATTTATTTATCAAACCACCCTATGAATATAAGTATGTTGATGCAATTTTTACCAATTTTCACCTGCCGTCTTCCACCTTGCTGATGTTGGTATGTGCATTTGGAGGTTATGAGAAAGTCATGAAAGCTTATGATTATGCAGTTAAGCATAATTATCGCTTTTTTAGCTATGGTGATGCGATGTTACTGCTTTAATTTTTACTGGAAATTATGATTTAATACATTATAATAGTGCTTAAGGTGAAGGAGACACTATATCGTTTGTCGGGCATCTCTGTGGAAACTTTCGTAACCATGGGGAGCTATCTTGAATACACTTAATAAACTTGTCAATATTTTAACTTGGCATAAAAATCGTTTTGACAAACTTGGTTTGTGCATGATTGTTGGGCTTGATGCGCATGGTAAAATTTGCTTTCGTGATTTTGGCTGCAAAGATATTTTTGTTTTATCTGCAACGCAAATCTATAAAAGTAAAGCTTTGTTGACGATGTTTGATGATTGTGATCAGCACACCATCATCCAAATGGTATTAAATGAGGCATAAGCCCTAGGGACCTTATTGATAATTATGCTGTCATCACTTAAAATGATTACTGGTAAATCATATGGATTTATCCCAGCATGGATGCTAAATCAATGGCTTTTGTAGACACACTACCCCAACTAATTTGGCGCAAAGTTCTGATAACTTTGGCGTTGATACTGGTGCTGATGCCACTAGCCTTAGCCTCTTTGGTAGAAGTCAATCTACAAGTCAGCACGTGTTTAAATAATGATCAATTGGAGCAATTCTTTGATGATAGCAAATGGTCTATTTTGCGTAGTCGCCCCAATAAACACCATTTTGTGGGGAGGCTGGATGCACTGGCCAGCTGAGTCTATATTGTTATGTTGATTTGTGTTGGCGTGACCTACTCATTATTTGTTCTTAACTATTTGCTAGGATGAAGATAAATGACCATTAGCCAGGGTAAATCTGACAGCATGATGAAGCGTTTTCCCTTGCTGCTGTCCCTTTCAGCAATTTTATTTGTTTTTGGTGTAGTGTCTTTGGCCTTGATTATTAGTGTGATGCGTATTCAACACAAAAAAAATGAATTGTGGCAAGAACAACAGATATTTGATAGTAGCTACAAAGCCTTGGTGGACCGGGTCATGCGTGAGGAGCAAGCAACCAAACAATTTGCCATAGGTTTTGACGTTGAGAGCCTACAAGACTACAATCATCTGGTGGAGCAAGGTAGCCATGGCTATCACCAGCTGCCAGTAATGCAACGGTTTGCTTCGGTGCCAGGAGTGTCGCGATCCTTGTCGGATTTTTCCATGCATTATGATTCGCTTAATGATATGCATGTACACGTTATGGCATTGATTCTTCATGGTGTGGAAATTCCCAAAATGGTCATGCCAAACTTCATGCAAAATTATCGACTGGCGAGCAACGAGCTAAAATTAAACGCCCACGATAAAATCACTTTCGCTCAGGAATTGCTGTTTGACAAAGACAGCAAGATGCTGGCAGAGCAGGTATGGGAAGGGCTTTATGGCGCTAATGAAGTAGCACACCGATATTTTAATGACAGAAGAGTGTTGTTAAGTGACAGGCTGGATCAGCGCATCATGGTGCTAATTGCTTTAGTCGTTACCATGGTAATGACAGTGTTAATAAGCTTGTGGCTGAAAATGACCGAACTGGATAAGTTAGCCAGCCGAAAACGCTAGGCTTAACAAAGTCAAAAGTCAAAAGGCAACAATAATCACTTTTAAGAAAACCAACATAACAGCAACAACTACAAAGGTCTTGGCCAAGGGTAGCTCAAGAAGGGCCTGAGAAAATGTCTGAGCTTGCTTAGACTTCACAATGCGATTCATATTTGATTCTATCCAGTTGTCACCATAATACATGACAATTTCCCGCCCACGCGGGATGGCATCTATGGCCCAGATTTGCATCAAGCGACGCTTAGGGTTGTAAACCAGCTCAGCATTAGGTTTGTTGGCATGATTGTACAGCGAGCCATTACCCAATAAGATATGCAAATCATCATTAAGTCTATGAATGTAATTACACAAATGATGCTTACCAGAAGCCAGGTGTTCTTTCAGTGGGGGATCCTTAATGTTGATTGTTGCACATTCCTCAATCAAATCACCTCTGGCAAAGGGTTTGCCCGCAAAAACCCCATAGCCATGAATACTCGACGGCTTGACGATAAGGCCTGGTGTAACTTTTAACTTTTCCATAAAATACCTCTACGGACACATTCTATCCGACTGACAATTTTATACAAGCACCTACCAAGCGCTAGGTGAGTGTTGAGTTAAGGATTCAAGATTGGTATTGCGTTGGTGCAGCATACTACGCAGCTCTACTACCAACAAGCTAAAAAAGAAAGGTAGTAACAGACCGTATGTGAGGGACACAGCAAGCAAGGGATGGCTCATGATCAAAGCAAAACCTTTATAGGTAAACATGAACAAAATGGTCATGGGCAGCCAGATAACCCTAATGCCGTTAAGCCATTGCCCTGATGTGATGATGAAGCTGGACTTAGTGCTTTGTAAACCAGGGCAGCCATGGATGGAAGCAATGATGGGGGCATAAATGCAACGATTGAGGCCATAGGAGGCAATTGTCCATATCGACATCACAGAAAAAATCATAAACCCCATGGTCATAAATGATGATCCAAAAATGGGCTGGTTGGCAAAATGGCGGATAGTAGACTCAGCAGCTGGGTGGATAGCAGTGAGGATGAAGGGTAATAGTAACAGGCTAGCAGCGAAAAAAGCGCTAAAGAGTGCAACGGCAACATTGAGGAGGCGCCGCCAAGCCTTATGGCAAGAAGTAGTGATGTCTGAAATAACATGGCGATGACTTTCATCAATACGCTCCACCAGAAGGCTGGAAAGAAACAGACAAAATAGCAGCAAAAAAAGGTTGAGACCATCGTGCAGCGACAGTCCCAAGTGAGGCTCTATGGACTCACCAAAATAGGAGTGGTGTCTGCCTTTAAAAAACACCCCGAGGGTAATGAGATGTAGAAGAGTAATGCCCCAGTAGGATAATGGATGGTCAAAACACAGCTTGAGGGCTTTAGACCATTTTTCTTTGGGGGATAGGGGAACTGGGGAATTTGGCATGAAACATCCTTTTTGCATGACCCATATCCTAATTCTAGCTAACCCTGAACCTTCATGCAACTTGGTCATTACAGGAACAGCAGTTCTCGGTGAAGCTAGATGGACTCAACATTGCCGGTTTTACTGTGGAGTTTCGTCTGATATGACGACAGGTGGTATGGTACGAACTCACCAACGTGCTAAGCTTATAAGGTATCGGTTAATGGTTGCCGGATGGACGGCATCTCTGTTGAAAGCAATAACCTTAACAAGGACTCTGCGACAGGTACAGGAA